>CAJFUA010000072.1 GCA_904420085.1 uncultured Eubacterium sp. | reverse complement strand
TATAAAAAAAATTGTCGCTTATGATAATGGTAGCTTTGATATATTTTTTTAATTTATATTTGTACTAACATAACAGTACCAGTTGGTTCATCTGCCAACACCAGTTTCGGATTTGTAATAATGGCTCTGGCGCTTGCCACTCTCTGCTTCTGTCCGCCGGACATCTGATATGGATATTTTCTCAAAACACTTTCGATATCCAAATCATAAGCAGCTTTTTTGATTCTGCTGTCAATCTCATCTGCTTTCACATTCTGTATAGACAATGCCAGTGCAATATTTTCATATGCGGTAAGGGTGTCCAACAGATTAAAATCCTGAAAAATAAATCCTAGTTCTTCTCTTCGAAATCTGTTTAATTCCCTAGACTTTAATTTTGTAATATTCTGTCCATCCACCCAGATATTCCCAGAAGTAACCTTATCTATGGTAGAGATGCAGTTAAGTAAGGTTGTTTTTCCGGAACCGGAGGCTCCCATAATCGCAACAAATTCCCCTCGTTCCACCTCAAAGGAAATATTGTCGATGGCTTTGGTTAAACTGGATTTGTTTCCGTAATATTTTTCGATTTTTTCAATCTTTAATAGATTTTCCATAGTATCAACTCCTTTGTTTTATCTTGTAAATACTATGTTAAAGGATTTCTTTCTTTTTGTCGTAATTCTAATCTTACAGAACATTACAGTTTTGTAAGGTTCACTTTATTTTATAAAAATCATTTTTCCCAAATGTAATGTTAACTCTGGTGTATTCATTTTCTTCAGATTCTATTTCTATGCAGTGTCCCAGTTTTACACACAATTTTTTTGCGATATAAAGTCCCATTCCGGTAGATTTTGCACCTTTTCTTCCATTTTCGCCGGTAAAAGATTTTTTAAATACATTAGGAATGTCCTTCGGGGGAATTCCAATTCCATTATCACAAACGTAAAGAAAAATTTTACTGTCCTTTTCTTCTGCCTCTATCGTTATTTGGGAATCAATACCTTCCTTTTTATATTTCAGGCTGTTATTGATAATCTGATTTAAAATGAACTCCATCCATTTCCCATCCGTCAGTACGGAAATTTTTTTCGTATTCACAAAAATTTGGATTCCGCTCTCCAGCAAATCATCTTTATTTTTTATCAGTACATTCCCAACCAGTTTATCCAACCGGACTTCTTTAATCAGATAATCATTTTCCGTATAATTACTACGCACATAGTAAAGCACCTGCTCTACATAATGATCCAGTCTTCTGATTTGACGAATATATCTTTCATCCATTCCGTCTTTCTTTTGCGGAAGTTCCTTTTTGGCTTTTCTGTTATGGCACATCAGAACCAGACTGGATATGGGAATTTTTACTTCATGAATCCACATTTCAATATATTCTTTAAAATCATTCATGTTTTCACTATAGTCGTTGACTCTTTCCGCCATAGATTTATTGATTTCATAAAGAGCATCATAGAGCAATTTTCCTTCATAGAAATCCGGTCTTTCCAAAGTCTCCAATACCAGATATTTCTGATCCAGCGCATTGGTATTGGAAATGAGCATATCATAGAACTTTTTCTTTTTCATATATTCTATGAAAATCATCCATAGGCCGTTTAAACAGTATATAATTGTCAGAGCTATAATTAACTCTCCCGGAATTTTAAACACGGTCAATAATCCTAAAATAATAAAATAGCTGACAAACAACACCGTTATTGACAGCCATTTATCCAACAGATATTTACTTAACTTCATATTAAAATATAACCTTGTCCCTTTCTGGTTTCTATCACTTTCTCATAACCCAGTTCCGATAATTTTCCCCGCAGACGGCTTATGTTTACCGTCAGTGCATTGTCATTCAGATACTCCTCATTATTCCATAAATCTGTCATCAAATCATCTCTTGTAACAATTTGTCCCTGATGATTTAAGAGATAGGAAAATATAATCATCTCATTTTTTGTCAGCCGGATTTCTTCCGTTTTGCTGCAAATAATTCCTTTACTCAGATGCACTTCCAAATCCTGATACTTGCACTTATCTTTTTTCGGTTCCAGTCTTTTGAAAATGTTTTGTATGCGGAGAAGCAGCACCGTAGGACTGTAAGGTTTTGTAATATAGTCATCTGCTCCATAAGACATGGAAAGCACTTCATCTGCCTCACTGTTTTTACTGGTTACCATAATTACCGGCACATCTGATTCTTTTCTGATTTCTTTAAGCAGTAGTTCTCCATTTAATACAGGAATATGAATATCCAGCAAAATCAAGTCAGCCCCGCTTTTTAAAACCTGACTTTTTGCATCGGAAAAATCTTTTAAAATTTCTGCTTCATATCCGGAATTTGTCAGCAATTGATAAAGTTCCTGACTTATGGATGTGTCATCTTCGATAATCAATATTTTTTTCATCGTCTATACGTTTCCTCTGCTCTTACCTGCTCAACAAACTGCTCTATCTTTTCTCCGTCTTTTCCCTTTCCAAAATCTTTCTCCACCCCCGAAGATACATCCACTCCGTCCGGCTGTACATATCGGATGGCATCTGCTACATTGGAAGGATTCAATCCCCCTGCCAGCAGAAACAGTTTCCCATCTCTTGGAATATCCTTCAGCAGATTCCAGTCAAAAGTTTTTCCACTGCCGTAATCTGCTCCGTCAAATACATATCCCGCAATGTTTTTCTGATTGTGATATAATTTTAACTGTTTCAAATCCTTAACATTAAATGCTTTCCATACCGGAATATGAATTTCTTTCAACAACTCTTCTGAAATTTCCCCATGTATCTGCACATAGTCGAAACCGGCTTCCTGTATCTGAACCAGTTGCTCTCTGGTCGGCGATACAACCACGGCTACCGACTGAATTGCCCCATCAAGCGCTTCCATAATCCGTCCTGCCTGCTCTATACTGATATTTCGTCTGCTCTTTGAAAAAAACAACACCATCCCTGCAAAGTCAACATGGTTTCTGTTTAAAAATTGTGCTTCTTTCGTACTGGTAAGTCCGCATATTTTGATTTTCATTTGAATTTATCTCCAATATCGAAATAATTTAGATATGAAAACATTTCTGTATATCCTTATTATGCCCAAGTACTAACAGTGTATCTCCCTCCAAAAACTGTGTTTCGGAAGAAATTCTCATTTTGAAACTGCCTTCATGTTTTATGGACAATATATTAATATCATAAAACTTCCTTACGTCCACTTCCCCTACCGTCTTTCCAATCCAGTTTTCCGGCATTTCCACTTCAAATATGGAATAATTTTTTCCTAATTCAATATAATCTAAAACATTGTCCGCAGTGTAACGGAATGCCATCCATTTTGCCAGCTGTTTTTCCGGGTAAACAATTTCATCCGCCCCGTTCCGCAGCAAAAATTTGGCATGCACATCTCTTGCCGCTCTGGAAACAACAAATTGTGCTCCCAGTTCTTTTAGCAAAGAAGTCGTTTCCAGAGAATTTTGAAAATCATCTCCTATCGCCACAATACAGACATCAAAATTTCTGACTCCCAGAGACGCCAGAAATTCTTCGTTGGTACTGTCCCCTATCTGCGCATTGGTAACATAAGGCAATACAGCATTGACTCTCTCTTCTTTATTATCAACAGCCATTACCTGATGGTTCATCTCGTCCAGTTTCATTGCAATGTGTCTTCCAAATCTCCCCAATCCGATTAATAATATTGATTTCATTTTCCTCACGCTCCTGCTTTTAAATGATTCATGTTTTCCGACAATCAGCCGACCATAATTTTTTCTTCCGGAAATCTTGTTACATTTCCATTGTTACCAGAAACAGCGGCAAAAATGATGGTCAATCCTCCCACTCTTCCAAAAAACATTAAAATAATCAAAATAATTTTAGAAACTGTACATAATTCTGTTGTTATTCCTAATGTCAGACCAACTGTTCCAATCGCTGAAGCTGTCTCAAACATCACATCAACAATCGGAAGTCCTTCAATAGTGCTGATTACAATAGCTGACACTAAAAATAAAAATACATACATCAAAAGTATGGTCGCCGCTTTTGCAATAATATCTGTTGCAATTCGTCTCTTAAAAAAATGTGCCTCCTGCTTTCTTCGAAACACTGCATATGCCGTAGCAAAAATTACTGCCATGGTAGTTACTTTCATACCACCGGCCGTAGACCCCGGTGCCCCTCCAATCAACATCAGCAAAATGATTACCATCTGTCCTGCTCCCGTCAACTCTGTAAAATCTACCGTATTAAAACCTGCCGTTCTCGGTGTGATGGAAGTAAAAAAAGATGCCATCACTTTATTGGATGTGGACATATCATCCCATTTTCCTAAGCGGAATTCACAAAAATAAAAATAAATGGTAGGAATGATAATCAGCAAAGCAGTAACCAGTATAATTACTTTACTCTGCATTTTATATTTTCTAAAATGATATTTATGCTTTTTAATATCTTCCCATGTAATAAAACCCAATCCGCCAATCACAATCAGAGCCATAATTACCACATTAATCATGACAGAATCCGATAATGTCGTCAGTGAGGAATAAGGTTCCTTAATTCCCATTAAATCAAAACCTGCATTACAAAAAGCTGATACAGAATGAAAAACCGCATACCAGATTCCCTTTACAACACCGAATTGTTTATAAAAAACAGGAAACATAAAAGTGGCACCAAGTAGTTCTATTGTGATAATCGTTTTAAAAATAAAACCGGTAAGCCTTACAATTCCTTCCATTTTTGGTGCAGAGATGGCTTCCTGCATCAACGATCTCTGTCGCAAACTGATTTTTCTGCCGGACATCATTGTTAGTAATACGGCTATGGTAATTACACCCATTCCGCCAATCTGTATCAAAAACAAAATAATTGCCTGGCCGAACTCTGACCAGAAAGTAGCTGTGTCATGTACGACCAATCCCGTCACGCACGTTGCAGACGTTGCCGTAAACATGGCATCAATAAAAGATGTGATTTTCCCTGCCTTACTTGCAAATGGAAGCATTAAAATCAAACTTCCCGTAAGAATCGTAAAAAGAAATCCTAAAAATATAAATTGTGATGTTGATATATGTCTATGCTCTTTATATTTCATCTCTACCTCTTCTAAACTATCTTTTAACAATCCATGTTCCCTTAGAAAGCAAAATTAATATCGGGAAAATTTCCAAACGACCGGCTAACATATCTACAATTAACACAAATTTTGAAAAGTTACCAAACACGGAATAATTGGATGCCGGTCCTACCAAATCCAATCCGGGACCAATATTATTGAAACATGATATTACACCTGAAAGCCCTGTAATCAAACTATGCCCATCTATGGAAACAAGAAGAAAACTTACAAGGATAATCAGTATATAAGCTGCAAAATAACTGTTTACGCCAGAGACAATTCTCTCTTCTACCACTTGTCCGCCAGCTCGTATTACTTCAATCTTTCTCGGATTTAAAGTCTGTCGTATATTTCTTCTGATACTGCGGACTAATATCAGTAATCTACCACATTTTAAACCGCCACCAGTACTGCCTGCACAGGCGCCTACCATCATTAACAATAATAAAATTGCTTTAGAAAACTCAGGCCACATATCAAAATTCTCTGTGGCAAATCCGGTTGTGGTAATAATACTTGAGACGGTAAACGCTGCATGATGAAGCGCTTCTCTAATACTTCCAAACATGCCGGATATATTTATCGTAATCATCATAATACTGGCGGTTACAAGCCCTAAATACACTCTCAATTCTCCGTCTTTCAACACTGCTTTAAATTTTATCAGAAGTAATAAATAATAGCAACTGAAATTTACACCAAACAACAGCATAAACACCGTACAGACATTTTGAATATAAGGGCTGTACCCTGCCATGCTGTCATTTTTTATGCCAAATCCTCCTGTTCCTGCTGTACCAAATGCTGTACATAGGGCATCAAACAGAGACATCTTACCAATTAATAAGAAAATAACATTCACTACGGTCAGACCTACATATAAAATATATAAAATCTTTGCGGTGTCACGCATTTTGGGCGCCAATTTGCCTACATCTGGTCCCGGACTTTCTGCCCGAAGCAGGTGCATGGTAAACCGGTTGCTTCTTCCATCAGCCGGTGCGATGGCTAAAACAAACACCAATATTCCCATTCCACCTAACCAGTGGCTAAAACTTCTCCAATAAAGCAGTCCTCTGGACATTGCTTCCACATCTGTTAGTATGGAGGCCCCTGTAGTGGTAAAACCGGAAACGATTTCAAATAAAGCATCAATAAAAGATGGTATCTCTTTTGAAATATAAAATGGTAAACCTCCCAGAAAACTCAAGACAATCCAGCTAAGTCCCACACATACCAATCCCTCTTTTGCAAAAAAACGCTGCTTCGCCTTTTTACAAGTAAAATACAATATCAATGATAACAACACCGTAATCAATATTGCTCCTAAAAATCCGGCAACCGCCGGTTTTTCTCCGTCGTATATGCTAATGATGAATGGCGGTACCATAAAAACCGCTTCTACAAATAACATTTTGGAAATAAACTTTCCAATTACTTTGTAATTCATTATTCCAACCTTTTCCTCTTAATTATTGAAATATATCATTTAACCGGTGTATTGCCACATCGCCTTTTGAAACTACAATAACCGTATCTCCCGACTCGAAACATGAATCGCCATTCGGTATTTCAATTTTGCCTTTATGTGTTATGCATGCAATCAGCATATTATTTTTTAATTGAATATCTTTCAATGGTACTCCACAATGTTTTGTGTGCTCGTCCGCTCGAAACTCTACTGCTTCAGCCTGTCCGTCTGCAATATTATGTACTGAAATAGCTGCTCCGGTTTGAGCGTCCAATGCCCTGACGTATCCTACAATGGTATCACAGCATAAATCCTTCGGACAGACAATGCTTCCGAGATGCAGACTATCCTGTATACTACTGCTGTCTGTATGCCCTACTTTGGTGATTACCTGTGGTACACCACAGGTTTGTGCATACATGGATATAATAATATTTAGTTCATCCATCCCTGTTAAAGTAATCAAAGCATCACAATCCTCAATCCCCTGACTTTCCAATAAGGTTCTCCTGCTGGAATCCCCATGAATAATATCCACCCCGGGAAGCAATTCTGCCAGTTGTCTTGCTCTCTGTTCATTTTCTTCGATAATCTTTACGGAAACTCCTGATTTTCTTAAAATTTTTGTAAGATAATAACTTACTTTTCCTCCACCACATAAAATCACTCTTTTTACTTTTTTTGTAATGATTCCCATGTTTTTTAACATGATGGTAAGGTTTTGCGAAGGGGCAGTAACATAAATTCTGTCTCCCTCTTTTAATACAAAGTTTCCATCCGGCGTTTCAACCCTGCCGTTTCTCCTGACCGCACAGACCAGAACCTGACATTTGACAATACCGTACAATTCGTTCAGAGACACATCCTTTAGCACACTGTCGCTGTTAATTCTCAACTCTACCAGCTCAACTCTTCCTTTGGCAAACGTATCTCTCCGTAAAAATTCCGGATATTTCAATAACCGTTCTATTTCCACTGCCGCCTGTTTCTCGGGATTTACTGTTATTGATAATCCGAAATCATCGCGCATGGCATATATCTGTTCGCTGTACTCAGGGTTTCGGATTCTAGCTATGGTATGCAGATTCGGATTCATTTTATGCGCTGTCATACAGCATAATAAATTAATTTCGTCTGCACTGGTAGCGGCAATTAGCAACTGTGTGTTCTCCACATCTGCCTTTGCTAAAACAGACATCAGGGTACAGTTTCCATGAACCACCATAACATCGTATCGTTCCAGACTGGCATCCAACACTTTCACATTGGAATCAATCAGGGTAATATTATACCCTTCGGCAGATAGTTTTCTGGCAAGGGAGCCCCCTACCTTTCCGTCCCCGGCAATGATTATATTCATGATTTTTTTCGTCCTTTCGCATTTTAATTTCTAAAATACCATTTCATTATAACACTATTATTTTCATTGACAACATTGTTCCATATATTTTTTTACTTCTGCTAAATCTTTACAAATTCGTGTTGTCATTTCTACATAATTATCCGCCGGATATTTCATATCCGGCACGCAGATCACCTTTATTTTTCCGTCGTAAGCCGCCTGAATTCCTGCCTCAGAATCCTCCAGCACCATAGCCTCCTCCGTAGAAATTTTTAATTTCTCACATGCTTTTAAAAATACTTCCGGATCCGGTTTGCCCTTTTCTACTTCATCACCGCATATGGAAGCATCAAAATATTCTGATATTCCTCCACGTTTTAATATGGCATCCACCCGTTTTCTTTCACTGGAAGTGGCGACAATCATTTTAAATTTATTTTTCTTTAAATACTTTAGCAGTTCAAGCAGCCCGTTTTTTAAAGGGACCCCCTCCGCTCTAAAACGCCCGTCTACCATTTCATGCACTCTTTTTATGCATTCATCATAAGGAAAGTCCTTTCCATATTGTCTCAAAAACTTATCTCTGCATACATTGATTGTCTGTCCCAGCAATGTCTTATAAAAATCCTCCGTCATATCCAGTCCCAAGCTGTTCAGATACACTTTATAACATTCATATGTAACCCGCTCACTGTCTATCATTAATCCATCCATATCAAAAATAACTGCCTTAATCATTTTCTCCTCCCATAAAACATAAGGTCTTTAATGCTATGTATTTTACATTAAAGACCTATAATAAACAATAGTTTTTTATTATTCATAACAACCAGAATTTTTATAATTTATAACAACCGCCATAACATCATTTTTCATTTGCTGCTTAACATTCCAATAATCCTTCTTTAAAACTTTTTAGTAATTTCCTGCCTATTTTCACTTCCCCGAAATTATCTTTTAATTTTACTGTGCTTTTTCCATAATCAATATTCTCAATATAGTCAATATTGACAATCATGCTTTTATTACATTTTAAAAATTTAAACGAATCAAGTTCTAACAGAACCTGCCTGCTTGATTTGTAGGGTACATGCATCATTTCTTCATTGACACACTGAATACACAAAGAAGAAACTTTATTGTCAATATAAACAATATCATGAATTTTTACAGGCATAATAATTCCATTAATCTTAAAAAAAGTATATTCTTTTTCATGTTTTCTGATTTTCATTTGCAGTGTTGCCAATACGGCCTCCCTAAATTTTTTTATGTCAATGGGTTTCTCAAAGTAATCATAACAGTGTAATTTTGTATATGTATACATTTGCGGTTCTGCCAGCGCCGTAATAAATATCATGGGTGTCACTAAGTATTTTTCCTGTTTTCTAATTGTATCCGCAAAGTGTATGCCGGAAATATCTGCTTCTTTAGAAGGCTCCAGAATAATATCAATAATAAATAAGTCAATACTATATTCCATTGCATATCTGTATGCTTCTCCACTGTTTTTTGCTTTTAAAACGGTTATGTTTTTAATTTCTTTTAATATGGAGCAGATTTTATTCATGCTATACTGATTATCTTCTACGACCAAAATCTGTTTAAATACCGCTTGCATCGTTTCTCCTCATACGTTTATATATGTCAAACAGGAAATCTACATAGTTCTCATCTTCATCGCCACACAACTTTAAAATAATATTCATAAACTCCCGTACCTTATTTTCGGGGGCCAGACTGTCAAAAAATATTTCAAATTCTTTATTGTCACTGATTTTGCCCCTTAATATGAAATCCATGGACACACCAAATTCATCGCAAATTTTTATACAATGCTCTATTGATAACCGGTTGCTTCCCTTTTCTACACTCTGATAAAAATTAAGTGATTCCACTCCTATTTTTGCCGCCATTTTTTCCTGGGATAATTTATTGTCTGATCTGATTGATTTAATTCTTGAACCGATTTGTGTATCCAAATCAGAAATCTCTTTTTTCTTCATAAGTACGCTCCGAACCATTAATATATAAATTTTAATATATTTGGAATAAATTTTCTACGCACCTATGGAGTATATGCCCACCCCTTGGGTGTTTATTTTTTTATTTTGCTCCATTCCATAACCAGCTTTTCCAAATTCCATGCTGCATTTGCCGGACTTGTGGATGGAAGACATATCGCATCAATTCCACTGTCAGGCAATATATATTTCTCATATAACTGATAAGCCTTTTTACCATTGGTATATATTTTTTCTATTTTACTTTCGCTGACAATTTTTGAAATATCATTCGCAACCACATTTTTTATACTGCTATCGGATGACCCGGTAATATCACAGGACTGAATCACATCCCATACGGCAATATTATGACTTAGCAACAACTCTTTTTTCTCCTGAATATTTTTAGGGATCTCCTGTCCGCATACAGATGCAATCACCTTCCAAAATCTGTTTTGCGGATGTCCATAAAAAAATCCACTCTCTCTTGACTTTACCGATGGGAAACTTCCTAAAATCAGCACTTCCGAATTTTCATTATAAAGAGGTGTGATCGGATGAACAATGCTCATATCTGCCTCCTTCATACATTGATTGTTTCAACCACAGTATAATATCGACAAAGTTGAATTGCAATATATTCATAATGACCGGCAAACCATATTTTGCACAGACACACGATTGTCTGCCGGACTTTTACTGCAAAAAAGAGGTTCCTATATATTTTCATCCCCTGAAACGAACCTCTTTTTATTCCCTATATTTGAATTTTACTGCTTTTTCTTCAACAACTTTTTATATGATTCCGCATGCTTTCAGCACTATATAAATAATTCCTGCAATCCAACTGGATAATATACCGTACAAAATAACCGGTCCTGCAATGGTAAAAATTTTTGCTCCCACGCCAAATATCTGTCCTTCTGCCTGAAATTCAATTGCCGGGGAAACCACCCCATTTGCAAATCCTGTAATCGGCACGAGGCATCCTGCGCCTCCTACTTTTGCAATTTTCGGATATAATCCGAATCCTGTAAGAAGGACGCTTTCCAGTATCAGCGTTAATGTGGTCCAACTGGCCGCATCTTCTTTTCCCATACCAAAATACATGAAAATTTCCATCCAGACCTGTCCCATGACACAGATGAGTCCTCCAATCAAAAAAGCATTGAACAGATTTTTCCACAGATTGTTATTAGGCGTTACCTTTTCTACATATTCATTGTACTGTTTTTTTCTCTCTTCACTTTCCATACTCAACCATCTCCAAATTTATCATTACTTCTTAACCCATCCGTTTCCAAACTGAATCAGTGAGGCAGCTATTTTTCCTAACGCAATGGATAAAACAATAAAGCTCAATCCTGTTTTCAGTTTTACCCTTCTTGAAAAAATTGCCGTGGTACTTAACGCCTCAGCTAACGAAACTGCCAGACATCCCACAAACATCCCCTGTGCCAATCCCATAATCGCCTGAAACTCCTGAGCAAAATCCGCTCCAAAGGGAATGTGAATAGAAAAAATCCAGAACAAATTCCACCAAACACCGCCGAGAATAATGGCATCCTCATATATTCTGACATGACTGGCAGTTCTGGATTTGTCCGCCATTCTTGTTACCACTCCAGTAGAAGAAATCAAGGCAAAAACTGCACCTGATATAACTGCTCCACCACCGATGGATACCAGTGCCATAATTACATAATTTAAAATCATCATTTTACGTCCAACTTTCCATCCTGTCTGTTATGACCGTCAATCAATGCCTGATTAATTTCCGTCTCGTATTTTCGCATTTCTACTTCAATCGGTGTAGGGTCTTTAGAAAGTTTTTTCGGTCCGAAATGATTATAGAAAACAAGAATTCCCAGTCCCAGTCCCAAAGAATATCCTACTTCCATCACTGTTTTTCCCGTGTTTTTATCTCCCGTCAGCAGTTTACAGACTTTCTCAAACATTCCTCCAATGGATATGTCGTTATTAAAGGACATAATGGAAAATCCTGCGCCAAAGAAAAGAATAATGCATATGGCTGTCACTTTTAATATTTCCAGCCACTTTATATCGCTGTTTGCCTTTTTAAATTCTATAATACAATCGGTTTCCCCAACACTTTGAACGTCAACATTCTGAAATTCCTTATCCACGATCTCATAAATTTTCATGATAGATACAAGATATCTTTTTTTCCCATTGGAATCATCATTTAACAGTTTGATGGGTTTCAGTCTGTTGACTATGGTTTTATTTTTACATTCTAACTGACAGACATCCCCCACAGTCACATAATCGTTGGTAATTTCCACACATTGACTCATTTTTACATATAATGTATCGCTCATAAAATCACCTATATCAGCACGGCGGCTTCTTTTTCATAAGTAGTTTTATCTTCGGTCAACATTAAAACACTAAACCCTGCAACTGCCAGCATAATCAGCAGTACCAACATCATTTTTAATATTTTCATATTGCACCTCTCTTTTATATTTCTAACAATATTTTCAGTATCTCCAAAAGTTTTTCCAATATTCCAAATATTAAAAATTAATTTGTTTTTTTAATTTTTTCAGTATTTTTTTCTCCAATCTTGACACCTGCACCTGCGTAATTCCAATTTCTTTTGCAATATCAGACTGGGTTTTATTTTTGTAATATCTTAAAATAATGATATTCCGTTCTTTTTCTTCCAGTGTATCCAAAAGCTGCCTGATTAATAATCTGTCAACGACCATATTTTCATGATTGGTTTTGTCCACCAGCCTGTCCATTATCGACACACTGTTGCCATCGCCGGTGCTGTCTGCTTCCTTATCAATGGACTCAACATTTCTGAGAGATTCTATAGCTGTCACCACATCTTCTTTTGATAAAGAACATAATTCAGAAAGCTGTTCTATGGTAGGTTCCACATGATTTGTCTCCCTGAATTTTTCTGTTTCTGCAATAATTTTATTCTGATTTTCTTTAATGGTTCTGCTGATTTTTATAATACCGTCATCCCGCAAAAATCGTCTGATTTCTCCCGCAATTAAGGGAACTGCATAAGTAGAGAAAGCCACATTGTATTCCACGTCAAACCTGTCTATGGCTTTCAGCATCCCGATACAGCCGATTTGAAATAAATCTTCCCCCTCATAGCCCCGATTTAAAAATCTGCGGACAATACTCCATATCAAAGCGGTATTTTCTGTCAGTACCCTGTCTCTGGAAACTTTATCCCCTTGGTGAGCCTGTTTTATTAGGGTTAATGTATCCATATTACCTCTATCTATTCTTTTTATTATCTTTTATTTTTTTTGTCATAAAAACTGTGGTTCCAACACCGGGTTTGGAATCAATATGTATATGATCCATAAACATTTCCATAAACATAAATCCCATTCCTGAGCGTTCCAATTCCGGCTTTGTCGTGTATAAGGGCTCTTTTGCTTTCTCTATATCTTCAATTCCCACTCCCTCATCTTTAATCTCAATTTGTAATATACAATCTTCCAAATCGTTATCTTTTCGGAGACTGCATTTCATAAAAACCTGTCCTTCTTTTTCCCCATAACCATGGATAATGGAATTTGTTACTGCCTCCGACACGGCCGTTTTTACATCATTCATCTCTTCAACGGTGGGATCCAGTTCCGTGAGAAACGCTGACACTACCATTCTTGCCAGTCCCTCATTTTGAGATTTTGCATCAAACTCAAGACTCATATTATTTTCCATATACACCTCCTAAAATTCAGCCAAATTGATCATTTCTTTTTTATTTACGATTTTGTACAAACCTGATATGGTAAGAATCCTGTCAATGGCATTGTTTATATTGGTCACGGTGATATTACCGCCCCGTGTTTTTATCAGTTTATACCTTCCCATAATCACTCCAATTCCGGAACTGTCCATAAAATTCGTATTTTTAAAATTAAAAATGATATTTCTGATTTGATTTGATACAATGTACCAGTCGGACTGCTCTGTGATCATTTTGGAATTATGATGATCCAATTCCTCCGGTAAATAGATAAATAAATTTTCTCCTCTTACTTCGTATAAAACTTCCATATAAAATCCCCCTTTGAAATATAATTTTATGAGCACTACCGTTGGCTCTTTTTCCTTGAGCCATGAGCCATGCACCTCGATTTCGCTTTGCTCCATCTCGGTCGTGGGCTTCGCCCTATCACAAGAGATAATTTTTTGTCACTTTGCAAGTAAACTTGCAGTGACAAAAATTATCTCTTGTGGCATGGCTCATGCCAAAACGCAAAAAGAGAAGAACGGTTTGTTCTTCTCTTTCGTACTTGAAATCAGTTTGATTTTTACTCTTCTGTATCGTCAGGCAGTTGATTCTCAGCTCTGGTGTAAAAGTCAGAATCAGGATAATCATCCACAATTTTTCTGAAATACTCTTCTGCTTTTTCATCATTGCCGTTTCTGCTGTATGCATACGCTAAGTAATACATTGCCTCATCATTATCTTTATTTGTCTCCAGGCATCTTTCAAATTCTTCGATAGCCTTTTCATAATCTCCACTTTCATAGGCAGACATTCCGGCATCAAATGCTCCCTGCTCTACCTGTGAGGAAAGCTGGTCGCTTAACGCTTCATACACATGGGTAAAAGGTGCCGAATCCATCTTCATCTTGCCGTCAACCTTCTCTAAAGCATTCGCACTTTTGTCATAATCTTTATCTAAATAGTATTCGACAGCTTCCAACAGATTGCTGTAGTTGGTACTTAACGTATTTCCGGTATCGGTGTACTGGGCCAGACTGGTTTTCAATTTATCTCTGTCTGCCTTAATTGTATCTACCTGATTCTGCAGTTCAGATATGGTAGAATTTTTAATCGCAATTTTCTGGTTATATTCCACCTTCGTATCATTGACTTTATCTGTCACACTGGAAATTCTGGCAGGTGTAACGATAAAGTAAACCAAAGCCGCACCAAGCAGGATACCAATAATGATATGAAGAATACTCTGAGCTCCCGTCAGCGCATCCTTAAAGTCATTTTTCGGAATGATAACATCATTTCCGCTAAGGTATGGTCTGTCTACCAGTCTTCCCCGCAGACTTCTTCTCCGCTCCATTCTCTTGTCCGGATCATTCCTCTTTTCATCCTCCACATACTCATTGATTTCACGCAGATAACGGATACTTAACGGATTACACTTATCAATCTTCATACATTTTTTTATTGTGCGCTTCGCCCTCTCATACTGTCCGTTTTTTGTATAGAGAAGGGTTAATAACTGATATGCCTTGATAAAGTTCGGATTCTGATTGAGAACCTTTTTCAACTGAATAATGGCCATATCATCCGTACCGCTTCTTGCATAATTTAACGCTATGTTAAACTTTTTAATGGTATGATTTAATTCATCCACCTTTCCTTTTTCCTGCTGAATGGTCAGAAGATATTTGTCGGCAGGATTATTATCCGGCTGGATGTTGGTACTCATAACCCACTCGGAAAATGCCTGTACCGTCTCACCCATCTCAAAATAAACCAGACCCAGCAGGTTTCTTGCATCAATATTCCGCTTATTCAATTTTACGCATCGTCTGAGGGTATCCGCCGCACCAGCCAAATCCCGGTTTCTTGCTTTTGTTAAACCGGCATTATAGTAGGTATTGGATAATCGGACGATTCTCTTGTATACACTGACGTCCATACCACACTGACTGCAATAGTCACTGTTGGTCAGCACGCTTCCACAATTATAGCAAATCATTTATCTTTCCATCCTTTGCCTGTTATTCGTCTGCCTTCAGTTCATTAATCATCTGAATCATCACATCAGTAATGTCAGATATATTATTGTTATATATTGCATCCTCTGCTTCCTCGATTTCAAGGCTGGGATGAAATTTTTTGATTTCTTCTTCAAAATTAATCATATCGTACCTCCACTTCACCGTATTTCACGGGTTTTACTGTTTCAGTCTTGCCAGTTGCTCCTGAACCTGTTCCATCATCTGCTGATATTTCGCTTGCTTTTCTTTTTCTTCAAGAATTTTCTTTTCAGGCGCTTTGTTTACAAAGTTCGGATTTGAAAGCATTCCATTGACACGTGCCAATTCTTTCTCAAGTCTCACAACTTCTTTTTCGAGACGTTCCTTTTCCTTTGCAATATCTACCAATTCAGCAAACGGCATATAGATGGCAGCCTTTGGAATGACAACGGATACTGCGTCATCTTCAATCCCTGACTTATCTGATTGAATCACAACCTCGCTGGCATATCCTAACGTTGCAAAAAACACATTACCGTTTTCAAATATCTGTCGTACCCCTGCATCCTCTGATACCACAAACACCTTCGCCTTTCTGCTTGGCGCCACATTCATTTCAGAACGGATATTTCTGATGGAACGGACTGCCTCCTTGATGGTTTCCACTGCCGCCTCTTCTTCTGCAAAATGATACTGCTCCGTATACGCAGGCCAGTGAGAAATCATAATGGATTCCTCTTCCTCCTGTATGGTGCAGAAAATTTCTTCTGTAACAAACGGCATGTAAGGATGAAGAAGTTTTAATGAATCAATCAATACCTTCTTCAATGTCCACAGCGCAGCCTCTTTTGTGTCATCACTATCATTGTACAATCTTGGCTTAACCATTTCAATATACCAATCACAAAATTCTTCCCAAATAAAGTTGTAAATTTTGTCAGCCGCAATCCCTAATTCGTATTTATCCAGGTTTTCTGTCACATCTTTTGCTAATGTGTTGACTTTTGACAGAATCCATTTATCCGCATCTGTAAGATTTTCCGGCTTTTTATTTAAGTCAATTTTCTCCTTCGGAAGATTCATCTGTATAAATCTGGAAGCATTCCATACCTTGTTTGCAAAATTTCGTGATGCTTCCACTCTTTCCCAATAGAATCTCATATCATTTCCCGGAGCATTGCCGGTAATCAGTGTAAACCGCAGCGCATCTGCACCGTATTTATCAATAACTTCCAATGGGTCAATGCCATTTCCCAACGACTTGGACATCTTACGTCCCTGATCATCACGAACCAGTCCGTGGAACACAACGGTATGGAACGGAAGCTTGTCTGTATGCTCCAATCCTGAAAATACCATTCGGATTACCCAGAAGAAAATAATATCATATCCTGTTACCAGTACATCTGTCGGATAGAAATAGTCGTAATCTTCTGTCTCCTTTGGCCAGCCAAGGGTGCTGAACGGCCACAATGCTGATGAAAACCATGTATCTAATGTGTCCTCGTCCTGCTTAAAATGATTCTTTCCACATTTCGGACAGACATCCGGCGCTTCTTTTGCTACAACCACTTCACCGCAATCCTGACAATAGTATGCCGGAATTCTGTGTCCCCACCATAACTGACGTGAAATACACCAGTCACGGATATTCTCCAGCCAGTTAAAGTATACTTTGTTCATACGCTCCGGAATCAGTTTTAAATCACCGGTTTTTACTGCTTCCATAGCCGGTTTTGCCAGCTCTTCCATGGCTACAAACCACTGTGGTTTAATCATCGGCTCCACGGTGGATTTACAGCGGTCATGAGTTCCTACGCTGTGAACAATATCCTCTGTCTCCACTAAAAGTCCCAAATCATCCAAATCTTTTAAGATGGCTTTTCTTGCTTCGAAACGGTCCATACCTGCATATTTACCGCCAACTTCATTAATGGTTCCGTCATCATTTAAGATATTGATTTCCGGTAAGTTGTGACGTTTTCCAACTTCGTAATCGTTCGGATCATGAGCTGGAGTTATTTTAACAACACCGGTTCCTTTTTCCATATCTGCATGTTCATCGGCTATGACCGGAATCTGGCGACCTGTCAATGGCAATTCTACCATCTTTCCGATTAAGTCTTTATATCTGTCATCTTCAGCATTTACTGCCACGGCAGTATCGCCAAGCATGGTTTCCGGACGGGTGGTTGCAATTTCCAAAAATCGTCCTTCTTCTCCTGCAACCGGATAATTAATATGCCAGAAATGTCCTGCCATATCCACATGCTCTACCTCTGCATCACTGATGGATGTCTGACAAACCGGACACCAGTTAATCAGTCTGGAGCCTTTATAAATTAATTTCTTATTATACAATTTGATAAATACGTCCTGTACGGCATCGGAACATCCCTCATCCATTGTAAAACGTTCTCTGTCCCAGTCTGCCGAGGAACCAAGGCGTTTTAACTGGTTGATAATACGTCCGCCATATTCTTTTTTCCAATCCCATGCTTTTTCCAAAAATCCTTCACGTCCCAGGTCTTCTTTGTCAATTCCCTGTTCTTTTAAGGCATCAATAATTTTTACTTCTGTGGCAATGGATGCGTGGTCGGTTCCCGGCTGCCACAGTGCATTATATCCCTGCATTCTCTTAAACCGGATTAAAATATCCTGCATGGTGTTATCTAATGCATGTCCCATATGAAGCTGTCCTGTAATGTTTGGAGGTGGCATCACAATGGTAAATGGTTTCTTGCTTCTATCTACTTTCGCATGAAAATATTTTTTCTCCTGCCATTTTTCATACAGTCTGTCCTCAATCTCTGCCGGATTATAATTCTTCTCAATTTCTTTCATCTTTTCTCTTGCTCCTATCGTTTTTTTGTAAGAAATCTGTATTTAAAACATGTTGATTTCCTATCTTATTTTCGTTTGTCACAAAACAACTCCGCAAACTCGCACTCAGAGCAAACAAGTTTGCTACTCAGTGCTCAAACAGGTGCTACGCTGTTTGTAACAAATCTCAATAATCTTACGGAAATCTGCCTATCGTTTTAAATACAGATTTCCTACAAAAACCAATACGCTGCAAAACAATATCTAAAATGATTTATTGTATATGTAAGAAAAAGAGCAGTTGTGCTGCTCTTTTTCTTATGTATTGGTAGCACACAAAAGGGCGACTTATCGCGGTACCACCTTTATTTATCACTCATCCTATCTTTTAACGGGGACGAACCGGTCATGGCTAATGTATACTTTTACGTTCTCACCCTGACTGCTCCGAAGCTACCTTCATAAACACTTCTTCAAAAGGCTTCCACCATCCCTTTCTCTCTATGGAAGGTTATTTATTACTCCTCTTCTTCACGGCATTTTACATATAAGGATATAATAAATATTTTGGACAGGTTTGTCAACCTTGGAATTTCTAGCTGTTGATTTCCACAATGTATTCTTTCTGGCACTGTCTCACATACTCTGCCTCTTTTTCCTGATCCCAGTCGGACTGTATCTGGACTTTCATTTTAATAATTTCCGCTCTTAACCGATTGATGACCGTATCCGTTACACCATATTTATCCTGGTCAATTTTTAACCGTTTGTTATTATCCGTAATCAAATCACACATCAGTACCGATTCCAGAGATTCATTGGCTTTGTTTAACCGGTAGGCACAACGAAAAGCTGCTGCTGCCTGCTCATACTCAAAAAGTCTGGCATACGCCACACCCAGATTGTTGTACACATCGCCATAAAACATTTCCGGAAGTTCGTTGTTAATTGCCTTGCTTAATATATTGTTATAATAATTGATTGCCATATTGTATTTTTCCGTATCCATCAGAATATCCGCCTTTGCTTTCCAGCGTTCTGCCGATGTTTTGGAACAGAGAGCGTCCAGATGGCGCTCTAATTTTTCTGCCATTTTGTCCGTGTAGTATTCTGAATTTTTAATGACAAACGCAATTTTTTCTCCCAGTTCGCCACCGTTTGCTATAATCTGTTTGATGCCCGCCGCAATATTGGGCTGATCCAGCTCTTTTTCGATATACTCAATCAATTCGTCACTAAAAAACTTATCGTCAATCAAATACAGATAATTGTAAAGATAATAACTGATTTCCTCAATGGAATAAATATTTTTATTTACTTCTTTTATGAAGTAAGGTTTATCTGAATGCATTGTACAAAGTCTAATATAGTTCATCGTTTCTCCTTTATATTACTGTATGGTAATTTCTCTCTTTACGACCATTCCTGAACTTTCAAAAAATTCTCCAAAACCTAAATCACGAATCTGTATCTCAAATTTATCCTCGTCAATATATTTAAAATCCACTTCTATACGCGTAGTATTTGGCTCTCTCTGTGGAAACTCTCTTAAATCCAACGTGAAATTCTCCCGGGTATGTGCAATTAAATCCTGAATTTCAAATACTGCCTGCGTGGGCTTTTCCATAATACACTCCACCTTGGAGCGGGCATTATACCAGTAGTCGCCAATGTTGGAGAGGGTAATGTTACTGTCCTTTCCTTTATATTCCAACGCCATGGTAATTTTCACTCTGGTTCTTCCCTTACATGCTATCAGATAGCTGTCCAATGTGGAGGGCAAAAACGTTTCCTTTGCACCATAAGCGGCTCCTTTCACAATCAGATTATTTCCTTTAAACACACGTCTGTTTCTACAGATAATCTGTAATGTTTTCTGCCATCCTTCTTTGTAAAAGCCTTCTCCTGATAAATAAATGCCGGAAACCACATGTTTCTTTAACAGCATGTCCATGTAATCAGCCAGAATTCTGTCCGCAGCATCGCCATCTTTTTCTACCATCTCCATGGTAAGCATGTCACTGAGATCTTCCACTGCCACATCCGCCACATGAGGCTCTTTACCTTTCACTACTTCTAACCGTCTGCATGTAAATCCATGTCTGTTCAGTTCCAGAAAGAGTACCTTATTAATCCATATATCTTTATTCTGATTTAATGTATAGTATACAAAGCTTTCTGAATGGCTGATGATTTTCACATCTTCCTCTCCATATCCCAGACCTGCCAAAACTTCTGTCAGACCATTTAAAATGGCAGGGGTTACCTCTTCTACAGTAACAAGAATGTTTTTAATCAGTCTGCCGTTACATTCATTCACTGCCAGCTTAATCAGATAGGAAAAAAACACCACCATAATCTGATGAAGTTTTTCCTTTTTCATTCCGCCACCATAAAGCAGGGGCAAGTCCCTGTATAACTGACTGTTTACAAGGGAACCCTTATTCAACGCTTCATCCCCTGCCGACCACTCATTGAATTCACTGTTGTAGCATACCACTGCCGGTATTAAATAATTATCTGCCGTACCTATGCTGACTGACTGTGGATTTCCTTTGTGATCGATATATGCTAACTGTGCATAATCTCTTGAGAAATCTATTCCAAGAATTAGTTCTTTTGCCAATTTTTCTCCTCCTTACATCACTGATGACATCTTAAAGCAGTTTGAATACTTTATAACCTGCCTCTTTACATAACTGATAGGACTGCATCATCTCCCTTGCCGCATCATCACGCCCTACATCCCGGCAAATCATCATGCCGTTAATCATTCCAAATCTGCTTTCATCATTGTATGCATTTTTCTCTGTTATCTTAATGGATGACGTATCCACCACTTTTCCATATGGAAATTCATCAGAATATTCTGTTATGCTATAGTCGATTTTTTCTCCGTAAAACATAATAATATTTTTCGTGAAAATTCCCTGATAGATACTTTTCATCTCTTCTGTTATTTCTTTCAGTTTTCCCGAAGAATTTTCAATGGTATATGTAATATTGACTCTGTGCTTTGGATTGGTTCTGTAGTCAATAATGGTTTTATCCACCAGATCAAATGGAATTTTAAACCATTGATTAAACTTTTTGTAAAACTCAAATATAACCCCTTCCTTGACCAGACCGTTAATCAGCGTTTCGCAGATTTTTATCTGCCTTTCGGTAAGTGCGTCTCTCTTTGACAATTCTTCAATAAAGGCAATCTTACAGATGAGCGGCGTAGCCAGTCCGTTGTCATACTCCTGCTCCAATATTTCCCATATAATGTCCGGACATTGTATTTTCTTGATAAAATAATTGTATGTCACATAAGTGTAGAATCCCTTTCGTACCACCGTTGCTGTGGAGCCTTTCAGATAAGACTGATAAATATCATAAATCTTATCCTCCACATTTCCCTCAAACACATACTGAACCAACAGTCTCTCCGGCAGAGTATTGTCCTCCAATCCCTTCGAATGCATTGCCAGATACAACTGATATAATTCCAATGTACTGGAGCCGTAATACTTTCCAAGATACAATAAAACTTTATCTTCCCGGCATCCGTTTCGGAATATTTTTGCACACATCTCCGTGACAATTTCGTTGTTTTCATATTCTTCCATATCCACATAATACAGACAGATTTTTTCCAACAACTCCCGATTAATTTTTCCATACCCATATTTTTCAATGTACGGATATACCATTTTCATAAGATTTTTCTGTATCAGAATCTCTATAACCTTTCTTCTGGAGTCCATAGACAGTTCTTCCATATCAAGCTGTAAAATGTAATCGTCCAAGTCTCCCCTGTCAAATCCTTTGTAATAATAATCTACAATAAATTCTTTGAATGTCCGGCGAAACTCTTCCGTCAGTTTTGGCGACTGTTCTATTTCTTTTAATTTCTCCGCCTTACCCGGATAATCGGCAGGTGTCGCCATAATTTCTTCCAGATTCATCAGTTCTGTCATCAGATTACTTCCCACATTGGTAATGTTTGCACGGATTTCCATCTTTTCCAGTTCATATTTTATATCCGCCAGCACTCTTCCGTGATTATCCATAAACACAATGATCGGAGCCGTGGTATACAGATGAATATATGCTTCTTTGTTAATAAAAGGAACGGACTCAATGGTCTCCACTTCCTTGTGAGATACAATCACGCTGCTTACATTATCATTCGAAATTTTAATGCGGTATGTGTGCATAATCTCAGGCATATATTTTGTAAGGTCGCCTTCCAGAAAATTATCTGTCAGTACATGGGAATAGATTCTGCTCAGATGCACATTATTATTTCCCTGCATCAACTGTTCTGTCACATATTTTTCCAGACCGTCTTTGTACTTAACATACAGCTCGTTTGTCTTTTCAATATTTTCTATCATATTGGCATAGAAATAGTCCTTATTGTACATTAAGGTATCTGTACCATAGGAAAAATATTTATATGCCGCCTTATCTAATGGCGCATAACTGTCGGTGTTCATGGAATAAATATAATATTCGTATAAGTTGGTAATTTTTAATTCACGCTCCACACCTTTACGCAGCCATACGGCATAGTCATCGCCCTGCTTATTGCCATTGATGATGGTACCGCAGATACATGCCAATACCTCATCATTTTGGGTATCATTGTAAATCTTTTTCAGAATTCGGATATATTTCTCGTTAAAATCTCTCTCTTCAATAATAATATCTGCTGCCTGTCTTGCCAGTTCTTCTTCTATCATATGATATTTTCCGGCAAAGTTTAAAACCTGCAGTTCAAACCGGTTAATCACACGCAACAGTTCCGGCTGCTGATTCAGCACACTGGCAGCTTCAAAATACATAACCGGACTATTACATCCTTTATTGAACATTCTCTTAATCAATGTATATTTCAAGCTGGGATTTTCATCATACCGGTCATCCATGTTAAACAATATCCAAAGGAGCTGCCATTTGTCATGTCCCCCTTCGTAATATTGCTCTATTTCCTGTTTTACCTTGTCCGTGTAACTGTTATCATTTCTATGCAATGCTTTTAAGTATAAATAATAACAGTAGGCAATCACATTTCTGGATGTGTTGACGGACACTTCCGCCGCTGCCCTCGTTAAATATTCTCCTGCCTGAGAATCACTTCCATTTAGGATGGAAACCTGCGCTTTTGCCAGAAGTCCTACCACGTCTCTTTTATTCTGAGTTAGTCTCTGCTCCGCAATATCTGTTGTTTCCGTAAGCCATTTTTTCCCGTCAATCTTTCCTGTTCTGAATTTTAAATAATTCTCTACCAACAAAAGATTCGTCTTTTTATACCACAGATATTCATCAATATTTTTTTTCTGGTTTACAATAACCACATCATAGACCACTGTCTCATTGGTTGTTTTGAATGTAATCCGTCCGTGATTACTTCCACCGTGCAATTTTGCCGCATTGATAAAATACTGATATTCCGCTATTTTCCCGTTAAACTGGTCTCCTGATATTTTTTCTTTGCAGTTATAGAAAAAGTCGCCTTCCACCTGAACATCAATATCCACATAGCCCCAGCTGCTTCTGGCAACTTGTAAAATCTCCCCATAGTTTTCCGTCAAATCCGTATATTCTTTGATTTTATTTTTGATGCTGATTTTTACCCGTTCTTTCAGACCCATTCCCACCAGAAATTCTTCTAAGGCTATATTTCTATTGGAATTTCTCATAACCTGTTTATACAATCCGATGGCATGGTTATCATCTTTTAAGAAAAACTCTGTGAAATCTTTTGAAATAAACAGAATCAAAGCTTCATCATAACTTTTCTGTACCAGTTCCACAAACTGCTCTAAATTTGTGATTTTCCCAATTGCCGTATCAATTTCTTTTGGTTTTACCTTAATGGAAAAAGGAATACCGTAGTCTCCGGCGGTTGTGACAATGCTGATGGTGCCTGTGCATATCTGACCCGGAATCAGATTATTTCCTTCCACGATATAGTGTACTTTGTTGGTTACTCCATAAAACTGATTGTACGCAAAAGACAAATGGCTGTCTGTAGAATACACAATTCCTTTTACAGCCATCCCGTTTTTCCCTCTGATACTGATATCTCCTTCTGCCGTATCTCCGGTTTCAAGCTCCACTGTGATTTTGTTTTCAGATATTACCGCATCTGCAGTTTCGTACTCTGCATTTCCTGATGCCAGTTTTTCGATTAATGCTTTCAATTAAAATACCTCAACCAATTATTTTTTTATCAATTCAAAATATTTTTTCACTTCTTTTTCATATCCCAAATCTCCCGGCTCATAAAACACTTTGTCTTCCAGTCCGTCCGGTAAATACTGCTGCTCTACATAATGATTCGGATAATTATGGGCATATTTGTAATCCAACCCATGTCCCAGTTTTTCCGAGCCTTTATAATGAGAATCCATCAAATGTGGCGGCACCTTGGCAGTCACTGTGTTTTTCACTGTCTCCATAGCGCTGAATACTGCATTACATGCCGCATTACTTTTTGGAGATGTGGCCACATAAATAACCGCCTCCGACAAGATAATCTGTGCCTCCGGCATGCCTACCTGATGTACTGCCTGAGCGGCGGACGTTGCCACCACCAGTGCCTGAGGATTTGCCATGCCCACATCTTCTGCCGCACAAATCATAATTCTTCTGGCAATAAAATCCACACTCTCGCCTGCATACAGCATTCTTGCCAGATAATAGACGGCGGCATCCGGATCGGAACCTCTCATACTTTTAATAAAAGCGGATATGGTATCATAATGGTTATCCCCGCTTTTATCATATCGGAGGGCTCTCTTTTGAATACACTGTTCTGCCACTTCCAAAGTAATATGTATCTTTCCATCCTTATCCGGCTCTGTCGTAAGAATGCCTAACTCTACCGCATTCAATGCCATCCTTGCATCTCCGTTGGAAATCTCCCCCAGAAAATCTGCCGCGTTTTCATCAATCGTTCCATTATAAATGCCCATCCCGTTTTCTTTGTCTTCTATCGCCCGGAAGATTAATTTTTTAATATCTTCCGCTGTCAGCGGGTGGAGTTCAAAGACAATGGAGCGGGAAATTAACGCCGTATTTACTTCAAAATAAGGATTCTCCGTGGTTGCTCCGATAAGCACTATGGTACCATCCTCCACAAAGGGTAGAAGATAATCCTGCTGACTTTTGTTAAAACGGTGAATCTCGTCGATAAAAAGAATGGTTTTTCTTCCACTCATCGCCATGGTCTGTTTCGCTTTTTCTACCACTTCCTGCATATCTTTTTTGCCAGCTACCGTAGCATTTAACTGCATAAACTCTGCACTGGTAGTATTGGCAATGACTTTTGCCAGTGTGGTTTTTCCCGTACCCGGAGGACCATAAAAAATAACAGAGCTGATTTTATCAGCTTTGATGGCTCTGTATAAAAGTTTCCCCTCACCAATGATATGTTCCTGACCTACCACCTGTTCTAACGTTTTCGGTCTCAATCTGCTTGCCAGAGGAGATTCTTTTTCTTTATTTATGTTTTCTGCGTAGTCAAAAATATTCATGTCTCCGCCTCGTTTACTTAAAAATAGTTATATTCTTACATTAAAAAACACTTATTTTTTATTTTACCACAAATCTTTATTTATTTGTAGGAATAGTGACAATTTTCCTTTTTCTTTTGCTTTTACGAGTTTTAGAAACATTTCCAAGAATTATGATCTACGCGAGAGTTGAAATTTCGTAAAGATAAATAAGATAAAATTTTTGAATAATTGTTCAACCAACATGGCATAATTTGAGAAATTTCCCTTTTTATGGTAGAATAAGCATTCTGGAGCAGCGCTCCGGATATCTAAAATCATAAAAAGGAGGAGGATGCTATGCAAAATATAACAAAACCATTTGACGAAGCAAAGCTGATGCCACAGATCAACAAATATGCCGACAGATGTATTACCAATTCATGTATCGACCCTGATTTGTATGAAACATATAATGTAAAACGCGGGTTACGTGAAAAAGGTGGAAAAGGTGTTCTTACCGGTCTGACAGAGATTGGAGACGTTCATTCTTTTGAAGTTGTGGATGGTAAAACCGTGCCTTGCGAGGGACAATTATTTTACAGAGGAATAAATATTGAAGATATTGTAAAAGGATTTATTGAAGAAAAAAGATTTGGATTTGAAGAAGTTACCTATCTTCTTTTATTCGGAGAGCTGCCAAATGAAAAACGGTTGGAAAACTTTAACAATGTACTGGCAGAATACCGAACCCTGCCTTCTTCCTTTGTCAGAGATATTATCATGAAGGCAACAAGCAGTGATATGATGAATCAGCTGGCCAGAAGTGTCTTATCCCTTTATTCATGGGATGACAATCCGGATGACACTTCCATTCCAAACGTTCTTCGCCAAAGTTTAAGCCTGATATCCCGGGTGCCGTTGATTTCCGTTTACAGTTATCACGCCATGAGACATTATCACTACGGAGATAATCTGCACATTATCAATCCTGACCCAAAACTTTCTACTGCCGAAAATATATTAAGGCTGCTCAGGCCGGACAGTTCTTATACAGAATTAGAAGCAAGAATATTGGATCTTGCCTTAGTTTTACATGCAGAGCATGGCGGTGGAAATAATTCAACATTTACGACCCATGTGGTATCTTCTTCCGGTACAGATACCTACTCTGCCATTGCCGCTTCCCTTGGTTCCCTCAAAGGACCTCGACACGGTGGTGCAAATATTAAGGTAAAATGCATGTTTGATAACATGAAAGAAACCATTGACGATTGGAATGATGACGAAGAAATCAAGAGTTATCTGCGTGGTATTCTTGACAAACGTTTATATGATAAATCCGGTCTTATTTACGGTATCGGACATGCGGTATACGCCATCTCTGATCCACGGGCAAAGCTGCTCAAGGGATTTACCGAGAAACTGGCCGTAGAAAAAGGTCGCACCGATGAATTAAAACTCTATGAAAATGTGGAGAGACTGGCACCTGAGGTTATTTCTATGACCCACGACCGAAAGAAACGTGTCAGTGCCAATGTGGATTTCTACAGCGGATTTGTGTATTCCATGTTGGGACTTCCTGATGAGTTATATACACCTCTTTTTGCCGCTGCCAGAATGGCCGGCTGGAGCGCTCATCGTATTGAAGAAATTATTAATGCCGGAAAAATTATCCGTCCTGCATACAAGAATGTGGCAAAACAGGCGGAATATATACCACTGGATAAACGATAAGAAGTTTCATTTCTGTCGCAGTGCGATTTCTACAGAGCGTTTTTATGTTATAGGAACCAAGTTTCCTATAACATAAAATAGACTGCAAAAAAGGAAAGGAAAATCTCTCTTTCCTTTCCTCATAAACCATTTTTCACTTTACATCTACAAAGTATTTTTCTTTACGTTTTTCAATGTATTTTTAAGCTTCTATTCTACATTTATCATACAAATTTACATATATTTGTGCTTATATTTTGAAAATTAGATATGTAATATACTTTCATTTGTCGCAGAAATTCAAACGTCTTACATATGAAATTATCCAGATTGATAAAAAGTATATGTAATATATTTTGACTTACCGTGGAAATTTAAAAATATTACATATGAGTTTATCTAATTTAACGAGAAAATATATGTAATTTGTTCTCATTCATCGTGAATTCTTAATTTTTTTACATATACATTTCCCAATTTAAGCAAATGATATATGTAATCTTATTTATAATATGAATTCTACAAATAAATATTTAATAATTTGACTTAAAGTAATAAAAAAAGAATCTGACTCCTAGTATGCTCAGGTACTCAGCTTCTTTTTTACAATCCCTATTTAATATTTAACAATTTTTCTTTCATTTCAGGAATATCTTCACTTATAATTTCCATACAAGTTTTAAATTAACACCCTCATAATCATGTACAATTCGATTTCTTAGTCCATAACCTGTTTCCATGGAATATCCTTATGCTGCTGCGTAAAAAAATCATCCAGTCTGTTGGCTAATTCTCCTATCTGACTTAAATCATACACACATGCCTCCACCACAAGACTACTTTTTGAAAAGATTTCATAATCCATACCTGAAACATAAGAACTAATTTTATCAGCTTACTCCATCATTTTGGAAACTATTATCTCTTTTCTTCTATTTTCAGCAGAAATTTTTACTTAAATTGATTTTGATTTTTGTCATATTCATATCCGATATCCGAAAGTTTTTTTATTAAACTATTTTTATCTACATCTTTTGCCTGACAAAAGCTGTCCAAATCTGAATAATAATCCCTTAGATTTGTATTTACCACACTTAACAGCATGACAGGGTCTTTTGGTAACTGGTTCATAATGCTCTCCTAATATTTTGCTCCCCAAATCAGATAACCGATAATAATTCCTGTGAGAATTCCAATCAGCAGATGTACGATTCGCATGATATCCATAGTCTTCGGTTCATCGGAAACACCACCTGTGACTTTCTTCTGGTTTCGGTTAAAACGTACAATATCAATGGCAATCACAATACTTCCTGCCAATGATATGATAAATGTAATAAAAGTAACTACCAATGCCTGTAGCATACCGAAAACAGCCAGCATAACAGAAATAAAAGCAATCGCCGCAGAAGGTACGGTGACTGCCATGGCAATCTTTCCTACCATTCCCGGCGTATATTTCTCATATCCGCTTTTCATCTGCTGATTATTTTTTTGTCCTTTATACATATAATTATAATTCATCTGTTTTTTAGCCATAACAAACACCACGTTTTAATTTTTTATGTTTTATTTCTTATGTCTCAATTCTTATGTTACTGATTTTATCTCTGCTTCAAAATTTTAAAAAGCTGCATTAATGGCTGATACTCCCAAGGCACTTAACACACCCATGATTACTCCTGCCAAAAGGACTCCGCCCATACAGGCGATAACGCTTTTCTTGAAATCCAAATCCAGAAAACTGGCTGCCAGTGTACCTGTCCACGCTCCGGTACCCGGAAGTGGGATACCTACAAAAATAAGCAGTGCCACATATAATCCACGATCTGATTTTTCCTTTAGCTTATCTCCTGCACGCTCACCTTTATCAATACACCATGTAAAAAATTTTCCGATATATTTTTTATCTGCTCCCCAAAGCAGAACCTTTCTTGCAAAGAAAAATATAACCGGAACCGGCAGCATATTCCCAAGGACGCATATAATGTACGACTGTACCATAGGTAATCCATAACCTGCCGCAACAGGCAGCGCTCCTCTCAGTTCCACAATAGGCACCATTGAGATGAAAAAAATAATTAAATATTTCATTAAATGTCATTCCTCATTTCTTTTCTTAATACTTTCAACAGTATAACATTGACTTCTTCTTTTCACAATATATTTTTTGTTAAAAAAACGTTAAATAAAACTTTGTGGAATGTACAGAAGAAGCTGTGGAAAACTCTAAATTTCATTATTGATTTTTATTAATAACTTTTGCACTGTCTATCTTATCAATGGTGACAAACTCATACCCTTCATTTTGTAATTCATCAACAATAATCAGTGCCGCTTCCACAGAGGTTTTAAATATATCATGAAGCAAAATCACATCGCCCGGTTTTGTACTTTTTATGACTCTGCGGGCTACAATTTCTGCATTCTGGTCTTTCCAGTCTTCCGGATCCACACTCCACAACACAATGGACATATCTGTCTCTTCTAAAAGCCGGTCATCCCAGTCGCCATATGGAGGTCTGATGTATTTCGGAGTTTTCCCCGTTACTTTTTTGATGCATTCGTTTGTTTTTTCGATTTCTTCTTTTGCTTTCGCATAATCGGTCCGTTTCAAATCAATATGAGAATAAGTATGGTTTCCTACGATATGTCCTTCATCACTCATCCGTTTCACCACATTTTTACTATATTGAATTTCTCTTCCCGTCAAAAAGAACGTAGCTCTCACACCACGTTCTTTTAATCCGTCTAAAAGTATTTCCGTATACACCGTGCTGGGTCCGTCATCAAAGGTAATTGCCACTTTTGGGTGCTCTCTGATTTTATTTCGGACCGCTCCTGTCTGATTTACTTCTATTTTTTGTATTTTCTCCCCGGATCCGATTTTTTCCAAACTGATTTTTCCACCATACCAGACAGTTATATTTAAAACAATTAATAAAAATAAAGCAATTCTTTTCTTCACAACAAATCCGTTGATTTTTATTAACTATTCTATGCAGAAAATAAAATCCGCATTCCCAAAAACAATGTTTTTATTTTGCCGCCCGCATGGCGTTCAGTATTGCCAGCACGCATACACCTACATCGGCAAATACTGCCGCCCACATGGCGACAATGCCCAGCGCTGCCAATGCCAGTACCAGCACTTTAACTGCCAGCGCAAACACAATATTTTCCTTGGCTATGGCAATGGTTTTCCGTGCAATTTTCATTGCCTTAACAATGCTCATAGGGTTGTCATCCATCAGCACAATATCAGCCGCCTCGATTGCCGCGTCGCTTCCCATGGCTCCCATGGCAATTCCTATATCTGCTCTGGCAAGAACCGGCGCATCATTGACACCGTCTCCTACAAAAACCAGACCATGACTGTTTTCCAACATTTTTTCCACATGTTCCACCTTATCTGCCGGCAGAAGTTCAGAATAAACTGCATCCAAATGTAACTCTTTCGAAATCTTATCTGCAATTTTCTTTCTGTCACCGGTAAGCATCACAATATTTTCCACTCCCAGTTCTTTTAATTCAGAAACTGCCTCTTTAGAACTGTTTTTAACGGTATCTTCAATTACTGCATATCCCAGACACTGATTATCCACCGCCACATATATGATTGTACCTGCATCCTCCGCCTGCTCATAATCGATTCCGAAAGTTTCCATCAACTTTCCGTTTCCCGCAAGAATTGTACTGTCATCCAACATGGCTTTAATACCTTTTCCATGAATTTCTTCTACTTTGATATCTCTTTGTCTGGATTCAATTTCATAGTAGACTTTTGCATCTCTTACCTTCATTTCATCCTTAATAGACTTTGCAATAGGATGATTGGAATAAATTTCTGCAATGGCTGCCATCTGCAAAAACACCTGCTCTTCCACTTTCGCATGAATTTTACTGACTTGAAACACGCCTTCCGTCAATGTTCCTGTTTTATCAAAAACGACGGTATCGCAGTTTGCAATCCATTCCAGATAATTACTTCCCTTTACCAATACACCTTTTGCGGAAGCCGCTCCGATACCTGCAAAGAAACTGAGAGGGGTAGAAATTACCAACGCACATGGGCAGGATATAACGAGAAATGTCAGCGCCCGGTATATCCATGCATTCCATACTCCGTAAAAATCTGTAATATCTGCACCTAAAGCTACATTTACCAGTGGCGGAATCACTGCCAGGGCAATGGCAAGACCTACTACAATCGGAGTATAAACTTTTGCAAACCGGGTAATAAATTTTTCTGTTCTTGCTTTCTTACTGCCGGCGTTTTCCACCAGTTGAAGAATTTTGGAGACTGTCGATTCTCCAAATGCTTTCGTCACCTTTATGGTCAGTACGCCACTGATACTGATAGAGCCACTAATAACTTGATCTGCCACAAGCACTTCCCTCGGCAGACTTTCACCGGTAAGACTTGACGTGTCCAAACTTCCTTCGCCTTCTATGATTACTCCATCCAGAGGGATTTTTTCACCTGGTTTTACCACAATCACATCTCCTACTTTTACCTGATTCGGATCTGTTTTCTCAATGGTTCCATCTTTCTTCAGCAGATTTGCATAATCCGGTCTGATATCCATCAACTCTGTAATGGAATTTCTGGAACGGTCCACCGCGTAGTCCTGAAACAACTCGCCTACCATATAGAACAGCATAACCGCACATGCCTCCGGATACTCTCCCACAAAGAACGCTCCCAGACTGGCCGCCGACATTAAAAACTGCTCATCCAAAGCTTTTCCCTTAAACAAATTTTTAATGGCATTAACCACAATATCTCTGGCAGTCACCAGATAAATCAGCAGGAACACAATTAACTCAATGGTATCCATGGTCTGCTCGTCAAAAGACCGGAATATCCCCGGGATATGAAATATAATGAAAGCAAATATAAATACTGCTACACCCGCAATGGTTTTTCTCTTTTCAATCTCTACACCATCTTCGCAACATTCGCATCCATGACTGTGTGTATGACCGTGACCGCTTTCACAATGACAATGTCCGTCATGACTGTGTTCGCTATGATTGATTTTCTCCCTTAAGTTCATGTTGTCTCCCTCCTTATTCCATTACATGTTCCAAGCCTGCTTCTAAAATAGACTGAATATGATCATCATCCAATGAATAATAGACTGTCTTTCCCTCTTTTCTATATTTTACCAGATGCATCTGTTTTAAAATCCGAAGCTGATGAGAAACTGCGGACTGTGTCAGTCCAAGGCTCTGCCAGATATCGCACACGCACAACTCTCCGCCGGATAATGCATACAATATTTTAATTCTGGTAGAATCAGCAAATACTTTAAAAAACTCTGCCAAATCACAGAGCGTTCCCTCATCCGGCATTTCCACGGATATTTTTTGTATAATTTCATCATGGTGATGTTCACCCCCACAATTTTGTAATTTCTCGCTCATAAAATTTCTCCTTATTGTCATACATATTGTTTTACGTAAACATATGAATAATTGTTCATTTGCTATTTTAATAAAAATCCATGGCTTTGTCAAGCGAATCTTTTCATTCCTATCATTTTTTTCATATGAATAAAAAGAACTATGAGATTGAAATCACCTCCCAACGTCAGATTTTCGCTCTAACTTTTGAGGTCATATGCATCTCATAGTCCTTTTATGTCTTATCTGCTTATTTTTACTCTCACTTTTCATATAAGGACAGTTCATTTTTAGTGATTTTATATTTGTGATAATCGCATAAATTTTTGGCGCCCACCGCAACAGCAATGATTACATTGATTGCTCCTACATATATCATATATTTTCCTGCATTCAGCATAATTACTATCATAATGAGTAAAGCTACTATCGTAATATATAACAGACTTGTACACCATTGTATAAAATGATTTTTTAAATCTTTTGTATGCACTTCTGATGTTATTTCCACTTTCTGGTTATTTATTTTTATTTCCGGTGGTACAATGCTTTTTCCTTTATAGTCATATTGAAATTTTTTATATTCCACAACCACCAAATTTGTTTCGGGATTCTTCTTTTTCTCCGTTATAAATCATTTTTTCTTTTTCCCCTTGTACACACTTTATCTTTTTACAGTCCCCTTTTAATAATATCTCCATATTGTTTTCCTTTCCATGATACAGATTCATCCAAATCTGTGACAGTGCCTCAATCCTCTCTGTTCTTACACCTAATCTTTTATTTTTTTAGAAACCGTTCGCGACCAGACTCCCCAATATTTCTTTCCTTTTATCTTTCTATAAGCTCTGACCTTTAAATAATATTTTTTATTATTTTTAAGTCCCCTTATACTTATCGTATTTTTATTTTTCCTGATAATCTTTGTTATTTTATTTTTTGTAATTTTTCTGTTAGTTCCAATTTTTACAACATAACCTGTGACATTTTTTTGTTTTTTCCATTTTATTACCAGTTTTTTCTTTTTTGCATATATTTTAATTTTTTGTACTTTAACCAGCTTATTATTTGGGGAGCGCTTCTTCCCAGTTACCTTTTTTAATTTCAGATTAATATCCACATTCATAAAATCGGCAACAAAATAATGCTCCCCCTCTGGCAGTTGTTCAACATAGTCTTTGCTTAATGTAATACTGGTTATACTTTGATAACGGCTTACTGAATAGCTTGATGCTGCGACTTTACTCCCTTTATACCATAGCCCTTGAAACAATTCCGGATAAAATTCGTTGCCAGATAAATCTGAAGGAAGTTTTACCTGCGCCGAACCGTTTCCTCTCATTAAAACAAACGGAAAATACTCATCCTGAACTTTGACTTTGTGTGTTACCACATGCAGTTTCACTGGTATAATCGCTCTGGAAAAAACCATATCAAACGAATATGTCCCATCCTGAAGAGTTTTCAAATAACTTTCCCTCAGCGTAATAACCGTATCATTCCCTGACTCTGTAACCATATAATTTGAAGTATCAAATACTTTCTCCCCATATTTTATCAGTTCAAATTCATCAAATTTTACTATATTCTTGTTTTTTGTCAGAAAATCACTTCCTATTCTTACAGAAGAATTTCCATTTCCCTGCCATACCTCAAATGTCAGATATGTATCAGAAAATGTAACTCTGGGGGTATCTGCGTATAGTTTTACCCCCGGTATCGTTGTCACTCCCAATAGTACGAATATCATAACTATTTTCTTCAAATTTTCTTTCATAACTTTTACCCTCCACAATGTTTCCTGATTTTTTCCCTGTTTCTTAACCCATTAATCCTTTCTGCTTTTAAAATATCACTTTTACATCACCTTTTCAATAACTCTCCTGCTTTTATCGTAATCCGATAGTCTGCTTTTTACTCAATTTAGCGCCAAAAAGCCGGGACTCTAAGAATCTCCTTAAAGTCCCGGCTTGAATAGCCTCTTTTATTTTACAACTAACTGATTCTCTTCCACATCAAAGGTAATGGTATCTCCCATATTTACCTTTCCTTCCAAGATAACTTTTGCAGCCAGTGTCTCCACATTTTTCTGCAGATACCGTTTCAATGGTCTGGCACCGTAAACCGGATCATAGCCATGATCGGCAACATATTTCTTGGCTACTTCTGTCAGAGAAATCTTCAAATCTTTATCTGCCAGACGCTCATTCAGATTTGTAATAATCAAATCTACAATACCACCGATATTATCCCGGGTTAACGGCTTGAACATGACAATCTCATCCAGACGGTTCAGAAATTCCGGTCGGAAATGATTTCGTAAATCATTCATAACCATTTCCTGATTCTCCTTTTTGATGTTTCCGGCATCATCAATGCCTTCCAGAAGAAAGGCAGAACCGATATTGGAAGTCATAATCAGAATCGTATTTTTAAAATCCACGGTTCTTCCCTGTGAATCCGTGATACGTCCGTCATCCAATACCTGAAGCAGTACGTTAAACACATCCGGATGTGCCTTTTCCACCTCGTCAAATAATACGACAGAATATGGTTTCCTGCGGACCGCCTCAGTCAACTGTCCGCCCTCGTCATATCCCACATATCCCGGAGGTGCTCCGATGAGACGGGATACACTGTATTTCTCCATATACTCGCTCATATCAATGCGCACAATATTGCTCTCATCATCAAACAGGCTTTCTGCCAGTGCTTTTGCCAGCTCCGTCTTACCGACTCCGGTAGGTCCCAGAAACAGGAAGGAACCAATCGGTTTACTTGGATCTTTAATGCCTGCCTTTGAACGGATAATGGACTCCGTAATTTTTGTAACAGCCTCATCCTGACCGATAACTCTTTTATGCAATTGCTCATCTAAGTGTAATGTTTTATTTCGCTCTGTCTCGGTCAGTTTTGCCACCGGGATTCCTGTCCAACGGGAAATAATTCTTGCGATTTCTTCTTCCGTCACACTTTCTCTTACCAGTGATAAATCTTTCTCGCCCACCTTCTCTTCTTCTGCCTGAAGCTGTTTCTGCAGTTCCGGCAATGTTCCGTATTGCAGTTGTGCGGCTTTATCCAAGTCGTATTCATTCTGGGATTTCTCAATATCCTTCTTTACCTGCTCCACCTGCTCGCGCAGTTCCTGTAGACGGTTCACGGAATTTTTTTCATTTTCCCATTTTGCCTTTTTGTTGTTGTATTCATCCCGAAGTTCTGCCAGTTCTTTCTGCAGTTCTTCCAATCGGTCTTTACTTAAATTATCACTTTCCTTTTTCAGCGCAGCCTCTTCAATCTCCAGCTGCATTACCTTTCTGCGCAGTTCATCCACTTCCGTAGGCATGGAATCCATCTCGGTCTTAATCAACGCACACGCCTCATCTACCAGATCGATTGCCTTATCCGGCAGAAACCGGTCCGTAATATATCTGTCTGACAATGTGGCGGCACTGACCAATGCACCGTCCTGTATTTTTACGCCATGAAATACCTCATAGCGTTCTTTCAGTCCACGCAGGATGGAAATCGTATCTTCCACAGTAGGTTCATCCACCATAACCGGCTGGAAACGTCTCTCCAGCGCCTTATCTTTTTCAATATACTGACGGTACTCATCCAACGTGGTAGCGCCGATACAGTGCAGTTCACCTCTGGCAAGCATCGGTTTCAACATATTTCCGGCATCCATGGCACCGTCTGTTTTTCCTGCACCTACGATGGTATGAAGTTCATCAATGAACAGAATAATCTCTCCATCGCTCTTTTTTACATCTTCCAGCACTGCTTTTAACCGTTCCTCAAATTCACCACGGTATTTCGCACCTGCCACCAAGGCGCCCAAATCTAGCGAGAATATTTTTTTATCCTTCAATCCTTCCGGCACGTCTCCTTTCACAATACGCTGTGCCAGTCCTTCCACTGCCGCTGTTTTGCCGACGCCCGGCTCGCCGATTAAAACCGGATTATTTTTTGTCTTTCTGGAAAGAATCCGAATGACATTTCGGATTTCAGAATCCCTGCCGATGACCGGATCCATTTTTTGATTTCTGGCTCTCTCTACCAGATCCTGTCCATATTTTGCTAATGCATCATAAGTACTTTCCGGGTTGTCCGACGTGACACGGATGTTTCCTCTCACTTCTTCCAACACTCCCAAAAACCGTTCTCTGGTAATGCCATATTCCCGAAAAATTTGCTGAACCTCTCTGTTTGCCTTTGCTATCAGCAGCAAAAATAAATGCTCCACGGAAACATACTCGTCGCCCATTTTCTTTGCTTCATCTTCTCCATGAATTAATACTTCATTCAGCGACTGACTCATATACATATTTCCGCCCTGAACTTTTGTCCGTTTCGCGATTGCCTGTTCCACTCTGTTCCTGAAATGCTCCGGCTGTATCTCCATCTTTTCGATTAATTTCATAATCAGGCTGTCTTCCAATTGAATCAAAGCATAAAGCAAATGCTCCTGATCAATTTCCTGATTTCCATACTCACTGGCTATTTTTTCCGTATTCTGTATGGCTTCTACGGATTTCTGCGTAAATTTACTTATATTCATACAATCCACCTCCAATGTAATTTCCTATACATATGTTACTGACAGCAAAAATACTGTCACTAATTAACTATCTATGAATATACTACCTGATTATTATATTTTAACCATGATTTCTTGAATAATTTGTTACTTTTTTGTGAATCGTTTTCTTATATAAAATGTTCCAACACCACTTTAATTCCTATCATAATCAAAATAACTCCCCCTGCAATTTCCGCCTTTGCCTTGAATTTCGCACCGAATCCGTTTCCAATAAATACTCCCGCCATTGAAATGACAAAGGTAATCACTCCTATAAGCGTGGCAGACAGCCCAATAGGTAACTGAAGTTTTTCTCCCATGGAGCCGAAAGTAACTCCCACCGCCAACGCATCAATGCTGGTGGCGATGGCTAATAAAATCAGTTCCTTGATTCCCACGGAAGCGTTACCACATTCTTCCTCCTCTTCATCTCCTACGGACTCCCGAATCATGTTCGCCCCGATAATCACAAGCAGTCCAAATGCAATCCAATGGCTGTAGGCATTGATATAAGTAACAAAACTTACGCTTAAAGCATAACCTGCCAAAGGCATGAATGCCTGAAACACGCCAAAAAACAGTGCTATCACAAAGCACTGTCTCATATCAATCACTTTCATTTTCAAACCTTTACAGACGGACACTGCAAAAGCATCCATGGAAAGTCCTACTCCAATCAGCACAATATCAATAAATCCCATATGTAAACTCCTAAATCTTTATTCTGTATCTGTCTCTAATTTTGTATCTGCTGCTATAATTTCTTTCAGCACCCTATACAGTTTGTCCATTTCATCATCGGTTCCGATTGTAATTCTCAAAAAATTATCAATACGGGGCTTGTTGAAATATCTCACATAAATATTTCGTTTTTTTAATTCCTCAAAAATAACTTCTGCCCTCATGGAATTATGTTTTGCAAATAAAAAGTTGGTTTTTGAATCTGTAAAAGTAAATCCCAGTTCTGACAGTTTTTCTTTTGCCTGCTCCCTTGTTTTTAAAATCTGCGACACAATCTTTTGAAAATATGCGTCATCCATGATTGCTGCGACACCTGCATCAATGCTGGTCATATTCATCGTATACGAATTGTAGGAAAACTTTACTGCCTTCATTGCGGCAATCAGTTTCTCATTTCCTATAGCATACCCGATACGCATACCTGCCATGGCTCTGGATTTTGAATAAGTTCTGACAACCAGAAGATTGTCATATTTTTCAATCAATTCCAATGCCGTCACATCACCGAAATCAGCGTATGCTTCATCCACAATGACCACCACATCCTGATTGCTTCTTACAATCTCCTCTATCTGCGTCAATCCCAACTCAACTGCCGTAGGTGCATTGGGATTTGGGAAAATAATTCCACCGTTTTCTCCCAGATAATCTTCTGTCACAATTTCAAAATTCTGGTTTAGCGGCTTTGTCACATAGTCGATTTGAAATAAATCTGCCCACACATCATAAAAGGAATATGTAATATCCGGGAATAAAACAGGCTTGTCCGAATTAAAAAACGTCAAAAATGCCATTCCGATGACATCATCCGAACCTACGCCCACAAACACCTGATTCTGATTTACGTGATAATAGTCTGCAATGGCTGAAACTAACTCTGAAGCCTCCGGGTCCGGATATAAACGTAGCCTGTTCTTATCCCCATGATTGATTGCTTCTGCCACCATCGGTGAAGGTGGATAAGGGCATTCATTTGTATTTAATTTAATCACCTGCTCTCCCCTAGGCTGCTCGCCCGGCGTATACGGCGTTACCTTTCTAACATTTTGTTCCCAACTGCTCATTTTTTCCTCCTAACAATCAACCATATGATTAATATAAAACCTGCTCCTGCCAATCCGCCCAAAGTATCTATCCCTACATCCAGCACCTTTGGGGTTCTTCCGTCCACAAATCCCTGATGTATCTCATCAGAAACTGCATAAACCAGACAAATTCCCATGGCGGTCAACCATATGATACGCTTTTTTATATTTCTAATTTTTTCAAAAGACAGTAACAACAATATCCATAGTGCCCCTAGAATGCCATACTCACCAAAATGTCCTGTTTTTCTTACAACAAAACTGACTGTTTGGAAAAACTGCTCTCTTGATTTCTCAGACATTTTTGCATAATCTGACTCCATTAACCGGATTACTTTTATCGTAATTTTATCACTCAAAGAACTGGATTCTGCTCCGTCTGCTGCGGAAAAATTAAAAATTATTATCATCCAACAAAGGATAAGAGCAATAAGAATCACTCTTACTGCCCATATCATGATTAATTTTCTATTCATTTAAACTGCATGACCTTTTCTTTTTATTACTTCTATCACCTGGTCTACATATTTTTCAGCCAGTAGATCTGTTTTTGCTTCTACCATAACCCGTATCACCGGTTCTGTTCCGCTTTCTCTCAAAAGAATACGTCCGTCATTTCCTAAAGCCTCAGCCACCTTTGCCACTTCTGCCTGCACATCTTCATCTGCCCTTGCTTCCGGTTTGCTGATAACCTTGATATTTTTCAGACATTGAGGATATATGGTTACCGGGCTGGTCAGTTCTGACATTTTTTTCTTGGATGAGATCATCACTTCCATCAGTTTAATGGATGTAAGAATTCCGTCTCCTGTGGTCGCATATTTGCTGAAAATAATATGTCCGGACTGTTCTCCGCCCAAACGGTAATCATTTTTTCTCATGCACTCATATACATATTTGTCACCTACATCTGTTTTTTCATAATTGATACCTACTGTTTCAAATGCCTTGTATAATCCAATATTTGACATAATGGTAGTAACTACCGTATTATTATCCAACTCTCCGTCCTGTTTCAGATAAACGCCGCACACATAGAGAATCAGGTCTCCGTCCACAACATTTCCATTTTCATCTACGCACAGACAACGGTCCGCATCTCCGTCATAGGCGAAACCGATATCCAGATGATTTTCTTTCACATATTTCTGAAGTACTTCGATATGTGTGGAACCACAGTCCATATTAATATTCGTGCCGTTGGGCTGATTATTAATTACATAAGTCTCGGCTCCCAATGCATCAAATACACTTTTAGCGATAGACCATGCACTTCCGTTGGAACAATCCAGTCCTACTTTTATATTTCGGAAAGAGTTTTTCGCCAGTGACATCAGATATCCCATGTATCTGTTTCGTCCTGCAAAATAATCAATGGTTCTTCCAATCTTTTCCCCTGTCACATACGGAATGGAATCAAAGTCACTGTCCAGATATTCTTCGACCTTATCAATCACTTCCTGTTCCATTTTTTCGCCCTGGCCGTTTATCAGTTTCAGACCATTATCATAAAAAGGATTGTGGCTTGCTGAAATCATAATTCCACAATCAAAATCTTCTGTTTTGACAACATATGAAACACTTGGCGTTGTCGTAACGTGAAGAAGATACACATCTGCTCCTGTGGATGTAAGTCCTGCTGACAATGCATCCTCAAACATATAACTGCTTCTTCTTGTATCTTTTCCGATGGCTACGGAACATTTGTGATATCTGCCGTAATACCACCCTAAAAATCTACCTACTTTAAAAGCGTGCATTGCTGTCAGATTGACATTTGCCTCGCCTCTGAATCCGTCTGTTCCAAAATATTTTCCCATGAATCATTCCTCCTAAACGAGAAAGTTTTAACTTTCTCCTAACGCAATTATTATATAATAGCAGGGAAATATTTACAATCATTTGTTTTTTATTAATCTGCGTTCATATTGATTTGTGTTTATATTCGGAACTATTCAAGAAAATTTAGATAAAATGGATGCTGTTTCTTTTATCTTCATATGTTTTCCTCATTTTTCCTTTTTTTTCGCCATTATCTTGTCGTTAAAAGTCGATGAAAACTTTACACAAATGCTGTTTTGAATGCTATAATCTCTTTCGTGGGTAATTACATATAACTTTTGGGGGAAGGTGAGAAGTATGAAAATTACCGAGGATACGCTTTTAATAAGAGAAACGGAACAGCTGCTGATTGAAATTGAGAAACTAAAGCAACAGCTTAATTATGAGCGGCAGCAACATAAGCACTGGGAAGAACTTGCTATGCTTTTTCACGACGCACTGTGGGAGGAACTTCGAAAAATCCACCCCGGCAAAGTAAAGTGACAACCGGTTAAGTGAAAATCGTGGGAGATGGTTTATCTCCCACGATTTTTATAGGAATATAAAAAGAAATCGAAAAAACTCTCCCTCTGGAATTGTATTAATTATTTTGTGTTTGTTTTGACTGTCTGCTGTAAAGTTTTTTATTTTCAATCACAAACTCTTTATCACACACTTTTAATGCTGCTTCCTTATGAGTGATAATAATACAGGTTTTCTGTTTCATGCTTTTAATCCTCTCTAATACATGCCGCTCCGTATCTGCATCTAATGCCGACGTGGCTTCATCCAGCAAAAGTATGGGTGCCTTGCTCAACACTGCTCTGGCAATGGCGAGTCTTTGTGCCTGTCCTTCTGAAATACCCAGACCTTTTTCGCCAATTACCGTATCAAGTCCTTCCGGCAGAGTCCGGACAAAGTCTTTCATGTCACTGATCTCCAAAGCTTTATTGATTTCTTCCTCTGTTGCATCAGGGCAGATCAACAGGATGTTTTCTCTTAACGTGCCGCTGAAAAGATAATTTCCCTGAGGAACATAAGAAAATAATCCCCTTGTATCAGCGCCTGCCTCCACATATGTGCCATCTTTTCTGTACAGCCGGATAGAACCTTTTTGGGGGTTGAACACACCTAAGAGCATTTTCATAAGGGTACTTTTTCCAATACCGGAAATTCCCCGGATTGCAACAAAATCTCCTTTATCAAAGGAAACATTTCCTTCCTCCAGAACACTTTCCCTGCCATAATTAAAAGAAATATTTTCAAACGCTCCATGAGAAAAATCCTGATAAAACTGTCCGGCGGATATCAGATTCCCGGTTTTCTCTTCTTCTTTTACTTCTTCTATCTCCATAATCCGCTCTGCTGAAGCTAAAACGGCATAGTACTGAGGCACGACTTTTGTAATATTCACAAAGGGAGTCTGTATCTGGGAAATCAACTGCAATACCGCTGTTAAAGTTCCGTAGGTCATGGCATTTGTGCAGACTTTTAAAGCACACCACACAAGCGCCAGCAGATATCCTCCGTTAAAGACAAAAGAAAATCCTGCATTTGCACAGATGCTGATGCGTCTGCGTTTCATTTTTGCATTGTAATTCACCTGTTGGAGCCGGTCGCCTTTTTCCTGAAACTTTTTTTCAATTCCGAAGGTCTTTACCACCAGTATACTTTCAATGGCTTCCTGAAAGAACGAACGGACCTTTCCGTCGGTCTCCTGTACTTCTTTATGCAGGCTTTTCAATTTGCTCCGAAACAGTAATGTCACAGAAGATATCAGTACCCCCCCGATAATAAATACCATGGTAAATTTCCAGTCAAAAATCATCAGTACTACAAAAGCTCCCACAAACTGTGCAATAAAATACAGAAGATTTGGAACGATTCCTGTAATTCCCTCGGTCACAATTTTGATATCGCTGGTCATCCGATTCATTAATTCTCCACTGTGAAAGACATTAATTTCTTCATATTTTTTTGCCAGAATTTTCTGAAAAAGTCCGGTACGCATGGCCATTTCCAGACGTGCCTGTACCTTTATGGTAAGACTCTGTGCATAAATTCTAAGCAGTAATCTGCCAATGATAATAAGCAGTATTACCATGCCAAACATAATAATCAGATTACGGTAATGCACAAACTCCTGGCGACTGGCTGCTCCTGCCGCCTTCTGTGCCGCATCAATGGCATACTTACTCACCAACGCAAGCCCGGTGCTTACCAGAGCCAGTACAATATTCGAAATACTCAAAATAATAATATGGGGAATTTCTTTTTTGCTGTTTTTAATAATCCATCTTAAACCCGCTGAATTTTTCATGTTTCATTCTTTCTTCCTTATTTGTATTTCATCTTTCTCTATCTGCTTTTATATCCCGATATTTTTCGCTTCATTCTGCCTGCCATATGCCGCAGGATTTTATACATCTTTCGCAGATACATTGTCCTGCTCCAAAAAATGCAATACCACCGGTATCCCTTATCCGTTATATAATGACTTTTCCCATTTCTTACAAATTCTGAGACTACCGCAATAATCTGTTCTTCCATAATGCCATACTCATTTTGATATTGGTTATCTCCCCGCATAATATAACCGGATTCTTTTTTCCCGACCAGCCTGTGGAGTACATACTGTCCGTTTTTTCTCTGATAAAAGACAATGCTGTATTTTTTTAACGGGAACCGGGGGGGTGACAAGGTTACCACATCCCTGTCACTGCGAAAGAGAGGAAGCATACTGTTTCCTTTTGGGGTAAAACTCACCTTCCCGCCTTCCGCCATCTGTTCTTTCATAATAGGAACAATTTCTTCAATAGAAACTAACTTATTCAAACAAATCCTCTCTTTCAACCTTTTGGATAAAGTCCTCTACATCCTTTGCAGCCAACTCTTTATCCACAGCGTACTCCGACATTAAATCTTCTATCAGTTGTTCCTTGTCTGTACCTTCAATTAACTTTCCAAATAAAAATGCTCCTGTCTCATTCAGACTCATCATCCCATTAAAATCCAAGGTTGCCTCACCGATAGGAACAACCACATAACTGCCCGCTACATTTCTTAATATAAAACCTTCTTTAATTTTCATCTATACTCTCCTTATTGTGTCATACGCCATTGTTACTGCTTCATCACTAATCGTGCACCCCATTTTATATATCGGATTTTGCGTCAATATCTGCTCCATTTTCTCCAGTACCATATCCATTTTTTCAGCCGTTTTCAATAAGCGGACGGTCTGGTTAAAAAACAGGGGAATCGCCATTTGTACATCCAAAGGCTTTATGCTGTTTGTCTCTGCTCTCTCAAGAAAAACAATGGCTCCCAGTTTTGCTCTGGTATTTACATTGATATTATGTTTCCCGCTCCATGGAGTACCGTACACATACCATTCTCCTTCTTCCAGTCTTAACGACGGTTTATCATCATTGATAATAAACGCCCTGTCGCCAAAATGTTCCATCCACAACCGGGTATGCGTAGATTTTCCCGTGCCACTGTTTGCGGAAAACAGATAGGCATAGCCATCCACCACCACAGCAGAAGAATGTAACATACATCCATTATACTTCAACAAAAACCTGTGGAAAAGACTTCCGGTATACATATATTCTATGGTTGTATAATTGGAATAGGGCATATGATTCTGATAAATATCCTCATAAAACGCCTGCCCAAAATCGATTACACCATCTGCCTCTTCTTCTTTCCATTCTTTTTTTGCTCGATATGGCAGTGCTCTTTCCATTGTTGTTTTATGATAAGTTGTCATAAGAATTTTAAGCCCTGCAATATCGTATCTTTCCTTTACAATTGTAAGCTTTTTATCATTGTTCATTGGTCAATCCCATTATACTGATTATAATATTCTGCACTTCCTTTTCTTGTCTGCCCTGTTTCAGATTCTTTATCCAGTGAACCATCCCGCCACGCTCTTTTGCATTTCTTAGAAAACGTTCCGCATATGCAGCCGGTAAGAGAATGGCCGGTTTATCCTTAAACCAATTACTGTGTTCTTTCATATGGCGATAGGAAGGAAATGCCCATTTCCATGCTTTTAGTACAGAATTGTTTCCTTTCTGTTTTTTAATCTGGCTCATATCTTTCAATGTATTTCGATGGCCGAAAACATCTCCTGACAAAATATAGTTTTCCACCTGTTCCAACTGTTCGAACGTTTCTCCCCAATCCTCTATCTCAATCTGAAACCACTTTCTGCAAATAGCTGACAGTCCGGAGACAAATCTGAACAGCCCCATCTTATTCAAATCTATATGTAATCTTTTCATATTCAATTCTGCCCGATAATAATCAAGCAACACTGCAAAATCAGTCAGCATGCGTACGCCACACCCGCTCTCATACAGATGCTTTGCCATATGGAATACTGCATAGACGATTTTATAATAAGGTGAAAACTCATAAGTATACGCATTTGTGCAGATACTTTCCTGAATTGCTTTTTGGAAATATTTTTCATAATCATAATGCCTGTTAAAATATTGGGCATATCCGATACTTGTATGAATTTCAACAGCTGTGTTATTTATCCGGTAACAGCGGACTTTTTCATTGCTGCCCTCATAATCTAATTTTCCACCCAGCTCATTCAGTATATCATGTGCTTTTTGTATTTTTTCCGGAGAAACAATCAAATCCATATCTGACATGGTTCGAAATTCTGTTTGTCTGTAACATTTGGCATAAGACATCCCTTTTACAATAATATGTTTTATCCCGCTTTCGTTCAGTGCCTTCAGAACCATTTGAAACGTAGTAAATTTTTTGGAATAATTCATCATTTCCGTATAAAATCCTTTTTCAAATAAATGCAGGATATTCTGTGGTGCATTTTTCTGTCTCGATAAAGCTCCATAAACCAAGCCTACATTTTTATGAAGTTTACTCAACAAAACCAGTTGTTTTTCATCAAATCCAGTCCAGTCTATTGGTTTATGTTCATCCTTTATACTGTTCGATATCAATTGTATATATATCTGTTCTGTCCGGTTCATCGCTACTGTTCTCCTATAAGTCAATAACACCTATGTCACAACGTTCATAGGTGTTATTACAATCTTATTTATAATATTTATCATAGCCATACCCATATTTTGTTTTATAGTATTTGCCATAATATCCGCCGTAGTAACTTCCCTTCTCTTCAGGATCCACTTTATTTAATACCGCCCCCAGAATTCTACAGCCTGACTTTTTTAACTGCTCAATCTGCTTCTGGGCATACTTATAACTGACATTTGCCTGTGCCACCAGGAATATCACGCCATCTGTCTGCTGTGCCACGATGGCAGGATCAATTACCTGCCCAATTGGCGGCGTATCAATGATTACATAATCATACTCTTTTCTGGTTCTGTTCACTAATTCTGTAAACTTCTCATTGTTTAATAACTCCGCCGGATTTGGTGGTACCGGCCCTGACAAAATCATATCAAGCCCCTGAATATTGGTGGTATATTTTACACTATCCAATTCTTCCACACCTGATAAATACTGGGTCAGACCTTTAATTGCCTTATTAATCTTATATCTGCCAATTAAAACAGACTTTCTTAAATCCGCATCAATAAACAAAACTTTCTTTCCCGTCTCGGCAATGGAAACGGCAAGATTAAAAGCAACCATGGATTTTCCTTCGTTCGGAACACAACTGGTAATAGATATGATTTTCACATCATCTCCACAAAACTGCACATTTGTTCTTAGTGTCTTATATGCTTCTTTGGTCTTAAAATCCAAATCGGAAATTTTATCTAAATTTACATTTAATAGCATGATGTTACTCCTTATCCTGAACAGAAACTGCTTTCTTCTTTTTACTTTCTTTTACTTTCTGCTTTTTTGTTTTTTCCTGTTTTCCGTAACCATAATCTCCACTGAAAGTATCCTCACTCTTTAATGGAATGGCACCTAAAACACTGACTCCAAGATACTTTTCAATATCATCCGGATTTTTAATAGTATCATCCAAAATATACAAAATGATAACTACCAGCAATGCTACTCCGAAACCAATGATAAAGCCTATCATTGTATTTTTTTCAACGTTTGGATAACTTGGAGAAGCAGGAAGTTTTGCCTCGTCTACGGATCTGACCGGTTCCAGACCATCCATAATTTCTTTTAATCTCTCATTGGCTACTTCTCTGACTTTATCCGCTATCTTTTTTGCAAGTTTCGGGTCTGTACTGGTAACAGAAATATTCATCAGTCGGGTATCTTCTTCTACTTCCACAGAAATCATTGACGCAATATCTGTGGTACTCTGTTCCAGATTCAATTCCTTTTTTACTTCCTCCAAAACCGGATCTGTTGTAAGAAGGCTCTCATAATCCTTCGCCAGATAAGTAGCAAGTGCCAAATCCTGAGATGTTAAATACTGTTGATTTTCATCCTGCTTATTCAGAATATAGACCTTTGTTCTTGCTACATACTGTTCGTCAACAAAATACTGAGTGTACACAAATGCCACGCCTGCCACTAATATACCAACCAGAATAATGATGGCCAGCCGGTTCATAACCGCAGTAAACAATCCCCGTAAATCTATCTCTATCTCGTTTTTAATATTTTCGTTATCCATTTTAATCTTTTGATCCTTTCAAATTATATGTACTGCCCTGACAATATTTTTTTTGGATTATCTACCAGCAGCCATTTTAAATAATCTTCATTATATTTTTTCCTTAAATGGCTGATACACTGTCTCCAATATACGCTCCGTTGCCCCAGACTATGGGCATCTGTGGCAACCAAATGTAAGTAATCATTATCAATCAGTTTTTCTACAAATTTGCTTTCTCTTTCAAAAACACTGACTGCATTTACCTGTAAGTACACCCCCATTTCTATAAGATGCCGAATATTCTTTTCGTTAATCTTTTTAATCGGTGCATGCAGGCATGCATATCTTTCACAATGTGCGATAATCGGCGTATAGCCTCCATTGAACAAATTGCTGATGTGTTTTAACATTACCTGATACTGTACGGTGGGATAAAATTCCACCAACACAAACCTTGTTCCTGCCAGTGTGTTTACTCTGCCCTGATTCAACAGTTCTACCATGTCGTTACATGCCATAATTTCATTGCCCAAAAACAGATTCATATCCGGAATTTCCTTCTTTACGACTGTTTGAAGCATTTCAAAATTTGTTTGAATCAGATTCCTTTCAGGCATACACTCTCCCCAGTGAAAATGAGGCGTCAGAATCACGTTCTCAACCCCCTGCTCATATTCTTTTTTCAATATGTCTACAGAAGTTTCTATAGAGTCTGAACCGTCATCTACCTGAAATAAGATGTGATTATGTATATCGGTAATGCCTTTCATTGCATGATATCTCCTAATCCCACAATTATAAACAAGTATATCAAAAAATTAATGCAGAGTAAAGAAAAAACTCTGCTTTTGCAGAGCTCTTTCTTGCCTTTATATTTACTTACTCTTCCACCTGCGCCAGTTTCGCTGCCTGGTCTGCCGCAACACAGTTGTCAATGATTTCATCCAAATCACCGTTCATCACATTTTCCAACCGATGGGTAGTAAACTTAATCCGATGATCCGTCACACGTCCCTGTGGAAAGTTGTATGTTCTGATTTTTTCTGAACGGTCTCCCGTACCTATCTGGCTGCGTCTCGCCTCTGACTCTGCATCCTGTTTCTTCTGACATTCCAGTTCATAGAGTCTTGCACGAAGAACCTTTAATGCCTTATCCTTGTTCTTTAACTGTGACTTCTCATCCTGACAGGAAATCACGATTCCCGTAGGAATATGTGTCAGTCTTACTGCCGAGTCCGTGGTATTGACACACTGTCCGCCGTTTCCTGATGCACGGAACACATCAAAACGACAATCATTCATATCAATCTCCACATCCACTTCTTCTGCTTCCGGCATAATGGCAACCGTAGCTGTAGACGTGTGGATACGTCCGCCGGATTCTGTAACCGGAATACGCTGTACACGGTGTACGCCGCTCTCATACTTTAATCTGGAGTAAGCTCCCTGACCGTTAATCATAAACACCACTTCCTTAAAGCCGCCCAGACCGTTTTCATTGAGGGAAATCATTTCCGTCTTCCACTTTTGCGTCTCTGCATACATGCAGTACATTCTGTAAAGTTCTGCCGCAAACAGCGCCGCCTCGTCACCGCCGGCACCGCCTCTGATTTCCACAACAACGTTCTTGTCATCATTTTCATCTTTCGGTAAAAGAAGAATTTTCAACTCCTCTTCCATCTTCGGAATGGAAGCTTTCGCCTCATTCATTTCCTCTTTTGCCAGTTCTTTCATTTCCTCATCAGACTCTTCTTCCAGAATAAATAAACTGTCTTCAATGGTCTGTTTTGCATCCTTATACTTTTTATACAATTCCACAATCGGAGCCAGATCACTTTGTTCTTTCATTAATTTTCTGAAATTCTCCTGATCGCCCACAACGTTGGGATCATTTAACTGCTCCATAATTTCGTTATATCTTTCTAATATTCCGTCTAACTTGTCAAACATTTTTATTCCTTTCCGGCAATTACCATACGGTCGTTACCTGATAAATCTTTCAGAACCTGAATCTTGGAAAAACCATTTTCCCGCAATAACTCCGGAACGCTTTTCCCTTGGTCATGACCTATTTCCAAAAATAGTCTGCCATGATGATTTAAGAACTCTTCTGCTTTTTCACTGATGATTCTGTAAAATTTCAATCCGTCCTCACTACCATCCAGTGCCAGAGGGGGGTCATAGTCCCTCACTTCTTCCATCAGCGTCTGCAACGCTTCTGTAGGAATATAAGGCGGATTGGAAACGATAACATCAAATTTATCTGTTACATTTTCAAACAAATCGCTTTGTATAAATGTTACATTTGCCTGATTCTTTATGTTGTTTTCTCTTGCCACCTGCAATGCTTTTTCTGAAATATCCACAGCGCGGACTTTTGCATTGTCACACATTTTGTCCACGGATATGGCAATACAGCCGGAGCCGGTGCACATGTCCAATACTTTTACCGTTTTATTTTTGTCCGGAAAATTGCTTTGAATATAGGAAACTACCTGCTCCACCAGCAGTTCCGTCTCCGATCTGGGAATCAGCACATCCCGGTTGACCATAAAATCAAAATCCATAAAAGGCTGATGCCCTGTAATATGCTGAAGGGGAACATGGGTGGCACGTCTTTTTACCGCTTCCTCATACTTTTGCACCAACGTTATGTCAACACTTTGATTAGGAATCAGCCATATATCCTGTCTGCGGACACCCAGAATCTCTTCCGCCAGCAGCCAGCTGTCTGTCTGATAATCGGCTATACCCGCCTGCTTTAACTGTTCCGCTCCCTCTGATACAACATCTTTTACTAAAACTTCCAATTATATCCTGAACCTTCTCTGTCTTTTTTATATTCCTTTGGCAGTGGCTGCTTATCTAATGGAATAGATTTTTTTACTGTTCTTTTTATACCATTATCTTCCAAATACTGTTCCCAGTCAAAGACAGCTTCCACCGCCTCGATTGCCACTTCAATCATATCATCTGTCGGTTCTTTTGTGGTAATTTTCTGCATCCACATTCCCGGCATACTGAGCGCATGAATAATTTTGTTTTCGCTGGAACCTGCTTTTTTTATAAATTCATAAGAAATTCCTGCAATCACCGGCACCAGCAGTATCCGAATCCCATATTTCAGCCACGTAATATCCGTCCTGATCAGAATAAACAGAATGATACTGATAATCAGAACAATCAACATAAAACTTGTGCCACAGCGCTTATGATAACGGGAACTTTTTCTTACATTATCAACCGTCAGCACATGTCCGTTTTCAATACAGTTGATACATTTATGCTCTGCACCATGGTACATAAAAGTTCTCTTAATATCATCCATCAGCGAAATTAGCAACAGATATGCGATAAACAAAATAATCTTTACAATCCCTTCAATAACCGGTACATGTCCGGGAGTAACCCACGAAACATACCGCTCCATAATGTCTGCAATAAACAGAGGCAGTACCATAAACAGACCTATGGCAATCACTACGGAAAGTGCCACGGTAAATCCCATAATCACCTTTTCTGCCCTGTCACCGAATTTTGTCAGTAACCACTGCTCAAATTTATCCGGTTCCTCAGAATAATCTGCCTCGTCATCAAAAAATTTTGCGGAAAAAGTCAGTGTCTTAATTCCCAAAATCAGTGAATCGATAAAACTGAATATTCCTCTGATAAACGGAACCTGAAAGAATTTGCACTTGGCTGTAATTCCCTTATACTCCTGCGTATCTACAACAACGGAACCGTCTGACTTTCTCACTGCCACAGCGTAACGTTCCTTATTTCTCATCATAATTCCTTCCATGACCGCCTGACCGCCGATTCCGGAAGAACAAAGTTTATTCTTTTTCATCTTTTATCCTTTACCTTTTGTGAGCCGTTTTCTTCCAGCTCTTTTTTCATAAGTCACCTGACACTATCTTTTGTGAAACCTCATCTGAATATTCAAAATCCTCCGCCTGTGTACACGGGAGTTCTCGCACATATGACATAGGTACGTTGGTTCCATAATTACTTATAAATCGAAAATAGGTTGAGAATCTCTTCCCAACCTGTTATCCTCAAAAATTATTTGATACCATATTTCTTATTAAACTTATCAATTCTACCACGTGCTGCAACAGCTTTCTGCTGTCCTGTGTAGAATGGATGACATGCTGAACAAATTTCAACATGAATATCTTTTTTTGTTGAACCTGTTACGAATGTGTTACCACAGTTACATGTAACGGTTGCTTCATGGTAATCTGGATGGATTCCTTCTCTCATTACATTCACCTCTTTAATTTTTTTTATGCTTATTGGCAACGCCAATCCGTCTTCACTCAATAGCCTTGATAGTATAACACAGATATAATACGATGGCAAGCACTTTATTTTTTTATTTTTCTCCAATTTTTGACAGTCTTTTCGGTCCATTCGACACTTGCCTGTTACTGATTATAATTTGACCTGATTCTGCCTACTTTTGCGATAAATTCCTGATTGCTTTTTGTTCTCGAGAAAAGATTCAGTATCTGCTCTACTGCATCTTCCTTCCGCATTCCGTTCATTTCTTTTCTTATAATATAGGAAGCGCCCAGTTCATCTGCATTTAACAACAGGTCCTCTCTTCTGGTACCGGACTGCGTAATATCAATGGCAGGAAAGATTCTTCTCTCTGACAATTTTCTGTCAAGAACCAGTTCCATATTTCCGGTTCCTTTAAATTCTTCGTAGACCACATCATCCATTTTACTTCCGGTATTTACCAAAGCAGTAGCAAGAACTGTCAGGCTTCCGCCCTCTCTCATATTTCTTGCCGCACCGAACAGTCTTTTCGGCATGTGCAGGGCTGCCGGATCCAATCCGCCGGACAGAGTTCGTCCGCTAGGAGGAACTGTCATATTGTAAGCTCTTGCCAGACGGGTAATACTGTCCAGAAGAATAATTACATCCCTGCCATGTTCTACCAGTCTTTTGGCTCTCTCAATTACCATTTCCGAAACCCGCTTGTGATGCTCCGGCAGTTCATCAAAGGTGGAATAAATGACTTCTACATTATCTCCTTGAATTGCCTCTTTAATGTCCGTCACTTCCTCTGGTCTTTCATCAATTAACAGAATAATCATTTCCATTTCCGGATTATTTTTGAGAACCGCCTTGGCAGTCTCTTTCAGCAGTGTGGTCTTTCCGGCCTTCGGTGGCGAAACAATCATACCACGCTGTCCTTTTCCGATAGGGCTTACCAAATCCACAATCCGCATTGCCGTACTATGACCGTCCGTCTCCAGATGCAGTCTCTCATTTGGAAAAATCGGTGTCAGTTCTTCGAAATTAGGACGGTTCAGCACCTTATCCAGAGATTCACCGTTGACCTTATCTACATAATATAATGCGCCGAACTTTTCGTTTTCTCTCTTTTCCCTCACTCTTCCGGTAACAAAATCCCCGGTTTTTAATCGGAATCTTTTTATCTGAGACGGAGATACATACACGTCGTCATCTCCCGGCAGATAGTTGTCACACCGGATAAATCCAAATCCATCCGGCATCACTTCCAAAATACCGGTTCTGGCAATTCCGTTCTCCTGAGGCACCTCATCCTTATGTTCCACATTTTCACTATGATGTCTGCGCCTGCGTTTCATATCATTATGGCTTTTCGATTCCTCCGCCGGTTGTTCCCTGTCTTGAGAATTCTTCTGCTCCTGTTCTAACGCTTCCCTGGCATGGGGATTTTCCTGTTCTTCCTGGTTTTCTTTTCTTTCTGTCACTTCCAAAATCATATCGATCAACTGCTGTTTCCGCAATGTTGTCACCGACTTGATTCCGTTTGCTTTTGCAATTTCTCTCAACTCACCTACCGGCAATGATTGTAATTTTTCCTTCATAAAACTCCTTCCCAAGTTCTTTCTTTTATTTATAATTATTTATTCTACATGGATTTATAGGGGATTTCCCTCTGGAATGCATAGAATCTGTTTCGATACCATATTTTAACACAGGATAAGAAAAAATCATAGTGTTAATTTTTAAACTATGTTATACTAAGTAACAGTTCTATCTTAGGTTGCGGCAAATGGATTCATGACTGTTTCCGTTTTAGCAGACCTAAATCTAACGGGATGAATGGAGGATTAAAATGACAACAGACGAAAAAGCTTTGAAATTACATGAAGAATTGGTGGGAAAATTAAGCACTGAGGCAAAATGTCATGTGAAATCACGGGAAGATTTATCTCTGGCTTACACCCCCGGCGTTGCGGAGCCTTGCAGAAAAATTGCGGCAAACCGGGATGATGTTTATAAATATACATGGAAAGCCAACACGGTAGCTGTAGTATCAGACGGCAGTGCCGTTCTGGGGCTCGGAAATATCGGACCGGAGGCTGCCATGCCTGTCATGGAAGGCAAGGCCGTACTTTTTAAGGAGTTCGGCGGCGTCAATGCCGTTCCTATCTGTCTGGACACACAGGATACGGAGGAAATTATTGATACGGTGGTACGGATCGCCCCGGGATTCGGCGGCATTAATCTGGAAGATATATCCGCTCCAAGATGTTTTGAAATAGAAAGCAGACTAAAAGAGAAACTGAATATTCCGGTATTTCATGATGACCAGCACGGTACAGCCATCGTTGTTCTTGCCGGTATTATCAATGCCCTGAAAGTTGTGGAAAAGAAAAAAGAAAACTGCAAAGTGGTCATCAACGGCGACGGCTCTGCCGGTATTGCCATCTGCAAACTCCTTCTCAATTACGGTTTTAAAGATGTTACAATCTGCGGATTATATGGAATCCTCTCGAAGGATATAAAAGATTTAAACTGGGCACAGAAAGAGATGGCTGAGGTTACAAATCTTTCAGGCATGAACGGTCAATTGGCTGACGCATTGCAAGGCGCCGATATTTTCATCGGTGTATCTGCTCCAAATATGGTGACCGCCCAGATGGTTCAGACCATGAATCAGGATGCCATTATATTTGCCATGGCAAATCCTGTTCCTGAAATCATGCCGGATGTGGCGAAATCTGCCGGCGCCAGAGTGGTGGGAACCGGACGGTCTGATTTTCCAAATCAGGTAAACAATGTGGTGGCATTTCCGGGTATTTTTAAGGGTGCTCTGGAAGGTCGTGCTACGCAGATTACTGAAGAAATGAAGTTGGCTGCCGCCCTTGCCATCGCTTCCCTTGTACCGGAAGATGAATTAAGCGAGGAAAATATTCTGCCGGAAGCATTTAACCCGAATGTGGCAGATGTAGTCAGTCAGGCTGTGAAGCGTTTTGCGTAAACCAATGGGAGGTGGATGGATTGAATTATGCAGAGATTAAAACATATGATGTAGCCAACGGTCCCGGCATCCGGGTCTCCCTGTTTGTCAGCGGATGTCATCACCGATGCCCGGGCTGCTTTAATGAAGAAGCATGGGATTTCAATTATGGAAAAGTTTTTAATGAGGAAACCATTGATTACATTATTGACACGCTAAGTTTCGGCGCCTATGCCGGTGTAACTTTTTTGGGCGGCGAGCCGTTAGAAAGAGTCAATCAGCAGGGGCTTCTTCCACTTGCCAGAAAGATCAAAGAGATTTATCCTGATAAAACTATCTGGTGCTTTACCGGATATGAGTTTGAAAAAGACGTAATGGCGCATATGTACAAAAACTGGGAAGAGACCCGGGAACTGCTGTCATATATTGATGTGCTGGTGGATGGACCTTTTATTGAGGCTCTGAAAAATCCAAGTCTTGTTTTTCGGGGTTCAGAAAACCAACGGCTGATTAAAATACCAGAAACTTTGGAAAGTGGAAAAATTGTTTTGTGGGAAAAACAGTTATAAACGAATGGAAAGGAGAAACATACAAATGAATATTAAGAAATTAAATAAAAAAGCAACCATACCGACTTATGGTTCCCAATATGCTGCCGGAGCTGATTTATATGCATGCATTGACGAACCAATCACCCTCCAGCCGGGCGAAACGGCATTTATCGGAACCGGCATTGCCATGGAAATACCGATGGGATATGCAGGATTTGTCTATGCCAGAAGCGGTCTTTCCTGTAAAAAGGGACTGGCTCCGGCTAACAAGGTAGGTGTTGTGGATGCAGACTACCGGGGTGAAATCACGGTGGCTCTCTACAATCATGCATCGGAAGCCAGAGTGGTAGAGCCCAATGAGCGGATTGCCCAGATAGTGATTGCACCGTTTTTGAAAGTAGATTTTGAGGAGGTGGACGAACTGTCTGACACCGTGCGGGGAACCGGCGGATTCGGTTCTACCGGAAGCAAATAATTCCACCGGAATCGTGCATCGATGGTGATAAAGGGGCGTATCTGTCTCTCTGATAATATTGAAGAACTTAATTTATTTGTATATGAAACGAGATTGTCAATGAAAGTTAAAATCTGATTCACAAAATCAGATTTTAAGACTTCACTGAAGCGAATCTATCAAAGATTCGGTGAAGATGAAGTCGGTGCTTTCAGATTGACAACCTCTTTTCATATTTACAAATATTTAAGTTATGAAGTTATCAGAGAGACAGATACGCCCTTTATCACTGCGATGCAGTGTTTCAATGGGTTTATTTTTTCTTTTTCCCCATGACGATATCAATGAGTCTTGCCAATGGTTCTGCCGCATTTCTTGCCTCCTGATAGGTATTGGTCTGGGCTCCTACTTCTATCAGCATGGACTGTTTGCATAAATCCAGATTGTATTTATAGGCATTGACATAATTGTGTCTGGCAAATCCCGGATAATACGCCTCGGCATTGACTTTCATCTGCAGTGACAGTGCCAGATTTTCATACAGATAAGGATTATACAGATAGTCTATATCTCCTGTAGTTTTAAACCGTGACATTCCATTAAAAAACATGACCTGTGCCGTACTTTTCCCGTTTACCTCCGTAACCAGCCTTGTTCCCTCATTGACGCCATCTCTGTGGATATCCAAAATCAAACTGATGGACGGATATTTCTCCAATATTTTCTTAACTCCTTCTCTGGACTGATCGTATGCCTCATTTCTGTCCAGTTTACCGTCTACCAGATCATATTCCGATTTATCATGAATCACATTGTATCCGAACTGATCTTCCAATATTTTTGTCAGACGCTCCCCAACGCCGATAATTGTAGTGGAATCATCTCCACTGCTGTTGCTGAAGTCCTCTTGGGAATGGGTATGATAAATAAGAATCTGTGGCTTTTTGTTGTTTCCTTTGATTTTAAATTCCTCATTCATTGCCGCCTTAACAGGCATATCACTTTCTTTGATGGTGGTGGCTGCTGTAATAATATAAAATTTATTGATAACGCTGTCAAAACTTCCAATATTGTCCGCCGTATATAGTTTTCCCTGTACTTTCGGCATAGGAACAATCACATTGGCTGCTGTTTTCACAGATTTTTCTTCTTTCTTTTTTGTGGTTTCTTCCGGTACGGTGGTCGGTTCTTCCTGCTGATGCCCCGCATTTTCATATATGAGATTAATTACCTGAGAATATCCCGGGTCACTTGTATCATAAGTATATTCGCTGTGGCTGATGTACTCGGACACGATTTGATCCAGTACCTCTTTTTTTGCCGCTTCCGTCATAGAAGCATGATTTTCCACATACAGCATGTAACGGCTCATAACACTTCCATTCTCCACAATCTCTTTCGCCAGCATTTTTGAAGTGTCGCTTACCACCTGAACCCCTACTTCTTTTGCCTTATCTGCAGTCATCAGATTGACGCATTTTACTGCAATATACAGGCATAGAATAATAATAACCCCTTTCATGATATTTTGAATCAGTGACTGGGAAATCCTCACTTCCGGAAACATGATTCTATTTGTATTTCTTCTCACTCCTCTTTGCACCCAAACACCTCACCTTTGTCCCACTTATATAATATATGTGGGACATGGATATATTAGAACAATGCCTGTCTGCAAAATTCATTGAGACCGTGAGCAATCGTTGTACTCAAATTTTCAACAATTTCATCTACATCCTTGGGAGTTACAAACATCTGCTCCGTCTCCTCTGATAACAGTTCTTCAAACAACTGATATTTTTCTTCCCGCGTATAATCTTTAAAGAGATTGGCAACGGAGTGATTATTTGTCTTTGATAAGATACCAATCAGATTTTCCATTGTATCATTCACTATGGTTGCACCACTTACAACCATAGGCACGCCAATGGCAATAACTTTTTTGCCAAGACTTTTTTGGTTTAACCCTTTTCTCTGATTTCCGATACCTGCTCCCGGAGTAATGCCCGTGTCCGTAATCTGTATGGTCGTGGTAATTCTTCGCACGTTTCTGGCCGCCAAAGAATCAATGGCAATCACAATATCCGGCTCTACTTCTTTCACAATTCCTTTGATAATGTCAAAGGTTTCCATACCGGTCTGCGCCAGTACGCCGGGCGCAATGCAGTAAACATTTTTCCCCGGCAGTATCTCCTCCACGGTTTTCGGACCTAATGCATCAGGCGTGGCCAGTTTATTTCCCAATCCTACAATCAGAACCGATTTTACGGAATCTTTTTTGGTAATTTCTCTTAAATGGTTGGAAAGTTCCTTTGCAATACTTTTCCTTTCCCGTTCCTTTGGAGCTTTTAAAATTCTGGATTCCATTGTAATATAACTGCCTACCGGTTTTCCCATGGCTTTCGCACCCGCTTCATTGACAATGTCCACTATGGTGGTATTCATATTGATATTCTTATCAAAACTGTTTTGTATTTCCACACCCTGAATTTCTACATTGCGCTCAAATCGTTCCCGCTCTTCCAAGGCCAAGTCCGTGTGAATATTTTTCATTTTATTTTCCTGTTCCATATCTTTTATCCTCTATATTCTCCCTATAACTGTTTTTTCTCTAAATTAGTATTGACAATATCTCTCATTTTTACTAAAATACCTTTTGATGTCTGCGTCTTAGTCCGCATATTCCAAGGGACGCAGATTGTGAAACAGATTTCCAATCTCTCTCAACGGAAATCAAATTTTTTATTTTTCGCGGAGGTAAGAAAAATGGCTAACATTAAGTCAGCAAAGAAAAGAATTTTAGTTAATCAGACAAAGTACGAAAGAAACAAAGCGATCAAATCAGCTGTTAAGACATCTATTAAGAAAGTGGAAGCAGCTGTTGCAGCAAACGACAAAGCTGCTGCTACGGAAGCTTTACAGGCAGCTACAAAGGCTATCACAATGGCTGGTTCTAAGGGTATTTACCACAAGAACAACGTTGCCAGAAAAGTATCCAGATTAACAAAATTAGTAAACACAGTAGCATAGTTCCTATGAAACTGTAACATAAAAAGAAGCTGTAGTTTTTCTATAGCTTCTTTTTGTATGTAAAAATCCGGCAGGCAATATTGTTCCTGCACAAAATATATTTCCTCTTCAATGAAAATCTTTTCATCCAAGTGATTGTTTACGCTGCGCGGCTGTATTTTATTAAAAGCATCTCCACTCCGATATTTTCATCCAGCATTCCTTTTTTAATCATCTCTTCCGTCTGCACGCTTTCTGCCAACGCTGATTTTAATTCAGCGACAGAAAAATTTCTGCTTTGACGGATGCTTTTTGTGGCAATAAATCCCTGCACGCCCATGGTTTGGGCTATCTGATCCTTGCTCATGCCCCTTGCCGATAAATCTTTTGCCTGCAGTATCAGGTGAAACTGTCTCGCCACCATAAAAAGAATACGCATAGGCGGTTCTTTTTCTGCAATCAGTTCATAATAACAATCCAATGTCTTTTTCTGATTTTTAACGGATATGGCATCTACCATGTCAAATATCCGGACATTCAACTGTTTCACACAGACGGCATCAATATCTTCTTTTGATATAATCTCTTTATTCAAATCATAACTAATCAGTTTTTCTATTTCTTTAGACAATACTTCCATGTCCGTTCCAACGTTTGCAATCAGATAAGACATATCTGCATTGGTGATTTTTTTACCGTCTTTGGCAAAAATTCTGGCCGCCCATAGGGACAAATCTTTTTCTGTCTGCCTGTTAATCTCGCAAATGTAACCATTGGCTTTCACAGCCTTATACATTTTGCTTCGTTTGTCCACATTCTGCTCCACAAACAAAAAGATGGTACTGTCCGGAATTTTGCCCATGTATTCAGCCAGTTCCTCCCCGCCACTCTTGAACAGTCCGGTATCTTCCATGACAATCAGCCTGCGCTCCGCAAAGAATGGAAAAGTTTCCGCCGTATCAATCACTTCATTCACGTCAAAGTTCTTTCCTTCATATATTCCCAGATTCATCGTATCATCACCTGCCACGGCTCTGATGAACTGATTTTTGTAATTTAATTTGAGATACTCTTCTTCTCCACAAATCAAATACACCTTTTTAAAATTTCCTGATTTTATATCTGCCGCAAGTGTTTTCATTGTTTACCTCGAATCATTCACACACTGTTTTTCTTCGTTTGCATCATAACACATTCTAGCATGAAATTCTATCTTGTTTTTTCAATCACCATATTTTCTCCCTCAGATTTTACTGTAATCTCTCCCGATTCATCTGTCCGCAACACAATACTTCCACTTGCTTCCAATCTTTGAATCGTGTCCTGATGGGGATGTCCGTACAGATTTTTTTCGCCCACGGAAATCAGACTGTACCTTGGTTTTAATTCCTGCAGAAAATCATCACAGGAAGAATATTTTGAACCGTGATGCGCCACTTTCAATATGGTACATTGCTTCAAATCCTCTGCTACCTCCTGCTCCTGTGTTGATGAAATATCTCCGGTAAAAAGCATAGAAAATTTTTTATATGTCATTTTCAATACCGTGGAGTAATCATTTCTGTCCTCAGATATTATTTCTGTACCCGGATGAATACATTGAAACTTCACTTCTCCAAACTGCATGTAATCTCCCTTTGTGATATACCTCACCAGAATATGATGTTTCCCTGCTGTCTGAATCATTTGATCATATGCTTCATCCTTCAAGGGAGTCGCCGGAAGTACCAGATTTTTTATCTTAACTCCATTTTTGTCTGATTCTTTCATCAGTTCCAGCAGTCCGCTGATATGGTCGCTGTCTGCATGAGTCATAACTGCATACTCAATTTCTCTGACACACTGGGATTTCAGAAAAGGCATCATGCGGTACTTTCCCACCAAATCCACGGATGTACTGCCACCGTCTATAGTAATTACCCTGTTATCCGGCGTTCGGATGACCATTCCGTCTCCCTGCCCCACATCCAGCATAGTTACTGTCAGCACAGCCCTGTCTGAAAAATATCTTTCTATTGGATAATATCCATACAAAATCATTTCCAACAGTAATGTCAACACCAGCAGAAAAATCCAAAACTTTTTCTCACCTTTTTTATCCTTTTGCTTCTCACAATATTGTGCAACCATAATTCCTTCTTGTGGTATTTCATCCATCTGTTGCCTCTTTTTCTTTAAACTGTCCCTTCTTTTGTGTTCCAACCAGAGCAAAGCAACAAATAGAAACAAATAATATATATACAGGGCAGCCAAATGAGGCTGACCTACAATGACACTGGCAAAAGGAAGTTTCAAAGATATATTACAAAGTTTTTTATATAGTTCTAACACAAGACATCCCGGCATCAGAACTATGCTTCCGACACCTGTTCCAAAATAGGAAATTCCAATGCCCGATGCACCTGAAATTACCACGACACTCATCAGAGGTACAACCAGCATATTGAGCAGGAAGGAATAAGTAGGCAGTGTAAAATAATGATATGCCACAATGGGATTCATACAGATACTGATTGTCAGACTAAATAATATAGACTTTTTTATTTTATCTCCTGCCTTCAACTGCAAAATGTACATTATCTTTTTCCACACAATGACAATGCTTATGATTGCCACAAAGGACATTTGAAACCCTGCGTTATAGATAACGAACGGATTCCCCAGAAGAATCATGAAACCCGCCAGTGATATGGCGGTCACATAGTCATAATTTCTTCCTAACACTTCTCCCAGCAGTTTTAATCCAAACATGACAATGGCACGAATACTGGCGATTGCCATCCCTGACAGCAGTCCAAACCCGACCACCACTGTCACGGAGAAAAATGCCCCTGTTCCAAAGGAACACCTCTTTCGGAGCAGTCTGTACACACACATTCCAATAATGCTGATATGCAGTCCGCTGATTGCAAGGACGTGAGAAATTCCTGACAGAGAATATAACTCTTTGATTTCTGTATCCATATCTGATTTATCCCCCAGAAGAATCCCCTCATAAATTGCATTTTTTCCTTCCAATACTTTGAGAATGCCTTTGTGATGACCGTTACAGATTTGATTGAGTTTTTTTTCCATGCTGTTCTTTAATTTTGCAAGACAATGTCTGATTCCATCATAATCACTGTTTATAATTTCAATCTCTTTTGCGGAAATTTTCAAATAAATACCCAAAGACATATAATACTTTCTGCTGTCAAAATTCCCTCTGTTTCTGGCAGTGGCAAACTGCTTTATTCTACCGGAAACCTTTATTCTGTTTCCTATTTTTAAACCCTCTGCATTTTCTGTCTCCACAATCATCTGGCGCAATTTCATCTGTTCCAGGTAAACATTTTGTAAATAAACATAAAACCCATACTGATTTTTAACAATTTTGCTGATTCGCCCCGTCACCTCCACCTGTTTTTCTTCACAGCCATATGCCTTATCCCTGATTTGTATTTCATAATCAGTAATAAGAAATCCTAAAAAGCAAAACAAAAAAATCACCACAAATACAGTCACCTGTTGTTTTGTGATGATTTTTATTACAGATAATCCTATGATGATCATAATGAACAGCCACCATAAATTCTGCACAGCTATAAACTCTCCAAATACAAAAGCCAAAAACGAAATAAAAATTGGTCTTTTTATAACTGTTCTCCTTATTTAATTTCTACAATATCCAAGTTTCTCATAAACGGATGGGAAAGTGAAATATTGCCATATTCCACAGAGGTTTCCCCTTTCACACTCAACTGCACCCGGTGTATCCCGTCTAACTCCAACAATGAATTTACAATGGAATAGATAACCATCTTCGCCGATACGGGACTTTGTTCCGTCAAAAAGTTCTCATCAAAATCCACATAACAAATATTATTTGCCGTTACAACACTTAATAATTTCACTCTTGGGGAGATAATTTTATAATATCCTTCCTGCTGCGGACCTTCTATTAACTGATTGATAATAAACTGTTCCTTGGTTTTATCTCCATATGCCGTATTTTTTAACTTATATTCTTTCAGTGCCGTTCCATTTTCATTGGAAAAATATAAGGTGAAATCCGCAACTGCCTTTACTTTCTTATTGCCTATGTCTGATACAAAATCCAGTTCGTTCATTGCATTGAGATATTCTCCGTTTTTTTCTACGCAAGGATGCCCGTTGATTGTAAATGTTACATATTCCAAACCATCAATCTGCATCAGTGTAAGCACGACCGCAGCCCTGCAAAGCAATTCCCGTTTCGAATTCATCTCGTAATATTTTTCGTCAAAATCTATCTTAGCGATTCTGTCTACCACACTGTAGCCCAATACAGCCACTTCTTTTGGGATTGCGCTTTTATTCGTTCCTTCTCCGGCTGTTGTCAGTCTGTCAAGCAGCTCATTTACCAGTTTTTCCTTCTCCGTATTCTGCGTATTGTATGGCTGAGTGACCAACTTCACACTGTCCTCTGATACATAGTAAACATTCATATCCGACTGTTCATCAACATCTCCGCTTTTACAACCTACACAACAGATAAGCAGCAATATGCAAATGACCATATTCAAAAACAATCGTCCTTTTTTCATAAGCGTAACCTTCTTTTAAGCGATATACTTCAATGGAATTCTAACAATAAATGTAGTTCCCTCTCCTTCTTTACTATGGATTTTAATGGAGCCATGATGTTTTAATACAATGTCCTTTGTAATGGCAAGTCCCAGTCCCGTACCACCTGTCTGTCGGGCTCTCGCTTTATCTACCCGGAAAAATCTCTCAAATACATGCTCCTGATCTTCCTCTGCGATTCCGATTCCCGTATCAATAACTTTTAAATAAAAATACTGGTGGTCAGAATTTAACGAGACAGTGACAGTTCCATCCGTGTTATTATATTTAATTGCATTTTCAACTAAATTGGTCGCCACGCTGGCAAATTTTAATTCGTCTACATCTGCAATGACCGGTCGGAAACTTTCAAACACCAATTCAATATTCTTGCTTTCCGCAATCGGTTTTAATCTCTTTAACACAGTTTCTAATATTTCGTTAATGTTTACTGAGGAAATATTAATCTCCACATCTGTCTTTTCCATTTTTACCAAATCAAGCAGATCGGTGATGATTTCATTTTCCCTGTCTATTTCCTTACAGATATCCTGCAGAAACTCCTGATACAGTTCTTCCGGAACTCCCTGATTACCAATCAGCGATTCTGCCAATACCTTCATGGATGTCAGTGGTGTTTTCAACTCGTGGGAAACATTGGAGACAAACTCCTGACGGGATTTGTCCTGTGTTTTCATTTTTTCCACCAGTCTGCTAAACTCCTCACTGATTTCTGTCACCTCTAAAGTTTCTTTGCCGTGTTTTTCATTTTCTGTCTGTCCCAACGTAATTCTTCTGATAGACTGATGCATTTTTTTAATAGGTCTGTTAAACAATACGGAACATAGCCATGCTGCCACAAAGGCAAATATAATCAACAGTATATCTGCAATAATCACATAGCGCTCCAGTGTATCCTTATAAGAAATCACGTCCTCCATAGAATAGTGTATATAGACCGCTCCTATAATATTAGAATTCTTATTATTGTCCGATGTGGGATCTGCAATCACAAGCGGTTCCGCAAATTCTACATAATATTCATCTTTATTTTCTATAAAGACATTCTCTCCGTCAATACTCCGAATGACATTCTCTGAAATACTGGTTTTACCTGTCTCACCGGTTTCTGTATCACTGACCACAACATACTGACTGTTTATAATCTGTATTCTACAGTTATATTCCCCGGACAGCTGGGCTATCTGGGTTTCAACCACCTGTGAGTCGTTATTTTCATCCAAATATCCTTCGCTGACGATACTGTTCTTCAGCATGGTATTATTGACTTTGAAACGGTCAATTTTTTTATCAATATATGCGTCTACAGACATATGATATATGAAACTACTACTGGTCAATACAGGTACAATCACAAGAAGCGCCACAATAAAAAACGCTCTGAAACGAAAACTTTTTATAAAACTTAACATCTTAATTTGACTTTTTTTCATTTATTATCTATCCCTGAAAATAATAACCCATACCCCATTTTGTATGAACATACTCCGGTTTGGCAGGGTTTTCTTCTATTTTTTCCCTCAATCTTCTTACGTTTACATCCACCGTTCTTGCATCTCCGGGATATTTAGAACCCCAGATTAAAGTAAGAAGCTGTTCTCTTGAATAGATCTTTCCCGGATTCTCTGCCAGCAGTTTTAAAATATCAAACTCTTTTACTGTTAATTTTATTTCATTTTCGTTTATGTATAAACGCTTTGCTTCAATGTCCAGTTTCATTTTACCGGAAGTAATAATCTTCGGTGCAGCCGGCGTGACAACCGCTTTTCTTCTGTTTCTTCGCACAATGGCTTTAATCCTCGCCTTTACTTCAAGAATGTTAAAAGGCTTTGTAATATAATCATCTGCGCCATATTCCAATCCCAGAATTTTATCCATGTCCTCGCCCTTTGCCGTGAGCATCACAATCGGTACATCTGAAAATTCCCGAATCTGTTGGCAGACTTCATAGCCGTTATAAATCGGAAGCATCAGATCCAACAGCATAATATCGTATTCTTTTTCTTTTGCTTTCTCCACGGCTTCCTGTCCGTCATATGCGCAATCCACTTCATAGCCTTCCTGCTCTAAACTGAATTTTAATCCTTTTACAATTAATTTCTCGTCATCTACTACTAAAGCCTTCATTCTATTTCCTTTCTACCCTACGGTAATTAAATCCTTCAGATTGGCATAAGTTGCTTCACCTATACCAGAAACGTTCTTTATATCCTCCTTGGAAGAAAACCGTCCGTTTTCCTCCCTGTATGTGATAATAGCTGCAGCTTTGGATTCCCCGATTCCCGGCAGTGTCATTAACTGTTCCTGATTATCCGTATTAATATTTATCAGGGATATATTATCCTCATTTTTCTGCCCGGTTTTCATTGTACCACCGTAATTCTCCTGATCGTCTGCCGATATATCTTCATTTCTATCATAATACTTTTGATACTCTTTTTTCGTCATGATATGGATATTCTGAGCGTCTGCTGCCGTTTCAGCAAGGTTAATGCTGTCTTTCTTTGCCTTATCGGTCATGCCTCCTGCCATCGCAACGGCCTGATAAATCCTGCTGCCCTGTTTTAATGTATAAACTCCCGGATTTTTCACGGCTCCGTTTACATATACCACAATCTCCTGAACCTCTTGGCTCTGCTGCTGAGTATCTTTTATTTGCTCCAATGAAGAGACAGATGTATCGTCAGATAAAGACACATCTGTCTCCTCTTTACATGCTGTCAGAAAAATGCACAGCAACATAATCACTGTTATTTTATTTGCTATTTTTATCATTCAACCTCCTTGCGGAGTTTCCCCTGTGAATGAATACTTTCATTGTACAAGATTCATTTCCACTTATCAACAGCCTTTTTTAACAAAATTGAAATATTTTTACTTATGAAAAATGAAAATACCTACAATGGCAACCAGTGCACCGATCACTTTTTTCCACTCAAACGCTGCTTTTTCCACGCCGAAAAGTCCGAAAACCTCTATTAAATAAGCTACAATAATCTGTGATATGACAATGAGAAGTACTGCTTCTGCCGGACCTAAAGCATCCATACTTTTAATTACCGTCAGTGTTATAAAGGCTCCGATAACACCTCCCAAAAGCATGTATTTGTTCTCTATATGAAACATTCCCGTAATATTTTGTCTGCCCGTCACAAACCATGCAATTACGCAAACAAAAAAGGCAGTCAGCTGCACCCACGAATTGGCTGCCCATAAACTACTGCCTTTTGTAACTCCTGTGTTAAAAACACCCTGTACACTCATTAATGCGCCTGATATCAGCGCGATAATAAATCCCCACATATGCGCCTCCTAAAATAATCTTATTATTTTAGAATTTACAAATATTTTCTATTTATGCAATTATTTTTCAGAAAATATGATAGAGATTGTTGTTCCCTCTCCCACATTGCTTACCAGCCTGATTTCCGCATCATGCTGTTCCGCAATATGTTTTACAATGGCAAGCCCCAGTCCGGTTCCGCCTGTCTTTTTGGATCTTGCCTTATCCACTCTGTAAAACCTTTCAAAAATTCTCTCCTGGTCTTTCTTTGGAATGCCAATACCGTCGTCTTTTACTTCCAGCGTAATATTGTCCTTGTTCTTTTTCACGGATACTTGTACATGTCCGTCTTCTTTATTGTATCTGATGGCATTATCACAAAGATTGTAAATAACCTCCTGAATCATATCCCTGTCTGCCTGTATGACACAGGACTGTTCTTTCTCTGCCATGGAAATGCTGACACCGTGCTTTTTCGCATTCATTTTTAACATCTCCACACAGTTTTCTGCCTCCAGAGAAAGATCGACCGGACTGGTAGATTTCTCCCCATCCATCACATCCAGTTCCGACAGTTCAATTATGTCATTGATTAATGACAAAAGACGGTTTGAACTTTTATGAATTTCACCGGCAAAACGTTTTATGTCTTCCTCTTTTGCCATACCTGTCTCAATCAATTCTGCATATCCGGATATGGAGGCAAGGGGTGTTTTCAGTTCGTGGGAAACATTTGCGGTAAACTCCTGACGCATCTTCGTACTCTTTTTCAAGTCTTTATGCTGACTATGAATCTTATCAAGAAAGGGCTGAATCTCACTGTAAGTTTCCATCTGCACATCATTGTCAAGATTCTGTGCCAGAAGTTCAATTGGTTCCACCAGTTTTTTGGAAAGATATTTGGCTGCTATAATACACACCATCACTGCCAGCAATAGTTCCATAATCATCGTCGGCAGAATCTTCATGCCGAACTGCCACAGGCTGCCTGCTTCTTTTCCTGCACGAAGCACCTGGCCATTTTCCAGTCTTTCTGCATAATAATAAGTATTTTTATCTAATGTATCAGATTTGCGGATTGCCTGTCCCGAACCGTTTTCCAGTGCTTCCGCTACCTCCTCCCTGTTTTTATGATTCTCCATCTTTTTACTGTCTACATTACTGTCATACTTTACATTGCCGTCAGCATCAATTACCGTAATGCGCAGATTATCAATATTCGGGTCGTAATTCTTTTCTACATATTCCAAAACAGCCTCTGTGGACTTTAATATGCGGACATTGGTTTTTAAGTCTTCCATAATCTGTTGAATAAACTGGCCATAAAGAATGCCCACCGTCACAAATATGGAAAGTAGCATAACAATAATAGAAATGACCGACATTCTTATATATAATTTCTTTTTCATTTATTTTACCTTTCTATAATTCATTGTGTACCCTACATTTCTTACTGTCTGAATCAAAGCTCCTTTATCACCCAGTTTTTTTCTTAGTGTTTTAATATGCATATCCAACGTTCTCGATTCTCCCTCATAATCCATTCCCCAGACTCTGTCAAGAATCTTATATCTTTGAAGAACAATTCCTGCATTTTGCATTAAGTATTTCAACAACTCAAACTCTTTAAACGTCAGTTCACACTCCGTTTCATTTACTGTCACCAGATGTTTTGCCTCATCCAGTATAATGCCGTCAAACTCAAACTTGGTGTCCACCGATAAATTGGCTCTTCGAAGCATGGCTTTTACGCGGGAAATCAGCTCCATAACCCCAAAAGGTTTTGTCATATAATCATCCGCTCCCTGATCAAGTCCTTTTACCTTATCCATCTCTGATGATTTGGCAGTTACCATAATGACCGGAATGGAAGCCGTTTCACTATGGCTTCTGATATCCTTTAACAAAGACAATCCGTCTCTGTCTGGAAGCATAATATCCATGATAATCAAATCGGGATACTGATACTGAATCCTTTTCTCAAAGTCCTTTGCATTGGCAAACGTACAGACCTCATATCCTGCATTTTTCAAGGCAAACTCTTCAATTTCTGCAATATTTTTATCGTCCTCTACAATGTATATATTCTGCATCTTTTCTCCTAAATATATGAAAAGGGCATGACGCTACCATACCCTTTGCTATTAGTTACTTTCCGGCAAGATAGAATATGCAATATTTACTGCATGATCGGCAATTCTTTCATATCCAATTACCAAGTCTGTAAATATCAGACCTGACTCAATGGAACACTTGCCCTCTGCCATACGTTTTACATGGCCTTCCTGACAGTCTATCTTCATCTGGTCGATAACATCCTCCAATTTGTTGATTTCACCAAATCCTGAAATATCCTCAGTGGTAAATGCCTGAATGGATTTTTCAAAAATCTCTATTACTTTTTCGTACATCTTCGTCATGTCCTTTTGACCTTCTGTGGAAAATCCTATGGATTTATTTTTCTCTTTCAGCGCATCGTCCATAATATTCACTGCATGATCACCGATTCTTTCTACATCAATGATTACATGAAATAAACCGCCTATACGTTCTCTGTCCTTAAGTGGTAAACCGTATCTGTTGGATTCTACCATATATTCCGTAATTTCGCGACTTAAAAAATCTATATATTTTTCCCGCTTATATACTTCATCTGAATATTCATATTTCTTATGTATAAGAGCATCCGATGCCTCTTTTAAATTCAATTCTACCATCTCTGACATTCTTTTAATTTCCTGAACCACTTCCACAACAACAGTGGTAGGTGTTGTCACACCGGACTTGTCAATATATTTCAGGACCATCTCTGTATCTGACTGTTCTTCATAACCTTTGGCATGAATCACTTTCTTGGACAACTGTATCAGCAGATTGGAACACGGCAAAAGAATTATGCACTGGAATATTTTAAAAATCGTATCTGCATTGGCAACAAATCTCTTATCCGTACTGCTGACTGCATCAATCAAATCTATCATCGGCCTTGCGGCAAATATAAGAATAATACTAATTACAACCAGCCCCACCACATTAAACATCACATGGATAAAGGCTGTTCTCTTGGCATTTCTGTTGGCATTCAGCGCTGCCATCACTGCCGGTGTACAGGAACCGATATTGGCTCCCAGGATGAAAAACAGACATGCCAGATAATCCGTTCCACCAGTTGCAGGATTTACAATAATATTGGAACCGGCCAACAACACCAGCACGCTGACTGTCACGGAAGAACTCTGTACAATCACTGTCAGAATCAATCCCACCAAGACTGCAATAACCGGGTTTGTCAGGTAGCTGAATAACTGCATCAGTTCCGGTATGGTTCTGATTTCCTGTAGTGCATCAGTCATAAAGTTAATTCCTAAAAACAGTGCGCCGAAACCAAAAATGACGGCAGCCACTTTTTTTTAACATCGGCTTATTGCAAAAAGACAATATGGCTGCACCGATAAAAATAATAAATGGCGCTACTGCTGTTAATTTCAAAGAAACTAACTGTGATGTAATGGTTGTACCGATATTGGCACCAAAAGTCAGTCCTACGGACTGCTCTAAAGTCATAATACCTGCATTTACAAAACCTACTTCCATAACCGTGGTGGCGCCGGATGACTGAATAAATGCCGTAAACAAAGCGCCGGATATCACTCCGAGATATTTATTCTTCGTACATCGGTCCAAAATTGTTCTTAATTTACCACCTGCTGCCTGCTGCAGACTGTCACTCATATACTTCATTCCAAATAAAAACAATGCCAGTCCGCTAAGTAATTCCGTAATCAAAACATACATCGGCTTATTTCTCCTATACATTTGTATTTTATTTAATTTTATCTTTCCAAAACACACCTTATCAGTCAAATGTAAAGTCTATGTAAAATTTTAACATACTTTTTACATTTGTACTAGAGAAAAAAGTTTTCGTATGCTTGTTCGTATGCTTATTTGATTACTTTTTTACTTAATATTTACAATATGTCCCTCAGAATGCCCATCATTTCATCTACGTTTTCTTTACTGATAATCAACGGCGGCAGCATTCTTAATACATTTCCTCCGGCTGAGATTACCAGAAGCCCTTTCTCAATGGCCTTATGGATGATTTCTGCCACCGGGTCTTTCAAAACCAGTCCCTGCATCAAACCTGTTCCCCGTCTTGCAAGGACATTGCCACATTCCTGTACCAGTTGCTCCAACTGTTTCTCCAAATATGCGCCTACCGTATGCACATTCTCTAAAATGTGATTTTTTTCAAACAAATCAAAGACCGTGCTGACTGCCGTGGCTGCCAATGGATTTCCTCCATATGTTGTTCCATGGTCGCCCGGAACCAGAGATTCACAGCATTTTTCACCGGCCACAAAAGCGCCTACCGGTATACCGCATCCTAGGGCTTTCGCACTGGTAATAATGTCCGGCAGTACGTTATAATCCTGAAATGCAAACATTTTTCCGGTTCTTCCCATGCCACACTGGATTTCATCACAAATCATGAGAATATCCTGTTCATCACAAATTTTTCTGATTCCTTCCATAAACTCTTTTTTGGCAGGATAGATACCGCCTTCTCCCTGCACCGGTTCCAGAATAATGGCACAGGTATTCTCATTTACCAGTGCTTTTACACTGTCCAGATCATTAAATTTTGCAAATTTAACGCCCTCTATCATCGGAGCAAACGGCTTTTGATAATTTGAATTTCCGGTCAGCGCCAATGCTCCCATGGTTCTTCCATGGAACGAATGCTCCATGGCAATCATTTCATGCCCTGCATGTCCGTCCCTGTCATATGCGTAACGTTTTGCCATCTTCATTGCTCCTTCAATGGCCTCCGCACCGCTGTTTGTAAAAAAGGCTTTTTTCAATCCCGATGCTTTCACCAGTTTTTCCGCCGCCTGCACAACCGGTGTGTTATAAAACAGGTTGGAAGTGTGTATGATTTTGTCCACCTGTTTTTTCAATGCCGTTGTATATTCTTCATTTCCATATCCAAGACTACAGACGCCGATTCCTGAAGCGAAATCCAGATATTTCTTTCCGTTTACATCATAGACATAAACACCTTCTGCCCGGTCTGTCACTACCGGAAAACGGTTGTAAGTGTGTACCAGATACTGCTCTGCCTTTTCCATATATTCCATAAAAACCTCCCATTTACTGCTGATTCCTATCTGTCATGAAACCTTTTCTGACTTTATTTAATATGTGTGTAAAATTTTTCCTGCTCATCTCCCAGTATTGCTGTTCCAATACCTTTGTTGGTAAATATCTCCAGCAGAATACTGTGGGGAATACGTCCGTCCAGAATATGTACCCGGGACACACCGTTTCTAATTGCATCCATACAGTTTTTAATTTTAGGAATCATGCCTCCTGCAATAATCCCCTTGTCAATAAGCTCCTGTGCCTCCGTCACCGTCATTTCAGAGATAACCGAGTCCGTATCTTCTATGTCCATATACACACCCTCGGTATCTGTCAGAAATGCAAGTTTCTCTGCCTTGACAGCTTCTGCAATGGCACTGGCTGCATCGTCCGCATTAATGTTGTATCCATGAAAATCTTCATCCAGTCCGATAGGACATACAATAGGAAGAAAATCTTTTTCCAGCAGATCTTTCAGGATGTCTGCGTTTACTTCCGTAACCTTTCCCACATATCCGATATCTTCTCCTTCGGAGAGTTTCTTTTCCACTTTCAAAAGATTACCATCCTTGCCACTGATTCCGATGGCACGCACGCCTAATTTCTGGACAATCTGAACCAGCTTTTTGTTCACACTGTTCAGTACCATCTCCGCCGCATCTAACGTTTCCTCATCCGTCACCCGCAGTCCGTTGATAAACTGCGTATCCATTCCCAGTCTGTCAATATGTCTGCTGATGGCTTTTCCACCACCATGTACGATAATCGGCTTAAATCCTACCAGTTTCAGCAGGGTAATATCCTGAATCACACTTTCCATAAAATCTTCGTCCAGCATGGCGCTTCCGCCATACTTTACCACGATAATCTTTCTGTTAAACCGTTGGATGTAAGGTAATGCCTCAATCAGCACATCTCCTTTTTCTATCCACTTTTCCATATGTAAATTCTGTTGTCCCTTCATTAACATGGTTTCTTCCTCTTTCCTTTTTTATAAATCTTATCTGTTTTACTTTCGGGCAAATGCAATAAATTAACTTCTGTAATCTGCATTGATGCTTACATACTCATGGGTCAGATCACATCCCCACGCCGTGGCGCTGCCTGTACCCATTTTCATATCACAGACTGCCGTCACTTCTTCTTCCGATAATATTTCCGTGGCTCTCTCCTCGCTGTAATCCGCTGCCATTCCGTTTTCTACGATTTTAATTTTTCCTGCCTTGCTCTCAAAGTAAATATCCACAATATCCGGATGAAATTCAGCCTGTGAATAACCCAGTGCACAAAGGATTCTTCCCCAATTTGCATCATGACCGTAAATGGCCGCTTTTGTAAGACTGGAAGTTACCACAGACTTTGCCAGAGTGACTGCCTGCTCTTTTGACCGGGCATGAATAATCTTCACTTCAAATAAAGCGGTGGCTCCTTCCCCGTCTCCTGCAATTTTCTTAGCCAAAAAGACATTGATCGCATGAAGGGCTTCCTTGAATTTATAATAATCTTCATTTTTTTCTGTTATTTTTTCATTTCCGGCAAGACCGTTAGAAAGCAGTAAAACCGTATCGTTGGTTGAAGTGTCCCCGTCTACCGATACCATATTGAACGTGTCCTGAATATCTTCTTTTAAAGCTTCCGTTAATAATTCTTTAGAAATATCTATGTCTGTCGTCACAAATCCCAGCATGGTGCACATATTGGGATGAATCATGCCGGAACCTTTGCACATACCGCCAATGGTACATGTTTTTCCTCCGATTTCTATTTCATAGGCGATTTCTTTTGGCACAGTGTCCGTAGTCATAATTGCCAGTGCCGCATCATGACCTCCATCCAAATCTTCACTAAGCTCCGGCACAAGGTTTTCAATTCCCTTTGTAATCTTCTCCATGGGAAGCTGCGCTCCGATGACGCCTGTAGATGCCACCAATACCTGACTTTTTTCTATATTTAATGCTGCTGCCGTCGTATCTGCCATATCTTCACAATACTTCATTCCCTCTGCGCCTGTGCAGGCATTTGCCACACCGCTGTTACAGATGACAGCGTGTATCGTGGGACTGTTCTCTACAATTTTTTGATCCCATTTTACCGGAGCCGCCTTTACCTGATTGGTAGTAAAAGTGCCTGCCGCCACACACGGAGACTGGCTGTAAATCATTGCCATGTCTTTTTTATCTGTATTATTTCCTTTGATTCCGGCATGTAATCCTGCCGCTTGAAATCCTTGAGGAGCTGTCACTCCCCCTTGTATTTTTCTCATATTAATCAATCATTCCTTTCTTCCTCTCAGGCACAAATAACAATGAAAAAATTTTTTTCAACCTATTTCCTTACTTTTTACCCGCTTTTTCTTAATTCATCTCACATTATTTTTCACTTTGCTATACATTTTATTTTTACGGAAACATTGGAACCTGTTCCAATCCTTCCTTTTCTTCCAATCCGAACAGAATATTCATGTTCTGCACTGCCTGGCCTGCCGCTCCTTTGATCAGATTATCCAGAGCGCCCATCATAATGATGCGGTTGGTTCTCTCATCAATTTTGAAATTGATATCTACAAAGTTACTGCCTTCCACCCAGCGGGTTTCCGGTGTTTCATCCTGATTTAATACCCGGATAAAATATTCCTCTCCATAATATTTGTCGTAAACGGCTTTGACCTCTTCATAAGTAACTTTCTTTTTCAGGTCTGCATATGCCGTAACCAAAATCCCCCGCTGCATCGGCACCAGATGGGGTGTAAAATTAATCAACACTTCCTCGCCGGCGGCATATCCCAACTGTTCCTCGATTTCCGGTGTATGCCGGTGGGTTGTAACCCCGTATGCTTTTATATTTTCATTGACTTCACAGAAAAGATTCGGCACCTTTGCTCCACGTCCTGCACCGGATGTTCCTGATTTTGCATCTACGATAATTGATTTCGTATTAATCAGTCCTTCTTTTACCATCGGGTAAACAGACAGAATGCTGCATGTGGTGTAACAGCCAGGATTAGCAATCAGTCTTGCCCCTTTTACCTTATCTCTGTTTATCTCACACAGACCGTACACGGCTTCTTTAATAAACCGGGGACTCTTATGCTCAATACCGTACCACTTTTCATAGGTAACCACATCTTTGATTCTGAAATCTGCACTTAAATCAATGATTTTTACTTTTTTTAAAATATCTTCATTCACCAGAGAACCGCAAAGCCCCTGAGGGGTTGCCGTAAAAATAACATCTACGGCTTCTGCCAGTTCTTCCATATTATCATCAAGACATTTTGCATCAACAATTTCAAACATATTTCTGAATACGTCCGAATATTTTTTATCCACATAACTTCTTGAGCCGAACCAGACCACCTCCGAATCTTTGTGCTGCTGTATCAGTCTGACAATCTCTGCTCCGGCGTATCCTGTCGCTCCAATAATACCGACCTTTATCATTTTCTTCCCAAACCTGTCTTTAACCTTTCTTTTTATATTGATTTTTTATTCAAATATTTGTTTTTCTTTATATTCCTTATTTATATACAAGTGTATTTTAGTATTACTAACCGTAAAATACAAGTGATTTTATCTTCTTTTCATTTTACGGACAAACCTGCCTCTGAAAACACCAAAAGCCATGTACATGACGGAACAGTTACAAATTATACATCTTTATTGCATATTATGCAAGTTTTAACGGCTATATTTGTATATTTATACATTTTATTTGAATTTTTCTTGCATTTTATGCATATATGTTGTATAGTATCAACTGTTGATGATTCATAACGAAGAAATATTGATGGAGGAAATGTAAAATGGCAAAGGAAAAAGTTATTTTAGCTTATTCAGGCGGACTTGATACAACTGCTATCATCCCTTGGTTAAAGGAAAACTATGATTATGAAGTTATCTGCTGCTGCATTGACTGCGGACAGGAAGAGGAATTGGACGGACTTGAGGAGAGAGCAAAATACTCCGGTGCTTCCAAATTATACATAGAAGATATTACTGATGAGTTTTGTGATGACTATATTGTTCCTTGTGTTCAGGCAGGCGCAGTGTATGAGAATAAATATTTACTTGGTACTTCCATGGCAAGACCGGGTATTGCAAAAAGGCTGGTGGAAATTGCGAGAAAAGAAGGCGCTACTGCCATCTGTCATGGAGCTACCGGAAAAGGTAACGACCAGATTCGTTTTGAACTTGGTATTAAGGCTCTTGCACCGGATATTAAGATTATCGCAGCATGGAGAGATGACAAGTGGACAATGGACAGCCGTGAGTCCGAGATTGAATACTGTAAGGCACATGGCATTGACCTTCCATTCTCAGCAGATCAGAGCTACAGCCGTGACAGAAACTTATGGCATATCAGCCATGAAGGTCTGGAACTGGAGGACCCGGCCAACGAGCCGAATTACGATCATCTTTTAGTTCTCGGTGTTTCTCCTGAAAAAGCGCCGGATGAAGGCGAATATGTGACCATGACTTTTGAGAAGGGTGTTCCAAAGTCCGTCAACGGCAAGGAAATGAAAGTGTCTGATATTATCCGTGAATTAAACAGACTTGGCGGAAAACATGGTATCGGTATTGTAGATATTGTTGAAAACCGTGTAGTTGGAATGAAATCCCGCGGCGTTTATGAAACTCCGGGTGGAACAATTCTTATGGAAGCCCATGATCAGTTAGAGGAACTGGTTCTGGACAGAGCTACCATGGAAGTGAAAAAAGATATGGGCAACAGACTGGCCCAAATCGTATACGAAGGAAAATGGTTTACACCACTTCGCGAGGCTGTTCAGGCATTTGTTGAATCCACACAGGAATATGTGACCGGTGAAGTGAAATTTAAACTTTACAAAGGAAACATTATCAAAGCCGGAACTACTTCTCCATATTCTTTATACAGTGAAAGCCTTGCCTCCTTTACAACCGGTGATTTATACGACCACCATGATGCAGAAGGATTTATCACATTGTTCGGACTTCCTTTAAAAGTCAGAGCTATGATGGAAAAGGAAAATGGAATTGAAAAATTATAAGAAGCTCCAATGATAAAATTGAAGTAAAACATAAAAACAGGGTATTTTATGGTAAAGTTTACTGTAAAATACCCTGTTTTATCCATTTTAATCTAAAGCCAGCCTCTCATTTATAAATGATTAGTCTTCGCTAATCCTTTATACAATTATTACTTTATAACAGTGTATTTTTCAGACCAATTTGTTTCGAAATTTTCTCTGCTTTTTTACACTTTACAATTCTAATATTTTTAAGTTTTGGGCAGGCAACAATTTTTACCTTATTAAGCTTATTATTATTTTTAAACTTGATGTTTTTTAATTTCCCCCAACTTCTTATTTCTACTCTTTTCAGATTTTTCATATCCGAAAAATCCAGTTTTCTTATTTTGCATTTCTTTATATTATCTAAATCTGCTTTTAAGTAGAATGTTTCAAGTTTTTTGTTTTTTCGTCCCATCTTCAAATTAGTAATTACACTATGCTCTATCTTGATTTCTTCTAGTTTCTTTAATTGTGATATATCGAGTCTTTTTTTTATATTACACATAATAACACTGACATATTCAATTTTAGACCTTTTACCAAAATTTATCGAATCAAAATCTGCACTGTAAATCGTTAAATTCTTCAACTTTTGAAATTTGTAAAGTTGTAATTTTCTTATACCACTATCACCAATAAATTTCAAACCAATAAGCTTTGGCATTTTATATAATAATTTAAAATTATATATCTTTTGTTCGTAACCTTTGTAATAGCCGGTTCCGAGGATTATACTTTGCAATGATGTTAATTTATCAATACCTTTCAGGTTTATCTTGCAATACCTTTTCGCCTTTTCTTCCTTTGTCAGCATTGGTTTTCGTCCCCTTCTGGTTTCTTCATCTTGCAACGACACTTTATCTAATTTAATAGATTTTATAGTTTTTATTTCTTCATCTGACAAATATCCATCGCTATTATTATCTTTTGTCATTAATATTTCTCTTAATACTTGATCCGGGAAATTTTCTTCTGAAATTTCTAAAACATTCCCCGACTGTATCGTTTTCCCACTTATATTTGCCGGTATAAGCAAGTTAAAATTTAGTATTAACATTATTATTAGAATATAATATATCTTTTTCATATCGATCACTCATTCCTTTCTTCTCTGGCACAAATAGCAATGAAAATTTTTATTTTTCACACTATCCTCTTTACCACTCATATGAACCCCCTGCCAATGCATTACTGTACGTTGAAAAAGTATTATCATAAGCAGAATTTGCACTTGCATATGAATATAATTTGTATAGTAAAAATCTATCATTACAATTATTGTTATATAGCGTAATAAGAAATCCCCTCTTAGAAACTATCATTTTTGCAGTTTCCAAGAGGGGGTAAATTTTTTACTTCACTCTTATTCGAACTTTGTACTTCTTATACGATGTTCTCATAGATACGGTAATCGTTGCCTTACCTTTTTTCAGAGCTTTTATCTTTCCTGAACCTGTTACTTTCACTATTTTGCTATTGGAGGATGAAAATTTCAAAATATCATTTTTCATAACTCCTGCTTTTTTCTTTCCCGAAACAAAAACTCTGGTTTTAATTGCGTATTTGCTTCCCTTTTTTAATCTTACATTGCGTTTAGATGTAATTTTCGTAACTTTAGAAGCACGGTACCGCCGCATCTTCTTTCCTGATTTGGTAGTTACATAAGCTCTATAAGAAATTTGTTTTTTCGCCCACGGATTAACAGTCTTTCTAAAATACGAAGGCATATTTAATTTTGTTTTCCTTGGAAACGCATTATATCCAATACTGTCAACACTCTTTGGAATTGTTACCTTTTTAATCTTCGTTCCGTCAAAAGCAAAATTTCCCACCCTGTGCAATGTACTCGGCAGCTTAACCGTTGTCAGTTTCGAACATCCGGAAAAAGCATCTCCCATAATTGTGTGTAAACCTTTTGGAAATTTTATGCTTTTTAATGATGTACACGATTGAAAAGCCGACTTTGCAATCAGGGTTATTCCTTTTCCCATTTCCACTGTTTTTAGTTTTTTGCAGAAAGCAAATGCATTTTCAGGAATCTTTTTTATATCATCTGATATTTTCACGCTTTCAACATCATTACCAAAACAACTCAGAATGATCTTATTAAAAGTTATCTTTTTTAGATTTTTTGCATTGGAAAGATTAGAAGAATACAATTCATCTGTCACCGTTTCAGGAACTACATATTCCGTATTCTTTTTCGCACTAGGGTAACAAAGCAGTACCGTCATGTCCTTACTGTATAAAATTCCGTCCTTTACCGTAAATCTGGTACAACTGTCGTCCAAAATAATTTCTTCCAATGTCTCGCATTTTGTCAGCCCTGTATAAGAGTCAATATTGTCTGTGATAGTTACGGATTTGATCGGTGCAGTACAGGAAAAATCAGTTGTCAGTGCCTTGACCGGAAGTCCGGCAATTTCTTTTGGAAATACGATATGTTCCTCTTTTCCAATATAATCTGTTATTTCAATGTGCTTATTTCCTGCACTTGCATCTGTTCCAATAATCTTGTAAACAAATCCGTTAGACTCTAAGGTTTTTTCGGCGGCGCCGGTATTCTGCCATGTTGTTCCCGATCTTTGTACAACATAAACATAATCTGTAGCAATATATGTTTTTTGAATTGCATTTTGTGATGGTAAACCTGTAATATCATATACATGCGATGCAGTTGCAGAACCCGTAGTATTTGGTGTTGCTCGAGTTATTAACGAATTTTCTGGTGTTTCAGTATATTGCTGTTCTTTTACATCTGGATGTTTTTCCAAATATTCTTCATATTCTTCTTGTGATACAAAATCATCCTGTTCAAGCAATAATTCATTTTCCAGTTTTTTTTCAGAATCCTCATTTGCATACACGTTTACAGCCATAATTAACACCATGCACATAAATAAACTAATCAACTTACTTTTTCTCATATTTTTCTCCTTTCCCTCCATGTCGTTTAATACGACAAACTTATTACAATAACATAATATGGCGTACCCGCATGAATATGCTATATTATATTACTTTTAATATATCATACTTATCCTATTTTATATAGGTATCTTTAAATGTCTTTTAGCAAAAAATGACAGAAATTAATATGTAATTCACTCTCATTTTCTATATTACCTAAATATAGATGTTGATGACTGAAATATTGCTGCGTCAATTACCACTCAATAACCTTTTAACCCCAGCTCTATGATACCTTAGCAACCTTGCCAATTGTTCCTGCTACTAACACACAATTACTCCATAACCTTTTCTTTACACCATTTCCATTTTATAGTAAAATTATATAGATTATGTACATTTATAATTTCTTCAATATATGTACAAATTATATTTATACTTGCTAGATGCAAAATTCCACTACGCTTAGCGCTAATCAGGAGATAAATTATGAAGGATATGATTATCAGAATACGGGAATTTTTGTTAAGGCATTTCACGAATAACAATATACGGACACTAATCTACGGACTCATCAGTTACGAAATGATGTCTTACGTATTTTTTGGTATTGGAACATCCCTTGTGGATTATACCATTTTTTCCAGCCTTACAGCCATAGGCTGCGATGAGTTAATATCCAATATTATCTCCACCATTTGTGCGGCTGTCTTTGCTTACATTACCAACAAACTTTGGGTGTTTAAAAGTAAAACCCATGGTTTTTGGGATGTATTACAGGAATTTTTAAAATTTGCCAATGTACGCTTTTTCACATTGATTATGACGGAAGTCATATTGCTCATCTCAAAACTTGTAGATGGAAACCCATATATTGCAAAAGTATTGGCAATGGTTTTAACGGTTATTTTGAACTATATTCTTAGCAAATTATTAATTTTTAACCAGAGGAAGGGGACTCAAAAATGAAGAAAAATAAGAATTTTTCATTCTCAGCATGGTGCAGTGATAACAAGTTTTATCTTTTAGCTTTTATCCTGCCTGTCATTTCGATGGTCGTGGTATACATGATTAAGGGCGTGTTTCCATTCGGCGACCAGATGTATCTTAGAAGCGACTGCTATCACCAGTACACACCATACCTTGAAATTTTGCAGGAAAAATTACGTGGTGAGGGAAGTCTTTTTTATACCTGGGAAATCGGTGCCGGTATGAACTTTGTAGCCATTGCTGCCTACTATCTGGCAAGCCCGTTAAATTTACTTACAATTATCTGGCCCGGAAATATGGCTGACTTTGTAAGTTTCTCAATCGTACTGAAAATGGGACTTTCCGGTTTTGCCACTACCTATTATCTTACCAAAAGATTTCATTGCAAAAATGTCAATGCCGTCATTTTTGGTATGCTTTATGCTTTGTCGGCATATTTCGCCGCATTCAGTTGGAATATTATGTGGCTTGACTGTATGTGGCTGCTTCCTTTTATCATTCTTGGTCTGGAACGGCTGGTCAATGAAAAAAGATATAAAATGTACTGTATTGCACTGGCATTAGGTATCTTTTCCAACTACTATATCGGTATCATGTTGTGTATTTACAGCGTTATTTATTTTATATATTTACTTTGCGTTTCAGATTTTGATTCCAACATAGGGCAGTTAAAAGCAAGACTATTGGCATTTAAAGATTTTGCCATCTACTCTGTTTTAGGCGGAGGTCTGGCTGCATGTGTCATCCTTCCGGAATATTATAATATGCTGATGACAAAATCGGCGGATACATCATTTCCTGAATCTCTGGAGAAATACTTTTCCATTTTATACATGATTTTCAGGTCGCTCATCTGTATTCCGGTAGCTGATTTGAAATACCCGCACGACCCGAATATTTACTGTACGGTTGCCGTGTTTATTTTAATTCCGCTCTTCTGGTTATGTAAAAAAATCAGCATAAAAGAGCGTATCGGAAAAACAGTCATTGCCGTGATTATGCTGTTAAGTTTCAGTTTTAATATTCCTAATTACATCTGGCACGGACTGCATTTTCCAAATTCTCTTCCATGCAGGGAATCATTTTTATACATTTTCCTGATTGTAACCATGGCTTATGAAGCATTTCTTCATATCCGTGAATTCAAACCGGTACACATCATAGGTTCTGCCAGCGCTTCCGTGGGACTGATTCTGGTATTGGAAGAACTGTTTAAAGATGCCGAATTTTTCTCTGACTTGGACATTGATACCAGCATGATTAAGATTATATACATTAGTGTTGCCTTTATCGCATTATATGTATTTCTGTTTTTCTGTTACCGGAAATATCGAGATATGAAAGCATTTTTCACCTATTCGCTTGTACTACTGGTATTTTGTGAACTTACTCTAAATATGTGCGTTACCGGCATTCCAAGCACTTCATCCCGAAGCGGTTACTATGAGGCTGTAAATGCCTATGAGAAATTAAACGATACCGCCGAACAGATGGCAAAATCAGAAGGTGTAAACTTCTATCGGACGGAGGGCGAATCCCATGCAACCAGAAATGACGGCGCCCGTTTCGGATATGACAGCATCTCCACGTTTTCATCGGTCGCTTCTGCCGCAATGCAGGATTATTATGATACAATTGGATTACAGACTTCGTTTAACGCTTATTCCTATTACGGACATACGCCTCTTACTGCAGCCCTGTTTTCCATCAGATATGAATATACAACCGGTTCCTGTTCTCTTCCGAACAATATGACGCTTGCCGGACAGGAAACCTACCAGTTGACCAACGGGCAGAGTACATTAAATTTATATAAATATAACAATACCCTTCCACTGGGATTTATGATGAATACATCCGCAGACGGAGCCTGGGACAGAACAACAGGTGATCCTTTTGTTACCCAAAATAATTTTGTCCGAACCGCTGTAGACGGGGGCAAAAATATTTTCCACCAACTGAAATCATCTGCGGTGGGAACATTCAGCGCCGCTTATAACAACACTTCTTCCGGCGACAATCCGGAAGTATTTGATGTGTACTTCTACTGTACGACGTCTGCCGAAAATCTTACAGCCACTGTAACAAACGGCGAAATTGTGGGAGGAAGCGATGGTACTGCTACGGGAAGCACAACCAAAACCTTTTCTTCCACCAATCAGAATTACATTTGCCATTTAGGAAATGTAACCGCAGGTTCTACCATTACCGTTACCGCCGGAGACGGACAGGCTATTTCTGCCTGCTATGCTTATGCTTTTGACACAGAAGCATGGAATGAAGATTTTGCTCTGCTGAACGCAAATCCTTATACCGTTTCCGAACACAGCGATACAGAGATTACCGGTACCGTAAACGCTGATGAACAGGGAATTATGTATACATCCATTCCTTACGATAAAGGATGGGATGTCTACATTGACGGAAACAAATCAGCCATTACCCCAATCTGTGGTGGCGCATTAAGTGGTGTATTGGTAGAAGCCGGAGAACATGAAATAACCTTTAAATACACCCCTCAAGGTCTGGGAGCAGGTATTGCAATCAGTGTCATCTGCCTGCTGGCGTTTCTGGCACTGGTATTTCAAGACAATATCAAAGCATTGATACTATCCGCGAAAAAGCCACAAAAGAAATAATATATAATATCGACATATTTGAAATAAAATAAAATTTATATAGAAGATGTTATAAAATGTTTCAGAAAATAAAACTTACATCAGCATTGGCTGATGCAAGTTTTATTTTTCTTTGACCTTCCTGTTAAGAATCTCTGTCATGGCAAACATTATGATTACAAGGATTCCTAGATAAAACGGATAGACTGCCACACTGACATGCTGGGCAATCAATCCAAATACCGGCGGCATAAAAGTTGTTCCTATGTATGCTGATGCCATTTGTATTCCTACCAGTGACTGGGAATTTTCCCTGCCGAAATTAGAAGGCGTAGCATGAATAATACACGGATACACCGGCGCTGAGCCCAGTCCGATAGTAATCAGACCAAAAAGAGCCGGCATAGTCGAGTGAAAAGGAAGTATAATCATCATGACGCCCACTGCCATAATCAGGATACCGATTCGAATCATCTGTTTGTCTCCCAACTTATCGGCAACAAATCCGGTCAGAACTCTTCCTATGGTAATTCCCAGATAGTAAACTGCCACAAATCCTGCCGCTGTTTCCACGCTTACTCCCCGATAATCTACCATATAACTGCTTGCCCACAATCCTGCAGTCCACTCCAATGCACAATATACCCAAAAGGCAATCAGAACAAAAGGTACACCTTTTATTTTCAAAATTTGAGGAATACTTAGAACTTTTGGAATCACTTCCTCCGTTTCTACTCTTTTCTGTCCCGCCTTTTTCCACAGCGGAAGCGTTACCACCAGTATGACTACAAGCACTGTCTGAATCACTGCCACACTGCGATATCCATTTTCCCATCCGTATTCTCTTGAAAGGCAAAAACTCATAATATAAGGGCTTATTGTTACGCCCACTCCCCAAAAGGCATGCAGCCAGCTCATCTGTCTGGAAGAATAATGAAGGGCAACATAATTATTTAATGCGGCATCCACTGCGCCTGCACCCAAACCGTATGGCACAGCCCAGAGACACAACATCCAGTAGGCGCTGCTAGTAACAAAGAAAACATATATACCTCCTTGTTCGCTACATATTATTATAAATTTCAAGGAAATTGCTGCTGTCCATATCTTCCACATCTTCTGGTACAATATCTTCCCATTCTGAAGTATTAAAATCGTAATCCACATCTTTGAGGAACGCATCATATGCTTTCTTAAATACGGCATCCTTCTGCTGTTCTATCATTTCCTCTTTATTGGCTGTTGTTTCATCTTTTAAATAATTGTCGATACAGTAAATCAGATAATAGTCATTTCCATCCTGTATTACTTCGCTGACTTTCCCTTTACTTACGTTAAAAGCTTCTATCTCCAGTTTTGTCTTTGCCTCATTTTTCTTTATAGTTCTTTCAATGGAACTGTCTTCGCTTAACTGCTTTGCTTCCTGTGCAAAATCTTTTTTATTGGCATTGACCGCTTTTGCCAGTGACTTTAACCGGGATTTAATTTCAGATTCTGAATTTTTACCCACAGACATTTTAATATACTGTATCTGAATCACTCTGGCATCTTCTTCACTCACATCTTCTCCAACCGATTCCGTGACTTGGTTGTACACCTTATCTGCCAGATAATAATTACTGTATACTTTGGCTGGAACGTCAATATCCGAATTCAGATATTCTTTTTCCTCATCGCTTAATGACTGGTAATACTCATCCGTGGCACTGTTAATTATATCCATGTCATCTTTGTCAAGTTTCACTCTTTCTGTTTCTGCCATGGCGGAAAGTGCATATTTGACAGTAATATCCTCTTTCACTCTTTCCATAATCACTTGTCTCAAAGTGGTTTCTTCATCTGCCATGGCATCCCAGTTTATTTTTCCCCCAAAGTCTTTCTTGTATTTATTTACATAATTCATAAATACCATTTTATATTCATCATCCGAGCAGGTCAGGCTGTCTATCTGAAATATCTCGTCACTGTTGAGACCTAGTATTTTCCCGAGAATCGGTGTATCGCTCTTTACTTTACATCCTGTAAACATAGCCATGCTCATGATTCCTATCATTCCTAATGCTGCTATCTTTTTCCTGTTTCTCCGCCTCATAGCTCCTCCAACTTACATTCTCATAACATCTTCCAAAATAGTATTGACGTTTTCGGCAATATGCTTTGCCGCATGCTTAACCTGTGTATCTGCCCACTGCATGGCATAATTGTAAACACCATGTTCAAACATGGAAATATCACTGTAACCGGCACCAAATACCACCGTATCTTCTTCCGAAATATCAAATACGTGCTGAACCAGCGCAATGGCCGTTCCCTTGGTTACATACGGTCCGGTAATAAATGCCTGATTTGGATTTGAAATGTCCACATTTACTTTTCCGGCCCATTTTGTATATATGTACTCATATGTTTTTTCGTCAAAACCTTTTCGAGACCAGAGCGTTATCTTCGTTACATCACCATATACCGTTCTTAAATTTTCTACTGTTCTGGCAGTTATTCCTGCTTCCTTCAGAGCATTCATAATCTCCTGATTGTCGTCAGAAACAACCGCTTCCCTCTCTGTAGAAAATACTAACCGAATGTCATTTACAAAAGGTTCTTTCTCCATTTCTGCAATCACATCCATACAGACCAGCCTGTCTATGTCTGTTTTGCTGATAACCTTATCCTCATAAATAATCGTGCCGCCATCATTACAAATATAAATGATGGCGTTTTGCACTTTTCCAAATAAGGGTTTCACAGAATCATAATTCAATCCCGTTGCCACGGCAAATCTGACATTATTTTCCAATAATTGTGCAATCATGTCTATCGTATCGTCTTCTATTTCCCTGACCCCTTTACGAATCAATATATCTTCTAATCCACATACAATAAAATTAATCATATTGTCTCCTAAACCCTCTGCTCATACAAAGCATCTTAAATCTCCAAATGAGTCCCGGTTGATTTTTTCCCATATATTCTTTTTTTCATCGACCTTCTGTATGCAGCCACCTTATAATAATATGTTGTTCCTGCCGCCACTTTTTTGTCTCTGAATGTTACCGTAGTTTTCCCCTTTCGTGTTGAAATTTTCCTGTACTTCCCCTTTTTTCCTGTACGCCTGTATACAACATATCCTTTAGCGCCTTTTACCTGATTCCATGAAACCTTTAAGCTGTTCTTTCCTTTCTTAATCACAGGTTTTTTCGGTTTCCCCGGAACCGGTTTTGCACTGACCGGCTTCGACCTCTGGCTTTTATATTTCTTTCCACTCACAATTCTGTATGCTTTTACTTTATAACCGTAAGACTTTCCTGTAGTCAGTTTTTTATCAATATAACTAAAGGTAGTTCCGCTCAGTTTTGCCATCATTTTATATCTGCCTGCGGCATTTTTCTTATATAAATAATATCCGGAAATGCCGGTTTCTTTGGTCCAACTGATTTTTATGGAATTATAATTTCTGGACTTTGCGGTAACAACCGGTCTGTCCGGTACATAAGACTTCTTAATCTGCACCGTTACGGAACTCATACTTCCGCCTGCCGTGTATGCCCGAATCGTCGTAGTTCCGGCTTTCACTCCTGTTACATTGCCGGAAGAATCCACCGTTGCCACCCCCGGGTTGTCCGATACATAGTAAACGGTCTGCTTGGAACTGTTTGTGAGAGCCAGTTTCGTTTTTAAACCTTTTACCAATTCCAATTCTTTATTCTGTGTCACATAAGAAGCCGATACATATCCCGTATAAGACTTCCCGTCTTTTGTAACCTTTATCTGATACCAGTACGGATTGTTCAGCCATGTCAGACAGAAATCCATATCCGTTACAACACCCTTCAATATCGTTACCTGATCACCTTTGCTTAATGTAGTCAGAGTGTTGTATTCCGTGCTGGGACCTTTCCTCAGATTTACATTGGAAATCACGGAACCGGTTTTTGTTTTATTTCCCAGTGTAATTGTGGCAGTCTGTGAAGGCATGCTTGTATACACCGGAATCACAAAAGTTTTTGCCAGTTTCGAAATTCCCATCTCATCATATGCATCACTTGTAAGAGCTGCTTCTGATGCTGCCCCATATATATTTGTCATATACTGATGCTGATACAGACCATAAGTTGAGTTTTTATTCACATTGAACCTCTGATAATATGCCGTATCCTGTCCGCAATTAATATATGTTTCGCCAATATAAGATGCTCCTCCGATAATGGATTTTCCCGGTCCTGTCCAGGGTCTGTTATATGTAGTCCCTGAACTGGCCCACTTAAGTCCGTTGGAAATCGGATCGGCGCTGCTGTAGGCTCCAATATTATAAAAATTATAAATACCGGTATATTTTTTGGAATATTGGCCGTTGACACTGCCACCGGCTCCCATTCCCGCATATTTTGCATGTTTTGCCGAGCCCACTTCCTGAATAATTTTCGACGCAAGATAATAGGCGCTTACTTTACTTTTCTGTGCGGCCTCCATTATTTTTGCTGAATACTTTGTGTCTGTTGTTTTGTACTTGCCTCCGGTCGTGATATACCCCATATTGACATTATGCATAAAGGTATTGTCCAAGATAGCTTCCACGCCTGCCTGCGTCTGATTTGCAGCGTCATAGGACAATTTTTCAAACATATAAATATGTTTTTCATTCAGAAAATTTCTTGGATCCATAAAATATGCAACCGCATTTTTAGATGCCGTAACCCAGCTTGCACCATCTTTTGCAATATAAGTTCCCGTTTTCGAATTATAATCACCGGTTGCCGTGGATTTTAAAAACTTACTGAAACTATTTTCAATCAGACTTCTGTCATACTTGGATTCGTTATTTACCGCTGTCGAAAATTTAATTCCGGTGTTATACGGAACAAATTTCCAATTAGGATATTTGGCATGTAACGCTCTTAAGTACGGCTTATAACTGTCCGGAAACCCGCTGATGCTGGTTTCGAAAGCACTGTCTGCTTTTATCTCCTGTATAGAAAAACCTGCACATAATCCGATCATCATGACAACGGTCATCATTACAGATATGATGTGCCTTGAAATTTTCTTCTGTACGCTCATGTATCCTCCTTAACGTCTTACCTTAACGCCTTTTGTACCTCTTTTGCCGATCTTTAATTTTCTAAGATCGATTTTTTTGCCTTTATATTCTACCACTTCATTATCACCTATATCAAGAAGGTAAACGTTGGAAACAAAATCTTCCGGATTTAATTTGATTCCCTTAACGCCCAGTGTGGCTTTCTTCATTTCCGGCACCTCTTTGATTGGAAATCTCAAGAATATACCTTCGTTGGTCTGAAGAACCAGTATCTCTCTTGTATACTGCAATTCCGTATCCGTCTGCTCCTGATCCAGCATATCCATCTGGCCAAATTCCATCTGTTCGAAATCCAACGGTTCAAACTCATCAGAGCCGCCGGACAGTACAACCGGTCTTTCCATATCGGGCTGTACTGTTTCTTTTTCAGATACTCTTGTAACCAATACAGACACCACCTCATCATCTTTGCCCAGTTTTGTAGCTGACATGGTCTTTCGGTTTGTCTCAAACTCACTGCCGTCTACCAGTTTTATCATTCCATTTTTCGTAGTGAACAGAAGTTTTCTATTCTTTATCCGGTCAAAGGACATCAATGCCACAATATTCTCTCCCTGGCTGGAGTAATTGCCAAGGTTGTCAATTGGAACACCTTTTTCCCGTACTTTTTTCATCGGTATACTCTGTACCTTAATCTGATGAACGTTGCCATTGTCGGTAAAAATGCAGATACTGTCCGTGTTCATGCAGCTAAAGTAATATCGGTTATCTTTTGTAACCGACTGAATATTTCTGTCAAACACAGCCGGCTCTAACAGTTTTGCATATCCAAATTTATCCTGAACAAACACAACTTCCTGTTCCACAAAAGCATTTTCGTCATACACTGCTTCTTCTCCATCTTCGATTACAGTGCGTCTCTCCCTGCCGTATTCTTTTTTAATGGACTGCAAATCTTTTTTTATTGCCCGCATCATGGCACGTCTGCTATGAAGAATTTCCTCATAATCTGCAATCTGATTTACCAGTTCTTCATACTCTTTCTGAAGTGCCATAATTTCCAGACCAATCAGTTTTGCCAGTCTTAAATCAAGAATCGCCTGTGCCTGACGCTCCGTAAAGGAAAGGTTTCCTGCCAGAATCCTTGACTCCGGATTTTTAAATTGGATTCCTTCTGTCTTTCCGTGTACGAGACATTCCTTTACCTGCTTCTGGCTTTCGCACCCTCTGATAATCTCGATAATCAAATCAATGATGTTTGTTGCCTTTATCAGACCTTCTTTTACTTCTTTCTGCTCCAATGCCTTATTCAGCAATGTGGTATATTTCCGTGTGGCAAGTTCGTATTGGAACTCCACATGATACTGTATCGTCTTTTTCAGTCCCATCACTTCCGGCCTTCCGTCAGCAATGGCAAGCATATTTACACCGAACGTATCCTCCAACTTTGTTTTCTTGTAGAGCATGTTTTTCAGTTTTTCAACATCCGCTCCTTTTTTCAACTCCAAAACAATTCGGATACCGTCCTTGTTGGATGCGTTGGAAATATCTACAATATCACCGGTCTTCTTCGTCTCAACCAAGTCGATAACATCTGAAATAAACTTACTGATACCTGTTCCAATCATGGTATACGGAATCTCCGTAATAACCAGTTTGTCCTTTTCCCGACCTTTTCCTTTCTCAAACTCCAGTTTCCCCCGAAGTTTGATTTTTCCTGAGCCGGTTTCGTAGATATTTAATAACTCGGATTTATTTGCCACGATACCGCCTGTTGGAAAATCCGGGCCATGGACAATCTTTAATAGCTCTTCTGTGGTAATACTGTTTTTCTCCATATAGGCAATGACGGCATCAATTACTTCACCCAGATTGTGTGGTGGAATATTGGTCGTCATACCTACTGCAATACCTTCCGCACCGTTTACCAGCAGGTTCGGCACTCTTACCGGAAGCACCTGCGGTTCCTTTTCTGTCTCATCAAAGTTGGGCACAAAATCTACCACGTCTTTGTTTAAATCCGCAAGGTATACATCCTCTGTAAACTTTTGCAGTTTTGCTTCCGTATAACGCATGGCGGCAGCTCCGTCTCCTTCAATGGATCCGAAGTTTCCATGCCCATCCACCAGAGCCATGCCTTTTTTAAATTCCTGAGCCAGTCCCACCAAAGTCTCATAAATGGAACTGTCACCGTGAGGATGATATTTACCCATGGTATCACCTACGATACGGGCTGATTTACGATGTGGTTTATCATGATCCAGGTTCAACTGATCCATGGCATATAAAACACGTCTCTGCACCGGTTTCAGTCCGTCCCTTGCATCCGGAAGGGCTCTGGCGCAAATAACGCTCATAGCGTAATCTATATAGCTTTTCTGCATTACTTCAGAATATTCTGTTTTTATAATCTGCTCTGCCATTTTCCCCTCCTTAAATATCTAAATCTGCATCTTTTGCATGTTTGTAAATAAATTCTCTTCTTGGAGCAACCTCGCTGCCCATCAGCATACTGGTCACATCAGAAGCCAGACGTGCATCTTCGATTTCTACCTGTTTTAAGATTCTTCTTTCCGGGTCAAGGGTTGTCTCCCACAGCTGTTCCGGATCCATCTCTCCAAGTCCTTTATAACGCTGTAATGTGAAACCATTGTGAGTTTTTCTGTATTTTTCCAACGCCTTATCGTCATATAAATATTCGCCCTCTCCCCGTTTTGGCACCACTTTATATAAAGGCGGGGTGGCAATATATACATGTCCGTGGGTAATCAGTTCCGGCATAAACCGATAGAAAAAGGTTAAAAGCAATGTATCAATATGGGAACCGTCCACATCTGCATCAGTCATGATGATAATCTTGTGAAACTTTAATTTATCTATATCAAAGTCGTTGCCGTACCCTTCGGAAAATCCACAGCCGAAGGCGTTAATCATTGTTTTGATTTCTGCGTTTGCCAGAACCTTATCCATGGAGGCTTTTTCCACATTTAATATTTTTCCTCGAATCGGCATAATCGCCTGAGTCTTTCTGTCTCTGGCTGTTTTTGCAGAACCTCCGGCGGAATCACCCTCTACAATAAAAATTTCGCATTCCTGTGGTTTCCGGCTTTCACAATTTGCCAGTTTTCCGTTACTGTCAATGGAAAATTTGCTTTTTGACAGCATATTTGTCTTTGCTTTTTCCTCAGATTTACGAATCTTTGCCGACTTTTCCGCACAACTGATTACATTTTTCAACGTTTCCAGATTCTTGTCAAAGAACAGCACCAACTGCTCCCCGGCAATGTTTTTTGTTGCTTTTTCTGCATCCGGGTTATCCAGTTTTGTCTTCGTCTGTCCCTCGAATCTCGGGTCAGGATGCTTACATGCCACCACTGCCACAAGACCGTTTCTTACGTCTGCCCCGGTGAAATTCGCATCCTTTTCCTTCAGCGTTCCCAACTCTCGGGCATACTGATTAATGGTCTGTGTGAGAACTGACTTAAATCCTGTTATATGGGTTCCGCCTTCCTGTGTATAAATGTTATTACAGAAACCTGAAATATTCTCCGTAAATTCATTAATATACTGAAAGGCTATTTCAATTTCGATACCGTCCATATCATTTTTAAAGTAAACAATATCCGTAACTTTCTCTTTTTCCTTATTCATATCTGCAATAAACGCCCTGATGCCGTCAGGTTCGTGGAATGTCACTTCTTCCTCTTCTCCCACACGCTTATTCTCAAATATAATGGTAAGTTCCGGATTCAAATATGCCGTTTCGTGAAGCCTGCTCTTAATAGAATCCGCCTTAAAATAAGTTTTCTCAAAAATTTCCCCATCCGGGAAGAAACTGACTGTGGTACCTGTATCATTCTTTCTGCATGTACCGTCTACTTTCAAATCGTAACAGATTTTTCCCTGTTCATATCGCTGATTATAAATTTTACCATCACGCTTTACATTGACCTCCAGCCATAAAGACAATGCGTTTACAACGGAGGAACCTACTCCGTGGAGACCTCCTGAAATCTTATAATTCCCGTCTCCAAACTTACCTCCGGCATGAAGTGTGGTAAACACCACCTCCACCGCAGGACGTCCGGTCTGTTCATTCAAATCAACAGGAATTCCTCTGCCGTTATCTTTGATGGTGGCAGAACCGTCCTTCTCTAACGTGACCATAATCTCAGAACAGTATCCTGCCAGATGTTCATCCACTGCATTGTCCACAATTTCATATATCAGATGATTCAGACCCTTTGTTCCCACACTTCCAATATACATACCCGGTCTCTTTCGTACCGGCTCTAATCCTTCCAATACGGAAATACTGTTTCCGTCGTATTTATTTGCCATTATCTTCCCTCTCCACTCTTATTGTTTTCGCCGCCGGTTTCCGGCTGTGCTTTCATTTGAAAAAATCCACTTCCAAAATGTTTTCTCATCAGATAGTCTTTTCCTTCAAAATGAGCAAAATCATTAAACCGCTCTATATGAAATGTTCCCATTGTTTCATCATACATAATATGGGTAATACTGCAATTTTCTATCTGTCTGCCATAGGTGAGCCATTTGGCATAATCTGCTCCTGTCAGTCCTGTAAGCAGTGCCCTCAATACCCCTCCGTGGGTTACGACACACACATTTTCATAAGGTTCTTTTACCAATTCTTTTAATGCCGCATAGGAACGCTCAAATACCATCCGGCAGTTTTCCCCACCATCAGGATAAGGAATATCCTCTGTCATGGTCGCTCTCTTCTCCAGAAACTTGCCGTATTTCCGGTTTATGACTTCGTTCGTCAGCCCGGTAAGTCCGCCAAAATTGGCTTCCTGCCATCTTTCATCAATCACTCTCGGTTTTTCTAAATATTGATTGATGATATCCGCTGTCTCTTTTGCCCGCGTCAGATGACTGGAATAAACAGCTTCAATATTGTAAGTTTTCAGCCTTTCTCCCACAAGCCGTGCCTGTTCCTTTCCTTCTTTGGAAAGTTCCACATTCACATTACACAGCCTGCTGTTCTGTCTCCCGTGCCGAATGAAATAAATATTCATGATTCACCTCTTTAATTAATGTACATAATCATTCCAGGTCCCAGTTTTTCTGTAGGTCTGGCAATAAATCCATATTTTTTATAAAAATCCTCTCTGCCTGTGGCACACATCAGATCCAGCATAATCTGGGTGTCAGGAAGTCTGATTTCTTTTACATAATCAATCAGGCTCTCCATAATCGCCTGTCCTACGCCGGTTCCCTGATACTCCGGAATCACAATCAGATCCTGTATATAGCAGATGACCGCACCGTCTCCTACAATGCGCCCCATACCTACCGGCATGTCATCATCATAAGCAACCACCGTCAGCAGACTGCCCGCTATGGCCTTCTCTGCCTGTTCTTCGGTAAGAGGTTTCCACGCCACTGATTTTCGTAAATTTAAGTATGTATTTGTATCTAATTCGTTATCTTTTAAAAACATCATCTGTCTTCTCTGTCTGCATTCATATTTTGTGGCAGAACCCAGCCACTTTAACTAACATATTATACAATATATAGGGTTTTTCTTCAAGTTTTATCACCAAAACTTGTGGTTTGTGCTTTGTCAATATATTTTATGTGATTTTTTAAAGAAAATATTTACAACTATTTTATCACTCTCTTTGGAAATAATAATATGGAAAAAGGATTGAAAGGCATGATTTTAGAAATGAAACACAAATTCGAATTAGTATACAGAATCACATTTATCATCATTTGTGCCACCGGAATTTTTATACACTTTGATTTGAATGACAGAAATGTAAATGTCCATGAATTTAGTTTTTTTACACTGTGGAGCAATATTTTCTGTCTTGTTTTTATGATTGTCCTTTTAGTCAAGCATTTTACCGGGAAAGATACACGCTCTAAACTTCTCATTTATTTTAAGGGAATGGCGCTGGCATCCATTACATGTACCTTTCTTGTCTACCATTTTTCGGAACACAAGATTATACTGCCGGATGATACGATGACTTCTTTAGGGCTTCCCGTAGAAAGTATTCTTGCACACTACGTAGTTCCTTACATGTTTATTTTGGACTGGCTGTTTTTTCAGCCCAAAGGGCTGTTCCGATGGAATCATATCCTTACATGGTTAGCTTTTCCGTTTATTTATATTGTATGCTTTTTTACCCGATGCCAGTGTAATGCCCCGGAAGAATTTATCAATGTTCCTAAATATCCTTATTTCTTTTTAAACTACGAAAGTATCGGCTATGGAAAATGTTTTCTGTATATTCTTTTTCTGGTAGGCATTTTCCTTGCAGTTAATTTTATTATTGTATTTACCGACAGTTTCTTGAATCAACGGGGAATCTTTCAAAAACTACAGAAAAAAACAGACAAAAAAATCAGTTCATCGTAACCGTCAGACACATGGGTGTCCATTACGACAAACTGATTTTTCTTATTTTTTACCTTTCACAAAAGAGTATATTTTTTGAAATATTCACACACCGTCAAAAATTAAAAATTCTGCATCTATAAAAAGAAATCAAAAACTATCGATTTCTCTCTGTCAGCCCCACTTTCTTCTGAACCTTGCGCAATGTTTTATTGGCAAAATATGCCGCTTTTTCATCGTTCTCTTTAATCACTCCGTTCAGATATTCCTTATCTTTCTTTAATTCATAAAATCTGTCCTGAAGAGGTTTCAATCTGTCTGCCACAGTCTCTCCCACGGCAATTTTAAATTCTCCATATCCTTTTCCGTCAAATTCATTCTCAATCTCGCTGACTGTTTTTCCGGTAATACATGAATAAATGTTGATAAGGTTCTGGATGCCCGGCTTTTCATCAGAATATCTGATTTCCATATCTGAATCTGTAACTGCTCTTTTAAATTTTCTGATAATGGTATCTGTATCATCCATAAGCAAAATACAGGAATTCGGATTTTCATCCGACTTAGACATTTTTTTCGTCGGCTCCTGAAGGCTCATAATTTTTGCAGTCGCCTTCCCAATATACGGTTCAGGGATTGTAAATACATCTCCATAAATTCCGTTAAACCGATTTGCAATATCCCGGGTAATTTCCAAATGCTGTTTTTGGTCGGCTCCTACCGGAACCACATCTGCCTGATACAGTAAAATATCCGCAGCCATTAACGTCGGATATGTAAAAAGTCCTGCATTAATATTGTCTGAATGTTTTGCCGCCTTATCTTTAAACTGGGTCATTCTGTTCAGTTCACCCATATAAGTAAAGCAGTTTAAAATCCATGCAAGTTCTGCATGGGCTGAAACATGAGACTGGAAATAAATACAGTTTTTCTTCGGATCCAGTCCTGCTGCCACATACAATATATATAAATCTCTGGCTCTCTGTCTTAACTCAGTTGGATTTTGTCTGATTGTAAGAGAATGCAAATCTGCGATGGCATAAAAGCACTCATATTCTTCCTGCATTTTCAGCCAGTTATCCAGAGCTCCTAAATAATTTCCAAGTGTCAGTGTGCCTGTAGACTGCATGGCACTATACGAAACTTTCTTATCTCCTAACATAATCTTCCTCCTTTTTGAACATACTTCTACATCATACCACCTTTCCCCCAAAAAGTGTACAAAAAAATACTCTGAACATTTACGTCTGAAAATGTTTCACCTGAACATTTTCACCCTATGAACATTTTCACTTTGAAAATTCTCACTTCTCACTGATAATTCTCACACTTCATTTTTTTGCAGTTTTTCTCTCTCTCCATGCACTAAAATTTTAAGTTTTTTACTGCCCAGCGCATTTTTGTGGATTTTGCCCTTGGATTTCTATGGCATTCTTCCCTTTTCGGTCTTATCACATCACGGGCAATTTCCTGATACACACCTGCATTTTTAAGTGATTTAAAAGACTTTTTTACTAACCTGTCCTCTCCGGAATGAAAGGTTAAAATAACTGCTTTACCCTGCGGTGCCAGAACACTTGGCAGTTTTTCCAAAAATTCATATAGCACCTCAAATTCATTATTTACGTCAATCCGAAGCGCCTGAAATACCCTTGCGCAGCTTTTTTTCACTGTTTCATCTTTATCTCTGTTTGACATGTTTTTTACATCTTTGGACTGCAGGACTGCCTTTTCCACAATATTTTTCAGTTCCAATGTGGTCTCTATTTTTTTCTTTCTGCGTTCTTTCATAATCATCTTGGCAATTTCATAGGCATAAGGCTCGTCTGAATTTTCTATGAACATACCCTCTAATTCATCCTGAGTAATGTTTTGAATTCTCTCTGATGCCGATATTCCCTGCTTAGGATTTAACCTTAAGTCCAACGGGCCTTCATGTTTATATGTGAATCCACGCCTCGGATCATCTATCTGCATGGAAGAAACACCTAAATCTGCCAGTACAAAATCAAAGGGACCATATTTTTCCGCCACTTTATCAATATCTTTAAAATTTATATTTACTGCCGTAAAAATATCATTTCCATATCCTTTTTCCGCCAGCCTTTTTTCGGTCTTCTTTATCTCGATGGGATCAATATCCAGCCCGTATATATGCCCTTCTCCCCGAAGCTGTTCCAGCATTTTTACTGTATGGCCGCCATATCCGAGGGTGGCATCCAGTCCTTTCTGACCCGGTTTAATTTGAAGGAAATCCAATATTTCATCTACCATAATAGATATATGCATTCCTGCCGGAGTACTTCCCTTACGGATGACTTTCTCTATTGTCTCTTTATACTTCTCCGGATTATGTTCCTTATATTTTTCTGCAAAGGTTCTTGGATGGGTTCCCTTGTACCGCACACGCCTTTGATGACGTTTTTCCGTTTGTATTTTGTTATCTTTCATTTTCTCTCCTGCACTTTCCCATAATTCTATTGCCCTATTTTAACACAGTTACAATATGAAATCATCATTTGTTTTATGTGAGGTGTAAAAAGTTTTCGTCACTCTTACTCAAATTACAGATTTTCAATGTAAGTCCCTAGAAAATTGACGACAATTCAGAATAGATTACATATAATTTTTTCTCAAACCATCAAATTTACATGTAATCGTTTTGAAAATACATTCGAAACCTAAAAAAATTATACTTTTTTGCCATGCAAATGAACAGAGGCTTGAAACCTTTTGTGCTTCCCTTTTTTGTGCTTCTTTTTGTATGGAAGCATTGATTTTTATTTCTTCTTTCGTTAAGATAGTTATAGTTTTTGGAGGTGTATCATGGAGAAAATTACAAGTTTTACAATTGACCATTTAAAATTACTGCCCGGATTGTATGTTTCCAGAAAAGATAAGGTAGGAGATCAGACCGTCACAACTTTTGACATCCGAATGACCAGACCGAATTTTGAGCCTGTAATGAACACGGCGGAAGTTCACACTTTGGAACATCTTGGCGCTACCTTTTTAAGAAATGACAGCGAGTACAAAGATAAAGTCATCTATTTTGGTCCTATGGGATGTCGTACCGGTTTTTATCTGGTGCTTACAGGCGATTATCAGTCGAAAGATATTCTTCCTTTAATAAAAAATATGTATTCCTTTATGAAAGATTTTGAGGGAGATATTCCCGGAGCCTGTGCCAGAGATTGCGGTAACTATCTGGACATGAACTTAAATATGGCAAAATACATCAGTAAAAAATACTATGATGAAGTATTGACAAATATCAGTGATGACCGGCTTGTCTATCCGAAATGAGAAACAAAAAACAACTATGGTCTTGCAAGACCATAGTTGTTTTTTTAGGGAATTTTTATATTCCTTTTTCATAATATAAGAAAATTCTTTGAAATTTTGATTACACAAAATTCTCTTATTTCTTTAATTTGCCAAAATAAACTGCCACTGCTGATTTGCCTGTGCATTATATCCGTACTGCTGAATATTTCCACCGTTCTCCGTGGACCAGTTTTCTACATCCAATGACAATTCGCTGTTTTTATTTAGGATAAATGAATATCCGTCTCCAATTTCCGTAATCCACCACTGCTGGTTTGACTGATTGTCTCCTTTATCCCACATAATCACATTAGAGCCCGGCTCTTTTGACCATCCGGCTGCATCTAAAGCCTTATTATTCAATACACTTGTGATAGTATAACTGTAATCGCTGTTCTGCGTAATATACCACTTCTGTGCATCATTTCCATTGATTTCGCACTGCTGCACATTGGCACCGTTTTCCATGCTGGCCCATGCCACATCCATTACCAGACCGCTGTGACGGTTCTTAATAAGATACTGAGCCTTCTCTACTTTAATAGAAGAAACCACGTCATTAAAATCACTTCCAATCCAGTTTGTATCACTGGTTATCACTTTTGTTTCTCCCTGGAAATTGTCATCTTTGTACAGGGTTACCTTATATCCAAAAGGAACTTTTATGGATGATAAATCATCATTCTGAAATCCCTTTGACTGAAGAGATGCAAGATTATAATCTCCTTCACCTAAAGAAGCCTGACGTCCTCCGTAATTTATATCCTGATAAATGAAAATATTTCCAGAAGCTGTATTGACATCCGTGGAGCCTCCGCTTCCCTGATTATTACCTCCCGAAGAACTGCTTCCGTTATGTATGTAAGTGTAACTTTCCGTATCTTTTACATATCCTGATGTATTACAATGGGTAAACCAGTATTTCACACTGTCCCCTGCATTTAATCCGTGAATGGTATATGTGGCTTTTTCGCCGTTTTGGGTCATGCGCACATTCTGCTGTCCTCCACCATTAACAGAATAGTGTATATCTGTCCATGAAGAATCGTTGACATATGCCGTAGCAGTGTCTGAGCCTGCATACTCCATTCCCATGCCGGCAGAAGGAGTTGATGTATTATTATCCGTACTGCTGCCGGTATTTCCGGTATTTGTATCAACATTACCGGAAGAAGAACTGTTATATGACGGATTCTCCTGATATACTCTTACATAATCTACTTTCATTTCCTGTGGAAAAGCGCTGTCATCAACGGAAAATCCCGGCCAGTTTCCTCCAACTGCCACATTCAGCAAAAGGTAAAACGGCTTGTGAAATTCATCTGTATCACCTGCATTATTCTCAATATACATTTCGTAAATTTTATTTCCGTCTACAAACATCCGGATATACTGGCTATCCCACTGCAAGCCGTATGTATGATATTGTGTTCTGTCGAATGTTCCACTGGACTGTCCATATTCTGCATGTCCGTTACAGTTCCAATGACAGGTGGCATATGTTTTATTTTCTGCATTGATGGCTTCCATAATATCAATTTCGCCACATGACGGCCATCCTACACTGCCGATATTGGCACCCAGCATCCAAAATGCAGGCCAGATACCCTGATTGGACGGAAGCGCTAGCCTAGCCTCCACATAACCGTATTGGAATGTAAATTTTCCGTTTGTATTTAATCTGGCAGATGTATAGTTTTTACCGCCATAAGACTCTTTTTTCGCTCTGATATGTAACGCACCGTCTGCAACATATGCATTATCCGTCCGGTCCGTATAATACTGTAACTCATTATTTCCCCATCCGCTTGCTCCTGTTCCGGTCTCAAATCCCCACTTTGATGTGTCTAAGCTTGATCCGTTAAACTCATCACTCCATACTAACGTAGAACTTGTGGTAGGTGCCGCCTTCACTCTTGTAGGTGTGGTAATCACCGTTACCGCCATGGATGAGATAATCATTGCCATGGTAAGTCCAAAAACTGCTGCCTTTTTCATAAACTTTGATATCATATTACCCTCCTAACTTTTGATTTCGTTTCAAAGCTCTACTCAAAAGTATAAAGAAAGCAAAAAAAGTTAAAAAGGAACCAAATTATAGAAAAAGGGGTTAATTTTTTATAAAATCATCTTCTATCAGACAATATTCAGGAAAAATATCTGAGATAAATAATCTTTAGTCCCACCAGTATTAAAAGGTGCGCCGGATAAAATACATAAAAGAAATATTTCCACTGATATTTTCCGGGTTTTTCATTATAAAAGGCAATGGGAATCATGCTAAAAGCCCCAAGCCATTGCAAACCATAGCCAAACATTCCCATATTAAAAACCATATTGGACAGGGCTCTACCTATATGATGATTGCGGAAAACATAAAAACATAAGATAAGCATTACCCCTGCATAAGAGTAGGAACTCTTTATAAAATATGCCGTACCAAAGCCTGCCAGCATTACAAACAGTTCCAACACCATGTTAAGCCGTGTGGCACCGATTCTGTTTAATAATTTTTCAGAATAATTTATCTGATATCTTGAAATAATGTCAAGAGCCCAAATCATCATGTAGCCGATAAACAATGTAAAAAGAACATTCTGTTTTCCCAAATCAAAGAAACTGCCGTACATCATATTGTAAGGCACCTCTGAAATCAGGGCGAAAAGCCCCAGCCGGATTCCGTGTTTTCTTCTGTCATGGGTATAAAAAAATCCTTCCACAAGCAGAAACGCAAAAATCGGAAAACTGATTCTTCCGATTCCTCTCGTGATAATATAAAGACTATGATGATGGCTGAAAAACATTAATCCCAAATGGTCTGCCGCCATGGTAACCACCGCAATGATTTTCAATACGAAACTGCTCAGTCCCCATTTTTCTAAATTGATAAATGCTCCAATCCCTTTCTCATTCAATACATGTAACATAATTATCTTTTCCCACCTTTATTTTCACCTTCAAACTTCGTAGAGATGGCACTTTCCCGCATACTGATTCCCTAATCTTATCATATCTCCTCGCTGATTAAAACAGTCACACATCTTCCCGGCACTTTGACAGTTTTATCGATTTCTCCTGTCTCCTGCTCCGGGCTGGTAGAAAAAGCCACTTTCCATGTTTTCTTATTTCTGGCAGTCGGTATGCCAAACTGCTGTTTCTCCCAATACATATTATATGCAATATACAAATCCGCCTCATCTTTTCCTGCCTCTTCCATTGCATATTTACCACAATACATCATGGAAAAATGTCGGTTAAAATGACTGAAATCCGCATACCATGCCTTTGTTCCGTGATAGGACATATCCGGCAGTCCGTAAGAATAATAGTCCATCTGTCTTGGTTCTTCTCTTAAATGTAAGACTTTATGCTCTTTTCGAAACCGGATAAGACTTTTGGTAAACTCCAGCACATCTCTGGCTATGGCAGTTGTGTTCCAGTTGGTCCATGAAATTTCATTGTCCAGACAGTAAGGATTATTATTGCCTTTTTGAGAGTTGCACATTTCATCTCCTGCATAAATCATAGGTACTCCCTGACTGAGAAGCACCATGCACAATGCATTTTTTATCTGCTTTTTGCGAAGATCCATAATCTTCCTTTTTCTTGTATCTCCTTCTGCCCCGCAGTTCCAACTGTAATTGTAAACAGCTCCGTCCTGATTGTTCTCGCCGTTTAATTCATTGTATTTCTTGTCATAAGACACAGAGTCATACAGTGTAAAGGTATTGTGATTTGCCACATAATTGACCACTGTCACTCCTGCCGGATTGGCTTTTACTTTATAAGAAATGGTGTTTAGCATATCCTCATCACCCTTGATAAATTTTCTGGCGGCCACCATAAAATCATCATTAAAATTGGCAAGGTTTCTCATTTCAGAACTGCTGTGGTAAAAGTCCGTATCTGCGGCAAAGCTATAGGTGAAAATCTTTGTGGTGCAGAGCAGATTGTCGGTCTGTATCATATGCATTACCGCTTCTTCGCAGTTTACATGGATACCGTCAATGTGGTATTCCATTACCCAGTAATGCAGGCAGTCCAGAATTTCTTTCGGGTTTGTTCCCTGAGGAAAGAAAAATTCCATGGATATCTCAATTCCGTTTTTGTGAAGTTCTCTTACCAGATACTTAAACTCATTGACCTCGCCGCCTGCTTCATTGGAAAATGCGTAAGCTGCCTTTGGGGCAAAGGTATAGCCATCCGTGTACCCCCAGTAGTTGAGCGTAGGACTTTCAATGCTGAACTGTCCCCGCATGGAAGTTGCCTTTTCTGTCTTTATTTCGTTAAATTCATAGGCAGGCATTAATTCAATCATGGTAATGCCAAGGGATTTCAAATACGGAATCTTGTCCACAATTCCTAAATAAGTTCCTTTATGCTTTACTTTAGAGCTGACGTGTTTTGTAAATCCTCTCACATGCAGTCTGTAAAGTATGGTATCTTCAAAAGGGATACACAGGGGTGCATCATTCTGCCAGTCAAAGGTATCATCCACAATGGCAGCCTTAATGTTCTGGCTTTCCACCGCCCACTGTTTCTTTCCCGATAATGACTTGGCATACCTGTCCACGGTAATCTCTCCATTGACGCAGAAGTTATAATCATATTTATGATAATCCAGTCCCGATACGCTCATTGCATAGACATTTCCTATCACCTGGGTATTTTCAAACGGAATGCGAAATGCCTCTTTGTCCTGTCCCTTTTCATACAAAACCACTTCGCACCGGCTTCCCACTTTCGCCGTAATGGCAAAATTTACTCTGTCTCCCACCACTGTGGCTCCCATTGTCAATGGATTTCCCCGATATACGTTCATATTTTCTAATTGCTTCATCTGTCTTTCCTTTCCGGTCATATAACTACTCCTGTACTCATTCCCCTTTTTCTATTTTGTCATATTTGTAATCATATCATATTTATCCGTTGAATTAAATTTTATTTTGAAAAAACTGTATTTTTTTCCACCTTCCCTGATATGTATGATTGCTTTCATGCTTAAAAACTGCTATACTTTGATGAGCAAATAGTATGTATGACGGGACAGTTCCCTGACAAAACTATAGAATAAGGAGATTTCGAAATGATAAGTACAAGTAACATTTCTTTGCGATTTGGAAAAAAGGCATTATTTGAAGATGTAAACATTAAATTTGTTCCGGGACACTGCTACGGACTGATTGGTGCAAACGGTGCCGGAAAATCCACATTTCTTAAAATATTAACCGGTGAAATCGAACCGACCAGCGGTGAAGTCATTATCACTCCGGGAGAACGTCTGTCCTTTTTAAAACAGGATCACTTCCAGTATGATGAATATACGGTTCTGGATACGGTGATCATGGGAAATCAGCGTCTTTATGACATTATGAAAGAAAAAGACGCCATTTATATGAAAGAAGATTTTAGTGATGAAGACGGTATCCGCGCTTCCGAACTGGAAGCAGAGTTTGCAGAAATGGACGGCTGGAATGCCGAGGCAGACGCCGCCACGCTCTTAAACGGTCTGGGTGTTGAAACCGATTATCACTACAGTCTTATGAAAGATTTAAACGGCACGTTAAAAGTCAAAGTTCTTCTGGCACAGGCTCTCTTTGGAAATCCGGATATTCTGCTTTTGGATGAGCCTACCAACCATCTGGATTTAGACGCCATTGCATGGCTGGAAGAATTTCTAATTAACTTTGAAAATACCGTAATTGTAGTATCTCATGACAGATACTTTTTAAATAAAGTATGTACGCAGATTGCAGATATTGATTATGCCAAAATTCAGTTATATGCCGGAAACTATGATTTCTGGTACGAATCCAGCCAGTTAATCATCAAGCAGATGAAAGAAGCCAACCGGAAGAAAGAAGAAAAAATTAAGGAGTTACAGGACTTTATCCAGCGGTTCAGTGCCAATGCTTCAAAATCCAAACAGGCTACTTCCAGAAAACGTGCATTAGAAAAAATCGAGTTGGAGGACATCCGCCCTTCCAGCCGTAAATATCCATACATTGACTTCCGTCCTGCAAGAGAAATCGGAAACGAAGTTCTGACGGTAGAACATCTCTCAAAGACCATTGACGGCGTAAAAGTACTGGACGATATTTCCTTTACTATCGGACGTGAAGACAAAGTCGCTTTTGTGGGCTCCAACGGTCTTGCCAAAACCACTTTATTCCAGATTCTGATGGGACAGATGGAACCGGATGAAGGCGACTATAAATGGGGAATTACTACCAGCCAGTCTTATTTCCCGAAAGATAATACAAAAGATTTTGACTGTGATGATGTGATTGTAGACTGGCTGACACAGTACTCGGAAAACAAAGATGCTACTTATGTCCGCGGTTTCCTTGGACGGATGCTTTTTGCCGGAGATGACGGTGTGAAAAAAGTGAGAGTTCTCTCCGGTGGTGAGAAAGTCCGTGTTATGCTTTCCAAACTGATGATAAGCGGTTCAAATGTTTTGGTCATTGACGAACCTACCGACCATTTGGACATGGAAAGTATTACCGCGCTGAATACCGGACTGGTAAAATTCCCGGGCGTGCTGCTATTCTCTTCCAGAGATCATCAGGTAGTTCAGACCACTGCCAACCGGATTATGGAAATTGTAAACGGTAAATTAATTGATAAAATCACAACCTATGATGAATATCTTGAAAACGACGAAATGGCAAGAAAGAGAACAGTCTACACAACAGAAGGCATGGATATTGATGATTAATTTCCTGCAAAATTTTTATGTGATAAGAAATTCGGAGAAATTTTCTAAAATATAAAACGATCAGTTAATGAAACAGAGGGAGTGAGAAAAGTATGAGACCTAGTACAATTACGTATCCGCCAAATGGTGTAAAACCTATTGGAGTTATCGAGTTTGTTCATGGCATGTGCGAAAAAAGGCAGCGATATGAAAAAACCATGAGGTACTTTAATCAGAAGGGATTTATCTGTGCCATCGCCGACATGAAAGGACACGGTGAAAATATTCTTACTACGGATGATTTGGGCTATGTGGGAGAGAAGGGATACAAAGGATTAATTGAAGATGTACAGGAATTTACAATGTTTTTAAAAAGGGAATATCCGAAACTTCCCTTTATTCTCGTGGGACACAGCATGGGTTCTTTAATTGTCCGGGCATATCTGAAAAAACACTCCAGAGAGGTGGACGCAGTCGTTATCTGCGGTTCTCCTTCCGATAACCCGATGGCAGGACTTGGTAAAAAACTGATTCGCTTTTTGGCACTGTTTCGGGGCTGGCATTACCGAAGTCCTATGATTGCCTCTTTGGTAAATGGTCCTTTTGAAAAACCCTTTGCAAAAGAAGGAATTGTCAATGCATGGTTATCCTCGGACAGAAATGTTGTAGAAGAATTTAATAAAGACCCTCTCTGCGGTGTTCCTTTTACACTGAACGGATATTATGCTTTACTGGGACTGGTCCAGTCCGTATACAGTAAACTGGGCTGGACAAGCAAAAACCCGACCCTTCCGGTTATGTTTATCTCCGGCGCCGACGACCCGTGTCGGCGGAACGACAATGCTTTTAAAAAGGCGGTTTCCCATTTTAAAAGCTGTGGCTATCCAAACACATACTCCAAACTGTATCAGGATATGCGCCACGAGTTATTT
>CAJFUA010000071.1 GCA_904420085.1 uncultured Eubacterium sp. | reverse complement strand
TTCATAAATGTGAATGATAAAACCGTAGAAGGTTTGAGATATAAAAATAAAAATATATTTACTGTTCAGTTCCATCCGGAAGCATGTCCGGGACCACAGGATTCGGACAGACTGTTCGATGAATTTATCGAGATGATGGAGGTGAAGAAGAATGCCTAGAGATTTAAGCATAAAAAAAGTTTTAGTAATTGGTTCAGGTCCGATTGTCATCGGACAGGCAGCAGAGTTTGATTATGCCGGTACACAGGCGTGCCGTTCTTTGAAAGAAGAAGGAATTGAAGTGGTACTTTTAAATTCAAACCCGGCGACCATTATGACAGATAAAGACATCGCTGACGAGGTTTACATAGAGCCTCTGACCGTTCCGGTATTAAAAAAGATTATTGAAAAAGAAAAACCGGACAGCATTCTTCCGACCCTTGGAGGACAGGCAGGTCTGAACCTTGCCATGGAAATTGCTGAGACAGGATTTTTGGAGGAGCATGGCTGCAGACTGATTGGTACTACATCGGAGACCATTAAAAAGGCAGAGGACCGTCTGGAATTTAAGGAGACCATGGAAAAGATCAATGAGCCTTGTGCGCCGTCTCTGGTAGTTGAGAATATTGAAGACGGTATCGCATTTACCAACAAGATTGGTTATCCGGTAGTTCTCCGTCCGGCATATACCCTTGGCGGCAGCGGCGGCGGTATTGCCCACAATCAGACAGAACTGGTAGAAATTCTGGAAAACGGCTTGAGACTGAGCCGTGTAGGACAGGTTTTGGTTGAGAGATGCATTGCAGGATGGAAAGAAATAGAGTATGAGGTAATGCGGGATTCTGCAGGAAACTGCATTACTGTATGTAACATGGAAAATATTGACCCGGTAGGTGTTCATACGGGAGACAGTATCGTTGTGGCTCCGTCCCAGACGTTGGGAGATAAGGAGCATCAGATGCTCCGTACATCTGCCCTCAATATTATTAACGAGTTGAATATTACCGGCGGATGTAACGTGCAGTATGCCCTTCATCCGGAAAGTTTTGAGTATTGTGTCATCGAGGTAAATCCGAGAGTAAGCCGTTCGTCAGCACTGGCTTCCAAGGCGACCGGTTATCCGATTGCAAAGGTGGCGGCAAAGATTGCCCTTGGATATACGCTGGATGAGATTAAAAATGCAATTACGCAGAAGACCTATGCAAGTTTTGAACCGACACTGGATTATTGTGTTGTCAAAATTCCACGTCTTCCGTTTGATAAATTTATTACAGCCAGCAGAAAACTTACCACTCAGATGAAAGCAACCGGTGAAGTGATGAGTATCTGCAATAACTTTGAAGGAGCCTTGATGAAAGCCATCCGTTCTTTGGAACAGCATGTAGAGTGTCTTCTGGATTATGATTTCTCACAGTTAAATGATGAGGAATTGGAGGAAATGCTTCACAAGGTAGATGACAGACGTATCTGGGTCATTGCAGAGGCCTTAAGACGTGGTGTAAGTTATGACCATATTCATGAAATTACAATGATTGATAAGTGGTTTATTGATAAACTTGCCATCATTGTGGAAATGGAACAGGCATTAAAAACACAGCCGTTGACAAAAGAACTGCTGAAAGAGGCAAAGAGAATTGAATTTCCGGATACTGTTATCAGCAGACTGACCGGAAAGCCGGTGGACGAGATTAAGGAGATGCGTTATGACAATGGCATTGTGGCTGCTTATAAGATGGTAGATACCTGTGCCGCAGAGTTTGAGGCGGCAACCCCATACTATTATTCCGTATATGGTGGAGAAAACGAAGCAGCAGAGACCAACCCGCCGAAGAAGGTACTGGTGCTTGGCTCCGGTCCAATCCGTATCGGACAAGGTATTGAGTTTGACTTCTGTTCCGTACATTGTACATGGGCGTTTAAAGAAGAAGGCTACGAGACAATTATTGTCAATAACAATCCGGAGACTGTTTCAACGGACTTTGACATTGCGGATAAACTTTACTTTGAACCTTTGACGCCGGAAGATGTGGAAAATATTGTCAATGTAGAAAAGCCGGACGGAGCAGTGGTTCAGTTTGGCGGACAGACAGCCATTAAGCTGACGGAAGCCCTCATGAAAATGGGCGTTCCGATTCTTGGAACGGATGCGGCAGATGTAGATGCGGCAGAGGACAGAGAATTGTTTGACGAGATACTGGAAAAATGCGGAATCCCGAGACCGACCGGAGGAACAGTGTTTACCGCAGAGGAAGCAAAGGAAGTGGCAAACAAGTTAGGATATCCGGTACTTGTACGTCCTTCTTACGTTCTGGGTGGACAGGGTATGCAGATTGCTACTTGTGATGAGGAAGTAGAAGAATTTATGGAAATTATCAACAGAATCGCACAGGATCACCCGATTCTTGTAGATAAGTATTTACAGGGAACTGAGGTGGAAGTAGATGCAATCTGTGATGGAACAGATATCCTGATTCCGGGAGTGATGGAGCATATCGAGAGAGCGGGCGTTCATTCCGGTGATAGTATTTCCGTATATCCGGCATATACACTGCCACAAAATATTATTGACACCATTGAAGATTATACAAAGAAACTGGCCATGTCACTGCATGTAAAAGGAATGATTAATATTCAGTTTATCGTGTGTGACGGACAGGTGTATGTCATCGAGGTAAATCCGCGTTCTTCCAGAACGGTTCCTTATATCAGTAAGGTGACAGGCATTCCGATTGTAAAACTTGCCACAAAGTGTATTATCGGAAAGAGTATTAAAGAGCAGGGATATGAGCCGGGCTTGCAGCCGAATGCGGATTACTATGCAATCAAGATGCCGGTATTCTCCTTTGAGAAAATCCGTGGTGCAGAGACAAGTCTGGGACCGGAAATGAAGTCTACCGGTGAGTGCCTTGGTATTGCAAAAACATTTAATGAAGCATTGTACAAGGCGTTCCTTGGTGCAGGCGTGGTTCTTCCAAAACATAAGAAGCTGATTATGTCGGTGAAGGATGCCGATAAGCAGGAAATTATACCTCTTGCACAGCGTTTTGAAAAATTGGGATACGAGGTTTACGCTACAAGAAGTACAGCAGATGTTTTAAGAGAAAACGGTGTGGATGCCATAAAGGTAAATAAAATTCATCAGGAAGCGCCTACCGTAATGGATTTATTGCTGGAGCACAAGATTGACATTGTGATAGATACACCGACCCAGGGACGTGACAAGAGCCGTGACGGATTCCTGATTCGAAGGACATCCATTGAGACGGGCGTAAACTGTTTCACAAGTTTAGATACGGTGGATGCACTGCTGACCAGTCTGGAAAGCGATGCAAAAGAGAACCTTACGTTAGTTGATATTGCGACGATATAACCATCAGCAGAGACCGGAAAATGCAAAGCAGATATTTGATATATCTGATGAACCGGTACAAAGAGTTTGGCTTTTAAGTAGATTTAGGAGAGAAGCACATCCGGAAAGGTGTGCATATGAAAAATATTATCAATCATGTAGTTGGCGGAAGATATTATGTATTGGAGCAGATTGGCACCGGAGGAACTTCGGATGTCTATAAAGTGAAAGACATCTATCTTGGTACATTTTATGCAATGAAAAGATACATTACATCTGATCCTGCCAACAAAGAAAAACTTTTGGAAGGAATGGAAAAGGAATTAAATGCTTTAAAACATTGTTCCCATCCGGTCCTTCCAAAAATTTTTAATATCATTAAAGAAGAAAATGATTTTTTCCTGATTATGGAATATGTGGAAGGAATCAATTTAAAACAGTATGTTGCCCAAAACGGAGTATTGAAAAAGAAAATGATAAAAAGTATCATGACACAGGTGTGCAGCGGGCTTTACTATCTGCATTCTCTGGAACCACCCGTAATTTACAGAGATTTGAAACCGTCCAATATTATTCTGAAAAAAGACGGAAAAATTAAACTGATTGATTTTGGAATTGCAAAAAGATACCGCAGAGACGTGGCAGATGAACTGGCATTGGGAAGCAGAGGATTTGCGGCACCGGAGCAATATGGAGGTGAGAAGGGGGTAGGATTGTTTAACACGGACATACGGACAGATATTTATGGAATCGGCACAACCATGTATTATCTGAAAACGAAGAAAATATACAGAGAGAATGTCCGCTCTTTCAGAGTGAGAGGAAGATTAAAGAAAATTATTAAAAAATGCACGCAGTCGAATCCGGATATGCGTTATCAGGATTGTATTGAAGTATTATGCCAGATTAAGTTCTTGCATAATGATGGAAAATAAATTATTCTATTATTAGGCAGTGGGAACAATATAGGATTTTGAAAGGGTTTGGATTTTGGTACCGCTGCCTGATTTTTAATCAGGAAATATGGAGGGTTTCATATGAATTATGAAAAGGCAAAAGAACTTCTGGAGAAAAATGGACAATCCCAGTTGTTGAAATATTATGATGAATTAGAGCAAAAACAGAAGGAAGCGCTGTTAAAACAGATTGGAGAGATAGATTTTCAGCTGATTGACTATATGAAAGATACGGAAACGCACATGGGAAAAGGGATCATTACACCGTTAGATGACGCAGTTTCCGTTGATGATATTGAGAAAAATAAAACAAAATATACAGCAATAGGTACAGAAGCCATCCGGCAGGGGAAAGTTGCAGCCCTTCTTTTAGCCGGAGGTATGGGTACCAGATTAGGATCGGATAAGCCGAAAGGAATGTACAATATCGGCGAGACGAAAGATGTATTTATATTTGAAATGCTTGTGAGAAATCTGATGGATGTAGTAAACCAGACAGGGGCATGGATACCGCTATATATTATGACCAGTGAAAGAAATCATGCGGATACCGTGAATTTCTTCCAGGAGAAAAATTATTTCGGCTATGATCCGGATTATGTGGATTTCTTTGTTCAGGAAATGGCTCCGGCAGTATCATTTGACGGAAAAATATATCTAGAAGATAAAGGAAGAATCGCCACATCACCCAATGGAAACGGGGGATGGTTTATTTCTTTTGTCAATTCAGGTCTCTGCAAAAAAGCAAAAGAAAAGGGCGTTGAATACATTAATATTTTTGCCGTAGATAATGTATGTCAGCGCATGGCGGACCCGTGTTTTGTGGGAGCCATGCTGGACGGTGGATATTGCTGTGCATCAAAAGTGGTGGCAAAGGCAAATCCGGAGGAAAAAGTGGGTGTTCTCTGTCTGGAAGACGGAAAACCGTCCATTGTGGAATATTATGAACTGACAGAAGAGATGCGGTATGAGACAAGAGATGACGGAGAACTGGCATATAAGTACGGGGTTATTTTGAATTATCTGTTTAAGATAGAAGATTTGGAAAAAAATCTGGAAAATCATCTTTCCGTTCATGTGGTAAAGAAAAAAATTGAGTATTTAGATGATGATGGGAATATTGTGAAACCGGAAACAGAAAACGGATACAAGTTTGAAACATTGGTACTTGATATGATTCACATGATGGACAACTGTCTGGCTTATGAGGTGGTAAGAGAGAGAGAGTTTGCACCGATTAAAAACAAAGAAGGGGTAGATTCCGTGGATACCGCAAAAGAACTGTTAAAGAAAAACGGGGTACAGTTGTAAACCGAAGGATAATAAATTTTAATAAAATGGAGAAAAATTATGAAAAAGTTACTGGAACTGATTACAGAAGAGTTTGAAAAGGCATTTGAGCAGTGTGGCTATGATGCAAAACTGGGAAAGGTGGGAATTTCCAACCGTCCGGATCTCTGCCAATATCAGTGTAATGGCGCAATGGCAGGAGCCAAATTGTATCATAAGGCACCGATTATGATAGCGCAGGATGTTGTAGCAGTGGTGTCAGAACATACCATGTTTCAATCGGTAGAGGCTGTAAATCCGGGATTCATTAATATTAATCTAAACAGCGAATTTGTAGCGGATTATCTCAATCAGATGAAGCATGAGGAGAAATTTGGCATCTGCAACAGTCATCCGGAGACAGTCATCGTAGATTACGGCGGAGCCAATGTGGCAAAACCGCTGCACATCGGACATCTTCGTTCGGCTGTCATTGGCGAAAGCGTAAAGCGTATTACCAAATATATGGGAAATCAGGTCATTGGTGATGTACATTTAGGAGATTGGGGACTTCAGATGGGACTGATTATTACGGAGCTTCAGGAGCGTAAACCGGAACTTCCATATTTCGATGAGAGTTTTCAAGGAGATTACCCGAGTGAGGCGCCTTTTACCATTTCAGAACTGGAAGAAATTTATCCATGTGCCAGCAAAAAATCAAAAGAGGATGAGGCATTTAAAGAACGCGCCCATCAGGCTACGTTAAAGCTTCAAAGCGGATATGCGCCATATCATGCTTTATGGCAGCATATTATGAATATATCAAAAGAGGATTTGAAGAAGAACTATGATCATCTGAATGTGGAATTTGATTTATGGAAAGGAGAGAGTGATGCCCAGCCGTATATTCCGGGACTGATTCAGGATTTGACAGACAAAGGGCTTGCCTATGAAAGTCAGGGAGCTTTGGTAGTTGATATCGCAGAAGAAAGTGACAATAAGGAACTGCCTCCCTGTATTGTACGTAAATCGGACGGAGCAGCCTTATATGCTACCTCTGATATTGCCACGCTGATTGAAAGAGAGCAGGATTTTCATCCGGATAAGTATGTATATCTGGCGGATAAGAGACAGGATTTACATTATACCCAGTTTTTCCGTGTGGCAAAGAAAGCCGGGATTGTAAAACCGGAAACCGATTTAATATTTATCGGATTTGGAACCATGAACGGAAAAGACGGGAAGCCGTTTAAGACCCGTGAAGGTGGTGTGATGCGTCTGGAGAACCTGATTGCGCAGATTAATGAAGCGGTTTACGAAAAAATTATGGAAAATCGTTCCGTCAGTGAGGAGGAAGCCAGAAAAACAGCAGAGATTGTAGGACTGGCAGCACTGAAATATGGGGATTTATCCAATCAGGCATCCAAAGACTATATCTTTGATATTGACCGGTTTACATCTTTTGAGGGAAATACAGGACCATATATTTTATATACAATCGTCCGTATCAAATCCATTATTGAAAAATATAAAGCAGAAGGTGGAGAAATCAGCAATTTATCTGTCTTAGGTACAGAAAATGCAGAACAGTTACAGCTTATGTTGGAGATTGCAAAAGTCAACGAGGTCATAGAAAATGCGGCAGAAGAGCTGGCACCTCATAAAATATGTTCCTATGTTTATGATCTGGCAAATGCATTTAACCGTTTCTATCATGGAACCAAAATTCTTACCGAAGAGGATGAAGCAAAGAAGAAAGGCTATATTGCATTAATTTGTATGGCAAAGACGGTCTTAGAGACCGGCATTGAGTTGCTTGGTTTTGAAGCACCTGATAGAATGTAATAATAAAACCAGTATTTTTTAGAGGGAATTTTTCCAACAGAATACTGGTTTTTGTTATATTAAAGATACTTATTTTTACGAATCTGCACTTTGAAAAAGAGTTCGCAAGCGAACTCTTTTTCTATAATATAAATATTTGGTTGTGTATACCTGGCTATTTATCAGCGACGGTGGTTTCTTCCACAGAGGATGTGGTGTTTTTCTCAGCAGAGGCAGTAGTTTCTTCCGCTGCCGCTGTTGTGGTTTTCACATTTGGGTCGCCGGCCTGAATCAGTGCATTACGAGCGCTTTCTTTTTCTTCTTCTGAAAGTTCTATGTGCGTTGTCGTAGCCGGTGGTGTATACAGACCGGTGGAGACTGCCACAGAATATCCTAAATATGCAATGAAAAAAAGAACTGCAAGCGTTGCTATGGTATACGACGCAATTTTTTTAGCACTTGTTTTCTTTTTTGAATGTTTGCGGTTATATTTGTCTTTTTTGTACTGATCTACTTTTTCCTGACTCATGATTATGTACCTCTCAAATTTTTTGTATTTATGCTTATTAAATTATAAAACAAAAGTGGCTGTAAAACAAGAGGTATTTGTGCTATAATATGTTGAACTGCAGGAGAAAAAGACAGTAAGTGTTACAGTTGAAAGTATAAAAAACGGTTGGTTTTAGGAAAATAATATAAGACAGAGGATAAATGATGAAAAAGTATGATGTTATTATTTTTGACTTGGACGGAACATTGAGCAATTCAGGAGAGGGAATTACCAAATCCGTGCAGTATGCATTAAAGAGATTTGGTATTATTGAGGAGAATTTAGACAATCTCAAACATTTCGTGGGACCTCCAATGAAAGAAGAAATGATGAAAAGTTACGGATTTACGGAGGGACAAGCGACGGAAGCTGTCAGTGTATACAGAGAAAGATATGTACCCATAGGATTGTATGAGACATCTTTGTATGAAGGAATTGTTGATTTGCTGGAAAATTTAAAGAAACATGGGAAAATGATAGCCATGGCAACATCCAAACCACAGTCCATGGCGGAAGAAGTGGCAAGAACTTTGGAGATAGAAACCTATTTTGATTATATTATGGGCGCAGATCTGATTGGGGGAAAACAGAAAAAAGAGGATGTGTTAAAAGCATTATTGGAAATTCTGCCGGTGAAAAATAAAGAGAAAATGCTGATGGTAGGAGATACCATATTTGATGTAGAAGGTGCAAAAGCCGTGGGCATTGACTGCATGGGCGTGTCTTACGGATATGGGGACAAAGAAGACATGCTAAAAGAAGGAGCCGCGTCGGTGGCTGATTCTGCGGAGGACTTGCTAAAAGACATTTTAGGTCAGTAAATCTGTTGCTGAAATGATTATTTTGATAGAAAGCAGGAACATGTTTTGGAAAAGAAAAATTGGGCAAAAAGTATTTGGGGAATTATCAGCCCTATGTTGATTTATATAGGAATTCAGATTGTGGTAGTTATGGTGATACAGGCAGGCTATACGGCGTATTGGTATATGCAGGGAGTATCGTTTCATGAGATAGCTTTTATGATTTCCGATGCGCTGCAGGGCAAAGAACTAATGCTTACCATGATATCTGCATTGGTAACCATTCCCATACTGGGATTTCTGATGAAGAGAGATATAGACAGACAAAAAGCGTCAAATACGTTAACGAAATTCAGATTATCAAATAAATTACTATATCTTTTGATTATTCCCTTTGCTATATTTAATATGGAGTGGGCGAATATGTTTGTGTCTGTTCTACAGATATTTATGCCGGAGTTTATGTTGGATTCTTACAGCGGAACCCAGTCGGCAATTTATGAAAGCAGTGTGATTTTGCAGATTGCCGCAGCCGGAATTGTTGCACCGGTGGTAGAGGAACTGATATTCAGGGGATTGATTTATAAGAGAATCAAAGAAATCTCCAATATCAAAACAGCGGCTGTTTTGTCAGCAGTTATATTTGGTGTGTTTCACGGAAACTGGGTGCAGGCGCCTTACGCCTTTTTTATCGGACTGGCGGCAGTGTTTGTGTATGAAAAGTATAAATCCGTCATGGCACCGATTCTGTTACACATATCGGCAAATATGGCTTCTGTAGGACTTTCCTATATCGCTTCAAAATTTCAGCAGGTACAGGGAGAAAGCATACAGCAGTTTTCTGACTGGGAGATTATTAGAACCATCTCATCGTCCATGCTTGTGTTTTTTGTTCTGGCATTTGTCATGGGAATTATTATAAACAGTAAAGTAAATCCGAAGGAGGTAGAGAATGAAATTATTGACAGTGGCAATTCCATGTTATAATTCACAGGATTATATGGAAAAAAGTATTCGCAGTGCATTAAACGGAGGAGACAGAGTTGAGGTGATTGTTGTGGACGACGGCTCAACAGACAATACATTGAAAATAGCAAATAAATATCAGGAAAAGTTTCCAAATATCGTAAAGGTAATTCATCAGGAAAACGGCGGTCACGGTGAGGCTGTCAATACGGGAATCCGAAATGCCACAGGACTTTATTTTAAAGTGCTGGACAGCGATGACTGTCTGGGAAAAAGAGCATTGGCACAGGTATTGGACTTGCTGGAAGAAATGATATCCAGGGATGCGGGCATGGATATGCTGATTTCAAACTTTATGTATGATAAACAGGGAGTAAAGCATAAAAAGATAATGAAATATAAAAGAGCCATGCCCGTTGGGAGAATGTTTGGCTGGGATGAACTGCATTTTGGAAAGACTCAGTATCTTCTGATGCATTCTGTCATTTACAGAACGAAGGTGCTTAGAGAGTCCGGTATGGTTCTTCCGAAACATACATTTTATGTAGATAATATTTACGTATTCCAACCACTTCCGTTTGTAAAAAACATTTATTATCTGGACGTGTGTCTCTATAAATATTTTATCGGCAGGGACGACCAGTCCGTCCACGAATCGGTTATGATAAAGCGGCTGGATCAGCAGTACCGTGTTACAAGAATTATGTTGGATATTTACAATCAGTCTAAAATACATCATCCTAATATTGATGATGCCATGGTTCATTATTTTGACATGATGATGTGTGTGTCCTCAATTATGTCCATTCGGGAAGGCTCCGAACAGAGACTGAAGGACAAAGAGAAACTTTGGGATGATTTAAAGAACAGTAATATGGAACTTTATAAAAAGGTACGCAGTTCCATTTTAGGCAGAACAATGAATCTTCCGGGAAAAGTGGGAAGAAAATGTTCGGAAATTGCATATGCAGTCACACAAAAATTCTTCGGTTTTAATTAAAATGCAGATATTTCATTTGCATCATTGGAACAACACATCAGCCGGAGAACTGCCGGTGGAAAACATTGAACAACCTAATTTCATTTGTATAGAACAACAGACGGTTCATTCAAAACGAAAATCTGATTCTCAAAATCAGATTTTAAGACTTCACTGAAGCGAATTTTTTCAAAAATTCGGTGAAGATGAAGTCGGTGTTTTAAGAATAAACCGTCTGTTGTTCTATTTACAAATAATTATGTTGTGAAGTTTTCCACCGGCAGTTCTCTGGCTGATGTGCTCTCCAATCATTGGAAATCAATCTGTTATTTTTTGTGTTTGTTTAAGAAGTACAGTACCTGATGCTGTCTCGGGTCTTTAATATTTGGCGCTGGGAAGTCTGTTTTTGCAAACCACCACTTGAATACGATGAAATAGAGTATAAATGATAAAAGGGCGCCTGCCAGTGCATCGATAACGGAATGCTGTTTTAAAAATACGGTAGACAAACATATCAGAACAGCCAGTACAAGAGAGATTCGTTTGATATGCTGTCTTGTCCGCAGTTCTTTCATATGCGGACTTTTTACCAGACAAATGTGAGCAGTGATTGTGGCGAACACATGGATGCTGGGAAAAACATTTGTAGGTGTATCGTTGTTATAAAGGAAATGAACTAAATCAATAAGTATATTATCCCGTCCGATTTGATCCAGTCTGAGATGAAGACCGTTGGGATAGATTGTACATATTAATAAAGCGATTGTCATTCCTGTAAATTCATAGGCACAAATACGGTAAAATTCATTTTTGGAATGATAAAAAAGAAAAACAAATACCGCAGGAATGTACAAAAACCATAAAAGGTATGGAATTGCAAACCATTCACAGAAAGGAATGATATCATCCAAAGCACAATGTATGATATGCAGTCCCTGATAATCTGCAGGTATCAGTGTTTCCAAAAGAATGAACCATGGCATGTAAATAAATACATAAAGCAGTGGCCATGCATGTTTGTACTTACGAAGCTCATTTTTTAGTCTGCCCATAAGTTACCTCTGTCAAATTTTTATTCTCGCATAATCCCCGCACTGTTAAAATTTGAAATACACACAAATCCAGTAACAGAACAGGAACAAAAAATACACAAAGCCAGAAAAATTTGGTACAATAATTCTGTTCCTCAAAAAAGTATAGCATAGAAAAAATAAAAAATAAATTATAAATTGCAGAAACGGAGGCAGAAATGAATATATGCGAAATCATTGCAGACGAACTAAAGGTGCAGGTGTGGCAGGCAGAAGCTGCCATACAGTTAATTGACGAAGGAAATACCATTCCCTTTATTGCCCGATACAGAAAACCGGTGACAGGTGAGTTAAATGATGAACAACTGAGAATGCTGGATGAGCGTTTAAAGTATCTGCGCAATTTAGAGGAAAAAAAGCAGACGGTCATTGCATCCATTGAAGAGCAGGGAAAGATGACACCGGAACTGTTGGAGCAGATTGAAAAAGCCCGAACCATTGTTGCGGTGGATGACATTTACAGACCATACCGTCCAAAAAGAAAAACAAGAGCCACGGAGGCAAAGGCAAAAGGGTTAGAACCTCTTGCAAATATTTTTATTTTACAAAAAAGTGACAAAACACCGGAGGAAGAAGCAGAAGCATACATAGATGAAGAAAAAGGTGTCAATACCATAGCAGATGCAGTGCAGGGAGCAAAGGACATTATTGCAGAGATAGTGTCTGACAATGCGGAGTTTCGCAATGCCATAAGAAATACGGTAATGAAACATGGAGAAATCGTCTCCAAGGCAAAAGATGAGGAGGCGAAAACACCTTATGAAAATTATTACGATTATAGAGAGGCAGTGGGCAAAATTCCGGGACATAGAATTTTAGCCATCAACCGGGCAGAGAAAGAAAAAGTGATTTCCGTAAAGATAGAAATGCCGGATGATAACATCATTATGGCGCTCAATAAGTCCATGCTGTCCGGACAGTCCAATTTCACCGGTGTGATAAAGGAAGCGGTAGAGGACGGATATCATCGTCTTATTAAGCCGGCAATTGAAAGGGAAATACGGAATTCTCTGACAGAGAAGGCAGAGGACGGCGCCATCACAGTGTTTGGACAGAATTTAAAACAGTTATTAATGCAGCCGCCGATTACGGGAAGAACCGTGCTGGGATGGGATCCGGCTTTCAGAACGGGATGTAAACTGGCAGTGGTGGATGAAACCGGAAAAGTATTGTACACGACGGTTATTTTTCCTACGGCTCCACAAAACAAAGTGGAAGAGTCCAAGAAAACCGTACTTGATATCATAGAAAAATATAATGTAAGCCTGATTTCTTTAGGAAACGGTACAGCTTCCCGAGAGTCGGAGGCGGTGGTTGTGGATATTATTAAAGAATGTCCGAAAAAAGTGGAATATATTATTGTCAATGAAGCGGGAGCATCCGTGTATTCCGCAAGCAAACTGGCTACAGAGGAATTTCCAAATTTTGATGTAGGTCAGAGAAGCGCCGCGTCCATGGCGAGAAGACTTCAGGATCCGTTGGCAGAGTTGGTGAAAATTGAACCGAAAGCAATCGGTGTAGGACAGTATCAGCATGATATGAATCAAAAGAAATTAGATGAAACGCTGGGAAATGTGGTGGAGGACTGTGTCAACCATGTAGGAGTGGATTTAAACACTGCATCAGCACCTTTACTGGAATATGTTTCAGGTATCAGTAAACCATTGGCAAAAAATATCGTTGCTTACAGAGAGGAAAACGGACAGTTTATCAGCAGAAAAGAGTTACTGAAAGTGGCTAAGCTGGGTCCGAAGGCCTTTGAGCAGTGTGCAGGTTTCCTGAGAATCCGGGAAGGAAAAGAACCTTTAGACAATACAGGTGTGCATCCGGAGAGTTATGTACCGGCGAAAGCACTGTTGAAAAAGTACGGTTTTACTACAGAAGATATTACTTCCGGTAATGTGCGGTTATCAAAAGAAATCAGAGATTTAGAAAGTGTTTCCAAAGAAATCGGCACGGATGCTATTACTCTAAAGGATATGATTGCAGAACTGGAGAAACCGGGAAGAGACCCGAGAGATGAAATGCCAAAACCAATTTTGAAAAGTGATGTTCTGGACTTTGATGACTTGAAAGAAGGCATGGAATTAAAGGGAACGGTAAGAAATGTAATTGATTTTGGAGCATTTATAGATATCGGTGTACATCAGGATGGTCTGGTACATATTTCAGAAATGAGCGACAGATTTATTAAACATCCGTTGGATGTGGTTGCCGTAGGGGATGTGGTAAAAGTCAAAGTGTTAAGTGTAGACAAAGATAGAAAACGGATACAGCTTACCATGAAATTATAAATAATCTAAATGAATAATGAAAACTGGTTTAGAAATTTCTAAACCAGTTTTTTGTAAATTTAAGAAACTGTGTAGCCTGAGGACTTAAAATCTTCTTTTCATCCCAGGCAATTACAAGTGTACGGAAAGTTTTTTCTTTCAACCGGATGATTTTGTAATCGTCGGAACGTTCAATTTCAAACAGGCTTTTGGGCATAAGAGAGATGCCTTTATTTTTGGATATCATATATCGGATTGCCTGCCAGTCGGCAGTTTCAAAAACGACGCCGGGGGTAAAGCCGCCTTCCATTCTGCAGTATTCATCTGTAAAATCTCTTAAATTAATGGATTTATAATAGGCAATATAGGGGTAATCTGCCAGAGATTTGATACTGACTTCTTCATATTTACACAGAGGATGCTTCACGGATACGACAAGAACAATTTCATCATCCATTAATCTTTCAAAATGGTAACCGTGCATATCTTCAAACAACTGCATAAATGTAAAATCGTAGTTGCTTTTTGTGTTATTGCTGATCTGATTTACGGAAGAGACGAAAATATCACTGGTGGAAGTAAGAAAATCTGCCGTAAGCATGGAGATAAAACGGTTTCCCGCCTGTATATAAATAGATATATTGGTCTGAAGCGGTGTTTTGAAATGATTGATTCCGTCATCCAACTGGGTCAGTGCAAGATTCACTTTCTCGTAAAAATATCTTCCATTGGTATTGAGGGAGATTTTTTTACCGTTTCTGTCAAAAAGCCGCACTCCCAGTTCCTGTTCCAGTTTGCTGATGGTCTTGCTGATGGAAGGTTGCGGTACAAGATTTTTTTCTGCTGCTTTTGAAAAATTTTCCATTTCTGCCGCATCACGAAAATAGCGCAATTGTAATAATTCCATAAAATATCTTCACCTTTCCTGTTTCTTATGCGTTGTTATATCTATCATAATATAAGCGAAAAAGGAAATCAATAGCATAATCTTCACAATATAAACCAAATTGAAAACGTTTTTAAATATAACCATATATCTCTAAAGATATAAGAATATAACGTATTTGGTACTGTAATAAAACCACGGAGTGGATTAAAATAATTATATCTAAAGATTCCCATAAGGGAGAGTTTTGATTAATTAGAAAAGAGGAGAGCGGTTTTATGAGTAACAAGTGGAGAAAAAGATTTGCGGTAATACTTAGTATTTGCATGATGATTTGCGGTGTGAATTATGTTCCGGGAGAAGTGAAAGGGGCGGATTCACTGATGAACGTTGCGAATGGAAGAAACGGATACACCTTCATGACATCTAATGCAAACACACTGACAGAGGGATTTTTGTATGTGGGAAACGGATTTTCGGCGATTAACTGCTGTAACGAAAATTTAGCCAATGGAAACAATCTGCTGGGACAGACTGCTACCACCGAGGAAGTGGCGGTCTATGTGGATTTGGGAAAGGATTATGATATCAGCAATGCAAAGATTTATCAGGGTTCCACCAATGCCAACTATTATGATTCCTATTGCAGAAGTTATAAAATTTATTATTCCACGGACCAGGTGGCAAAAACCAATGCAGGAGATCTGATTTGGAATCTGGCAGGTCAGTGCGAAAACGGTACCATTTATGATGCATCTACAACGAAAATAAAAAATGCAGAGCATAAGAGTACAACCGGAGATGAGATTTTATTTGGAACAACGGTTACGGCAAGAAGTATAAAAATTGTGTTCGACAAAGAGGCATGCATGGGTACAGGTACAGGAGGAAACAACACGGGAACCATCGGTACGGTCAGTCTGCTGTCCATTCAGATTTATGGGGTGGAACATACGGAAGAAACAAAGCCGGAGGAGACCAGTGTGGTAGAGACGACTTCCGGCAGTGAAGAAATCACAACGGAAAATACGGAAACAGATGATACATTATACGCATCTTTTTATGATGATTTGGCACTGAAATCCAATCACAGCGCGGTGATTGGCTATGCCAGCTCAAATTTAAGAAGCGGTGCAACCAGTCCACTTGTGGTTAATAATCTTACCAACGGAAATACAACAGGAACCAATTATATTATCGCTAACACACCGAAGGACACTGCGCCATGGTTTGCGGTGGATTTGGGAAGTGTGCAGGATATTAACAAAGTAACTGTGACGCCGGGAGCAGACAGTTCCACATACCCTAATGCTTATCCAATCAGTTATAAAATACAGGTGGCAAAGGAAACAACGGCAGCTTCGTCCGCCAGTGCCGTAGCCAATCTTACATGGAGTACCGTGGCGGAAGTTAATGACGGTACGTTGGCAGCAAAATCGGTCACATTTCCGAGAAAAAATGCCCGTTTCGTAAGAATTCTTGTGGACAGTTATAAGGATTATTGTTCGTTATATGAGTTATCTGTTTATCAGACAGACGACAGCAGGCTTTTAGGGGAAGAAGATGATATGATGAATGTATTATTTGTGGGAAACAGTATGACCTATTACAATACTTTGTGTAAAGTGGTGGAAGGACTGGCAAAGTCGCAGGGGAAGCAGATTCAGTGTACGGCTTCCACGCAGGGAGGAACCAACCTGATTTATCATACCACATTTACCAACACAATTTCTGCCATTCAGTCAGGTGCTTATGATGTTGTGATTTTGCAGGATATTGTGGGCTCTTTTGACGGAGACAAACTGATGGAAGGGGCAACCATTCTGAGCAATATGGCAAAAGAGTACAATCCTGATGTGCGTATATTATTGTATATGCCTTGGCCGGTGAAAGGAGCAATTTCAGGCGAGGACAGTCTGCTTCCATATTTTACATACAATTATATTAAAACAGCCAGAACACTGAGTGCGGCGCTAGCTCCGGCAGGAGAGGCGTGGTATGAATTGTACCATAAGTACACAGATATGGAATGGTATTGTGCAGATGAAAAACATCCTCATGCCATAGGCACTTTTGTGTCCGCATGTTCGGTTTATTATGCATTGTTCCCGGATATGGAAAAAATCACAATAAACAGTACAAACCAAACGGCAATCAATAAAATTATTAATGATAACATCGCATATTCCGGAGACCCGGTGACCCAGTATGAGGCAGTGCTGCTGGATGATATTTCGAATAATGCTTATCATTATACACATGCAGTAATTCCGTCTGTGGAAGATAAGAGCGGTCAGACAAAATATACCTCCGTGGCAGGAGAATATTTTGATGCAGATGATGAAATTGATAAAGAGGGACTGACAGAAGTAACAGGAGAAGAAGTAGATAAAAGTCTGTTTACAAAAGAAAATGGAAATATTGCCGTAGGATGTAATGCCGTTGCTTCCAATGAGAGACAGAAGGCATCGAATGCCACAGATGGTAATACAGGTACCCGTTGGGAGACCGATTATGAGGATCCTCAGTGGCTGTATGTTGATTTAGGCACCGTAAAGAGCATTGATAAAGTAGGATTTGTATGGGAAGGCGCTTACGCAAAAAAATATTATATCCAGATATCAGATAATGCAGAAGACTGGACCACAGTGGCAATGGTTACGGCTTCATCTGAAAAGACGGTACAGATAACCTTGGATAAAGCATATAGCACACGCTATGTAAGAATGTACGGTACAAGAAGAGGAACCGGATACGGATATTCTTTCTGGGAAATGGGCATATGGGAAACTGGAAAACCATCTTACCAGATTACCGTGGACGGAGAAGAAGCTGCCCGTCTGGCAGAGGGAGAGGCGTACACCCTTCCGACAGATGCAAAATATGGTTATTATATGGACGGCAAAATGTATCCTGCCGGAGCCACAGTAGCGGTAACTTCAGATATGACGTTTACATCGGTAAATGAGTTGTCAGTTACGGTGGAGCAGGGAGCGGGAATCCGGCTGGAAGGAACAGCAGGAATCCGATTCTGTGCAACGGTTCATACAGATAATGAGGAAGCATTAACATCGGATGCGATAACAGAGGGAATGCTGATTACAGCTAATGATTTGTATGAGAATTTAGGTAAAGAGACACTAAACCTGGATAGTGAATATACATTTATAAATATTATAAACAGTGGCTGGTACAATAATAATGCAGGAACGTATTGTGGTTCCATCGTCAATATTGCCGAGTCAAATTACATACGAAATTTTATTGCAAGAGCCTATGTAACCATCCATTATGAAAATGCGGAATCTTTAACTGTTTATTCGGGAATGACAGGTGCAAGGAGCATACAGTATGTGGCAGAAGCAATTCAGAAAGCAGGATATGAAGGAATTGCGGAAGAATACAGGAACTTAATTGATCAGTATGCGGCGGCAAAATAGAGAAAAAGATAATCTGACAAACCTTTAATAAATTAAAAAATAACTTTTGATAAATTTTCAACTTTTGATAAAATTTCAGGTTGTTGGTAAATTTCCAACCGTTGATAAATTTGTGCGTCGATAAATTTGAAAAAAGTTGTTGACAATATTTGCCGAAACGTTTATATTAATAAGGCAGTTTAAATTCTGTATGGGATCTTAGCTCAGCTGGGAGAGCATCTGCCTTACAAGCAGAGGGTCACAGGTTCGAGCCCTGTAGGTCCCATTACAAATTTAAATGTATGAATATGGATGTACTAGGCATCTATTGCTTGGCGAGATAGCTCAGTTGGCTAGAGCACACGGTTCATACCCGTGGTGTCGGGGGTTCGAATCCCTTTCTCGCTACTTTATTATAGCTCTGAATCCTTTAAAAACAGGTGTTCAGAGCTTTTTGTTTTCATGAATTAAATATTACAGCCACTTTTTTGTGAGAAGATATAAAAAGGTATAAAAACTATATTTTTGTGGAAAATTGGGATTAATTAAGGAACAAAATATGGTATAATAAATTGTCTATATGAAAAAATATATGGTAGCAGGAGGAAAATATGCGTATTGGAATGGGATATGATGTTCATAAACTCGCCCCGGACAGGAAACTGATTCTGGGAGGTGTAGAGATTCCTTTTGAATTGGGATTATTGGGGCATTCTGATGCAGATGTGGTAGTACATGCCATTATGGATGCACTTCTTGGCGCTGCGGCGCTGGGAGATATCGGAAAGCATTTCCCTGACACCGATCTTCAGTATCAAGGAATATCCAGTATCTGCCTGTTGGAGCATGTAGGAGATTTATTACGCAAGAATCATTATAAAATTGGAAATGTTGACGCCACAATCATCTGTCAGAAACCGAAGCTTGCCGGATATAAGGAGGAAATGGTACGAAACGTGGCAAGAGCATTAAACATAGAAGAAAACCGGGTTTGTATCAAGGCTACCACAGAAGAAGGACTAGGTTTTACCGGAGAAGGGTTAGGAATTTCTTCTCAGGCGATTGCACTATTAGAAGAGTACTGATATACATAATGAGAAAAGGTAAATGAAAGTGATGGAAGAGAAATTAAAGACGATACAGGTGGAAGACTATGCCGTTTTAAATAAATACTATAATCTGAGAAGACCGGAGACGGCGGACAGCAGTCTGCTAAATTTATATTTGTGGGAAAACTGTTATCCCACCTGGTATTTTACGGATGAAAAAGGTTTAATGTGGGTGGCAAAAAGCGATCAGGGACAGTATTATTCATCGGTGCCCTGCTGTAGAGAAGAAGATTTGAAACACTGTTTTTTTAAAACCCAGAACTATTTTAATGAAACCTTAAAGAAAAAACTGACCATGTATCTGGTTGATAAAAAGGCAGTGGAAACACTTCAGCTTCCGGAGGAAGATTATCTGATAATTCCGGACAGAACCTATTATGATTATGTGTATGATGCACAAAAACTTCGAACATTCAGTGGTAAGAAATATCATAAAAAGAAAAACCATTTAAACGGATTCAAAAAACAGTACGAAGGAAGATATCGTTTTCAACTTCTTAATAAAACACATAAGCAGGAGATACTGGAGTTTCTGGAAGAATGGAAAAAGACGAAAACTCACAGTGAGGAACACGAATTTATTGAATGTGAAGCAAAGGGAATCCGATTTATTTTAAATAACGAAGGAGTTTTCGATTATAAAATAGGCGGCGTCTATATTGATGATAAATTGGAAGCATTTTGTATCGGTACTTACTATGAGCAGGAAGATATGGTATATTTACCTGTGGAAAAGGCAAATCATGAAATCAGAGGATTGTATCAATATATATGCAGTCAGTTTTTGATTGAGGCATTTCCCAATGCAGGCAAAGAAAATCGAGAAGACGACATGGGGCTGGAAGGACTTAGAAAATCAAAGTTATCATATAATCCAATTTATATGGTTGAAAAGTATACGATAATCCAGAAGTAGAGAGAGTTGTTATGATCAGATTGCTTGAAAATCAGGAAAAAATAAAAAGCAGACCATTGTATGAACATTGTTTTAAAGAGGATGGCAAGGAATATACGGACTATTATTTTCATCATCTCATTAGGGAAAATGAGGTGGTTGTCAATGAGCAGGACGGTGAAATTGTCTCTGCGGTTCATTTGATTCCGAAGGCAGTCATCGCAGGAAATGTAAAAACAAACATCACATATATTTATGGTGTGGGAACATGGGAAAAGGATCGAGGAAAAGGATATGTCAGGGAAATTTTTCAAATGATTCTCCGGAGTATGTTTGATAATATGGATACTTTTACTTATCTGATTCCCTCCGGCGAAGAAAATGCCCTCATTTACAGAACTTTTGGCTTTGAGTATGTGATGGATAAATTTGTCATGGAAAAAAAGGAACACAGAAGAAAGCCCAGTCATTCTGTCATCACAAGAAAAGCGGAAGATTCTGATTTGGTAAAGTTATCGATATTTGCCCAACAGGCAGTTTATGGCAGATATTCTGTTTCCCTGTCGAAAGATTTGGAATATTTCAGAAGAATCAAGCAGCTTGTGGAAATAGAAGGCGGCACCATGGATATTTTTGTGAATAATAAAGTAATTGTAGGCTATAGAATTATAATAGACGATGAAATATTTGAAGAGGTACTGGATAACAGCATACAGAATTTGAGCTGGCTGAGTAAAGACAGGAAGCCTTATGCCATGGCAAGAATTATTAATATCAGAAAAACGCTGAGGCAGTTTTCTTTCAGAGATTTTAAGGAAAGAATTATCAAAATTACAGATCCGGTAATTGAAGAAAACAATGGATATTTTAAAATGCAGTATCATCATGGAAGTGTGAAATTGGAAAAATGTGATAAAGAAAATGCAGACAAGGTGGATTTTGATGTGACCATTGGAGAACTGGGGGCGCATATTTTCGGATATAAAAAGATACCCGGATTTCCTACCGTATGTAAAAAAGACAGTTTCTTTATTCATGATTATGTATAAGAATGCAACCGGGATAAAACAGACAGAGAGAAGAAGTGGTGAACAGATATGGGATTTTGGAAATTTTATAAAGAAGAGGTGGAAGTGATTAAGGATCGCGACCCTGCCATGAAAAAAAATATGGAAGCCATACTTTATCCAAGTTTTTGGGCGATATACAATTATCGGAGAGCCCATAAATTATATTTAAAGGGAAAAGTCTTTAAAGCAAGGAAAATTTCCCAGAAAACAGCAAGAAAAACAGGGATAGAAATTCATCCGGCAGCAGAAATAGGAAAAGGTCTGTTTATAGATCACGGTCACGGTGTGGTCATCGGAGAGACCACTGTTATCGGTGATAACGTGACTCTGTATCAGGGAGTTACCTTAGGAGGTACAGGAAAAGAAAAAGGGAAAAGACATCCCACCATCGGAGATAATGTGATGATTGGTGCCGGAGCAAAAGTATTAGGGTCATTTTCCATTGGAGAGAATTCCAAAGTGGCGGCAGGTTCCGTAGTGTTAGAGGAAGTGCCGCCCAACTGTACGGTGGTAGGTGTACCGGGGATTGTGGTAAAACAGGATGATGTAAAGATTCCGCATAACGACCTTGACCAGGTACATATCCCACATCCGGTTCAGAACGAACTGAAACGGCTCAGTGAAGAGATAGAAGACTTAAAAAAGAAGATAAAATAAAGTTACATATTAAAACAATAGATATTTCAACAGGATAAGGAGCGTTTATGAAAATTTATAATACTTTGACAAAGAAAAAAGAGGAATTTAAGCCGATTTCGGAAAAGCAGGTAGGAATGTATACCTGCGGACCTACCGTGTATCATTATGCCCACATTGGCAATCTCCGCAGTTACATTATGGAGGACGTTCTGGAAAAAGAACTCCGCTATGAAGGATATAATGTAAAACGTGTCATGAATATTACGGATGTGGGACATCTGTCCAGTGATGCCGATACCGGTGAGGATAAGATGTTAAAAGGGGCAAAAAGAGAAAATAAGACGGTTATGGAAATCGCAAAATTTTATACGGATGCCTTTTTTTCTGACTGTGAAAAGTTAAATATTAAAACGCCGGACGTGGTAGAGCCGGCTACCAACTGTATTGATGAATTTATCGGGATGATTTCCACATTACTGGAAAAAGGCTATGCATATATAGCAGGTGGGAATGTCTATTTTGACACATCCAAACTAAAAGAATATTACACATTATCCAGCCATAACGAAGAAGAACTTATGGTAGGCGTGAGAGATGATGTAGATGAGGATAAAAACAAGAGAAATAAGACAGACTTTGTTTTGTGGTTTACCAAATCAAAATTTGATAATCAGGAACTGAAATGGGACAGTCCGTGGGGCGTGGGATATCCGGGATGGCATATTGAGTGCTCCTGTATCAGCTCCAAGCATCTGGGAGAATATTTAGATTTGCATTGTGGCGGTATTGACAATATATTTCCGCATCATACCAATGAAATTGCACAAAGTGAGGCGTATTTCGGTCACAAATGGTGTAATTACTGGTTCCATGTACATCACTTAAACGATAAAAGCGGGAAAATGAGCAAATCCAAAGGAGATTTTCTGACAGTCTCTTTGTTGGAACAGAAAGGATATGACCCGATTGTTTATAGAATGTTCTGTCTCCAGTCACATTACAGGAAACCGTTGGAGTTCAGTTATGAGGTGCTGGATTCCGTGGCAGCGGGATATAAAAAATTAAGAAACCGTATTGCAAAGTTAGATAACAGCGGGGAGACAGACAGAAATCTGGCAGCAGAATACAAGCAGAAATTTATTGAAGTAGTAGGAAATGATTTGAACACGGCCTCGGGCATTACCATGGTGTATGATGTACTAAAAGCAGATACCAATGATGCGACAAAACTGTTTATTATCAAAGATTTTGACGATGTATTATCTCTGAATCTGACAGACGGCGAGGTGACAGAAGATATGTCAGCTTCCGTGGACAGTGATATGGAAGAGTACATTATGGAAATGATTGAAAAACGTGCCAGGGCAAAAAAAGACAGAGATTTTGCCACTGCGGATTCCATCAGGGATGAGCTGGCAGCAAAAGGGATTGTTTTAAAAGATACAAGAGAAGGCACCACTTACGAAATCAAGTAAACAAAAAGTATAAAAGTATGACGGAAATGACAATATTGCATTGGTTATACAGCAGATGAAAGGTGACAGCATGGAGAAAGATTTATTCCATATCATCAGGGAGAAAATGGAACTTTCAGAGGTTCAGATCACAGATTACTCTCCACTGACTTTGGCGTATATTGGAGACGGCATTTACGAAGTAATTATCCGCACTCTGATTATTGATGAGGCAAACCGGCAGGTAAATAAAATACACAAAGCGGCTTCCCGTTTGGTAAAGGCAGAGACACAGGCAAAGATGATTCGTCTGATTATGGATGATTTGACGGAAGAAGAACAGAGAATATATAAGCGGGGACGGAATGCAAAAGCCGTTACCAGAGCGAAAAATGCTTCCATGTCGGATTACAGAACTGCCACAGGTTTTGAGGCGCTGATGGGCTGGCTTTATCTGACGGGGCAGTCAGAGAGAATGATGGAATTAATAAAAAAGTGTGTCATGCTGTTGGAGAAAACTAACGGAGATAGCACGGATTTTATAACTACAGAGGAATAGAGTAAAGAGGTAGGTTGTGAGATACAAAGAGTTTGTAATAGAAGGAAGAAATGCCGTATTGGAAGCATTTCGGGCAGGAAAAACTGTGGATAAGTTATTTGTTTTGGAACATATCAAAGAAAGTTCCATGAATACGATTCTGCGTGAGGCAAAGAAACAGGATACGGTCATTCATTATGTGAAAAAGGAACGGCTGGAACAGATGTCGGAGACAGGAAAGCATCAGGGCGTAATCGCATATATTGCTGCCTATGAATATGCCACGGTAGACGAAATACTGAAAAAGGCCGAAGAAAAGGGAGAGTCACCCTTTGTGGTGATATTGGATGATATCGAGGATCCTCACAATCTGGGAGCGATTATCCGAACCGCAAATTTAGCTGGCGCCCATGGTGTGATTATTCCAAAACATAGAGCCGCAGGTCTTACAGCCGCTGCCGTAAAAGCGTCAGCCGGAGCTGTAAACTATACACCGGTGGCAAAAGTGACAAATATTTCAAAAACCATAGAAGAACTGAAAGATAAAGGCTTATGGTTTGTCTGTGCGGATATGGACGGAACAACCATGTATGATTTGGATTTGAGAGGGGCAATCGGGTTGGTGATTGGAAATGAAGGAAAAGGAGTCAGCCGTCTGGTAAAGGAAAAGTGCGATTTCGTCGCATCGGTCCCAATGTTTGGAGACATCGATTCCTTAAATGCCTCTGTGGCAGCCGGAGTGCTGTCATATGAAATTGTCCGTCAGAGGATATCAAAATAAAACAGAAAAAACTTATAAATTTGTCTAAGAACGATATTGCAAAATCCTTCCTGTTATGATATGCTTTTAAAGGTTTTGATAAGCTGCTATGGCTCAGGAGGTAGAGCGTCGCCTTGGTAAGGCGGAGGCCACGGGTTCAAATCCCGTTAGCAGCTTTCTATAATTTCATGATGAAACACATTCAATATATTTTGAATGTGTTTTTATTTTTCCTTAATTTCCATGTTATCTAATGCATATTGTAGGGCCATTCCGATGAGTTCATTTCTGGAACGGTTCGTCTTAAATGCCAAAGCATTATATTTTTCCTGCAATGTCTCATCAATACGAATGGTCATAGTAACATTTTTATCTTCTTTGGGAGTAATAATAAACTTCTCCATATTGTAATTCCTCCATATCTTTTGATTACATTATAGTTTTTATAAATGTCAATAATCTATGACACAAATATAACCAATAACGTAGCACAAAATGCATTGACAAAATAATGATAAATATAGTAAATATATATAACGGCAATAAAACAATAAATAACTAAATAATAAATCCTTTAAAATTTGACATGAAATATAAAAGTAACAGGGGGAGCAGAAAATAGCAGGAAACAGATAGAAAAGAAGGTAATTATTTATGAATAAAAGGAAAATTTTTTTGCTTTTATTTATGGTTTCCGT
>CAJFUA010000070.1 GCA_904420085.1 uncultured Eubacterium sp. | reverse complement strand
TTTTTCGCTGCCGGGCTGCGCCCTATATAAATAAAAAAACGAAACTCCTCTTTTGAAAGCAAGCTTTCAACGAGGGGTTTCGTTTTTTTATTTATGCATGGCTTTGCTTACGCAAAGTAGTGTACGCCGGATTCGAAGACTTTCAAATCTTGGGCTCCGTAAATATTTGCTGCTACGGATGTGCCTTTACGTTCAATGTGTGCCATCTTACCGAAGCATCTTCCGTCCGGGCTGGTAATGCCTTCAATCGCCATATAAGAGCCGTTGACATTCCACTCTTCGTCCATGGTCGGCTGTCCCTGATGATTTACATACTGGGTTGCAACCTGACCGTTTGCAAACAATTCTTCGATGGTCTCTTTTGGTGCAACAAATCTTCCTTCACCATGAGACGCCGGATTTACATATACGCCGCCTAACTGTGCTTCCTGCAGCCAAGGTGATTTGTTAGAAACAACCTTGGTGTATACCATCTTGGACACATGACGGTTAATTGTGTTATATGTCAGCGTCGGTGAATTGACATCCTGTCCTGTAATCTTACCGTTTGGAACCAGTCCCAATTTAATTAATGCCTGAAATCCGTTACAGATACCAAGAGCCAGTCCGTCTCTTTCGTTCAATAATTTATGAACCGCTTCCTCTATCTTTGCATTTCTAAATGCCGTAGCAAAGAATTTGGCAGAACCGTCCGGTTCGTCACCTGCACTGAATCCGCCCGGAAACATAATAATCTGTGCCTGATTAATGGTGTCCTCAAAAATCTTAACCGAATCTCTGATATCTTCCGGTGTCAGATTCTTGAATACTTTTGTAACCACATTTGCGCCGGCCTTTTCAAAGGCTTTGGCTGTATCGTATTCACAGTTTGTTCCCGGGAATACCGGAATAAATACAGTCGGTTTTGCCACCTTATTCTTACAAACGTAAATACTTCCCTTATCATAAACCGGTGTATCAACAACGGATGTATCATGATGACTTCTTGTCGGGAATACCTTTTCTAACGGCTTCTCCCACACGCTCAGCGCCTCATCCATTGAAATCACATCATCGCCGTATTCAAATCTCTGTCTGTCGTTTGTCTCACCGATTAATACATAACTTGCCGTAATTTCATTAATTTTATCTGCCGGAATCTCTGCAACAATATCACCAAAGCCCGGTGCAAATAAATCTGTTCCCGGAATATTTCCACTGATGCTGACACCTATTTTATTACCAAATGCCATCTTAGTGACTGCCGGAATTACACCTTTGCTGTCCAATGCGTATGCGGAAATAATGACTCCCTTCTGAATCATTTCATGAATCTTGTCGTACAGTTTCATGATTTCTTCATAGACCGGTTTCTCATACTGGTCTCTGCAGATTTCAAACTTAACAATTTTATTTCCTGCCGCCTTCAGCTCCGGTGTGATGATGTCTTTCTCTTTTGCCACATCCACTGCGAAAGAAACTAGCGTCGGCGGAACATCAATATCATTAAATGTACCGGACATACTGTCCTTACCGCCAATAGACGGAAGTCCGAATCCCATCTGGGCATCATAAGAGCCGAGCAGTGCCGCAAACGGCTGACTCCAACGACGAGGATCTTCGGTCATTCTTCTGAAATATTCCTGATAGGTCATACGGATTTTTTTGTAATCACCACCGTTTGCCACAATCTTCGCAATGGAATCCACCACTGCATACATTGCCCCATGATACGGACTCCAACTGGAAAGGTACGGATCAAATCCGTAACTCATCATAGTGACCGTATCGCATTTGCCCGTAAGAACCGGAAGTTTTGCCACCATCGCCTGTGTCTCCGTCTTCTGATATTTACCGCCGTGAGGCATAAATACAGAACCTGCTCCAATGGAACCGTCGAACTTTTCTACCAGACCTTTCTGTGAACATACATTCAAATCAGAAAGAGTTTCCAGCCATTTTTCTTTTACATTACTTACTTCCGGCTTCTTAAAGAAGTTTTCTTCTTCTGCCGGCATATCTACTTCCACGGAAGTTTCCTGATGGGCGCCGTTGGTATCAAGGAATGCACGGGACAAATTCACGATTTCCTTACCTCTCCACTCAAGTACCAGTCTTGGGTCTTCCGTAACCTCTGCCACAACGGTAGCCTCCAAATTTTCTTCATTGGCATATGCTAAAAACTGTTCCACATCTGCCGGGTCTACCACGACAGCCATACGCTCCTGTGATTCGGAAATGGCAATTTCCGTGCCATCCAGACCTGCATATTTCTTTGGAACTTTATCTAAATTGATGTGAAGTCCGTCAGCCAGTTCCCCAATGGCTACTGATACGCCACCGGCGCCAAAGTCATTACATTTTTTAATCATGTGGCTGACTTCTTCTCTTCTGAATAGTCTCTGTAATTTACGCTCTGTCGGTGCATTACCTTTCTGTACTTCTGCACCGCACGTCTCAATGGATTCCTCTGTGTGAATCTTGGATGAACCGGTAGCACCTCCACAGCCGTCACGTCCTGTTCTTCCACCCAGAAGTACGATAATATCGCCCGGATCAGAAGTCAGTCTCTGAACTGCCCGTCTCGGAGCAGCACCCATAACCGCACCAATCTCCATTCTCTTTGCAACGTAATCCGGATGATAGATTTCTTTGACTAACCCTGTGGCAAGACCAATCTGGTTTCCGTAGGAACTGTATCCGTCTGCCGCTCCCTGCACCAACTTCTTCTGTGGAAGTTTTCCACTCATTGTCTCGCTCATGGACTTGGTCGGATCGGCTGCACCTGTTACACGCATTGCCTGATATACATAAGTTCTGCCTGACAACGGGTCTCTGATAGCACCGCCGAGGCATGTGGCTGCGCCACCGAACGGCTCGATTTCCGTAGGATGGTTATGGGTCTCATTTTTAAAGTTCACTAACCATTCCTCTGTCTCTCCGTCTACCTCCACAGGCACCACAATACTACATGCATTAATTTCATCCGATTTTTCCTGATCATCCAGCTTGCCTTCTTTCTTTAACTTACGCATTGCAATAAGCGCCAGATCCATCAGGCAGACAAACTTGTCCTTTCTCTCGCCAAAAACATCTTTTCTTGTTTCAAGATAATCCTCATATGTTTTTACGATAGGCTCATGATAATAGCCTTCATCAAATTTAACATCTGTAAGTTCTGTATTAAAAGTCGTATGACGGCAATGATCGGACCAGTAAGTGTCCAGTACGCGAATTTCCGTCATGGAAGGGTCTCTGTCCTCCTCTGATTTAAAATAATTCTGAATATGCAGGAAATCCTTAAATGTCATGGCAAGTCCAAGGGAATCGTAAAGTTCTTTTAACGGAGCCTCTTCCATATCTTTGAAACCGTCAAAAATAATCACATCCGCCGGCTCCTCAAACTCAGTTACCAACGTTTCCGGCTTGTCCAGTCCTGTCTCTCTGGAATCTACCGGATTGATACAATAGCTCTTTATCTGTTCAAACTGAGCCTCCGTAATGTCTCCTTCCAGTACATAAGTGGTGGCTGTTTTTATTTCCGGATTTTCATCTTCATTGAAAAACTTCACGCACTGTACTGCTGAATCTGCTCTCTGGTCAAACTGCCCCGGCAGATATTCTACGCTGAACACCTTTGCTGTTGCTTCATCATAAGGAAATGTCTCCTCATATACATCATCTACCGGCGGTTCTGAGAACACACTGGTAAGCGCCTTCTGATATGTATCCTCGGATAAATTTTCCACATCATACCGAACCAGAACTCTTACTTTCTTTAATCCGGTAATCTCAAGATATCCTCTGATATCTTCTGTCAACTCTTTTGCTTTTACAGCATAAGGTTCTTTTTTCTCAACATAAACTCGCTTAACTTTACTCATCGATTCCTCCTGAATAGTCATCTTATTTATTCGTAGTAATTCATTGCATCCCACTGCATCCGCCGTCCGGAAAATACAGACCAACTTTTGCTCATGTTATACTTACGATAGTATAACACTGTTTGAAAATAAAGTACATATAAAAACAAAAATTATGAGACCGTGCTTCGCTTCCATGCTTTTTTACATCAGAACACTCTCCGACAGCTGTCCTATGACATAAAAGAGACCAAGGCATCTCTGCGTTTTGCCTGTCAGAAATGCCTCGGTCTGAAAAATTTTACTTTTTATTATCTTTTTCTAATTTTTACTCTCTTTACTTTTGACCACTTTTTAGCGCCAACAGCTCTTACTCTTACATACAGTCTCTTCTTATTTCTGAGTTTCTTACTTGTCACAGTAATCTTTACTTTTTTAACTGTTCTTCTTACAAGAATCTTCTTGAATTTCTTTGTTGTTGAGAACTGTACTGTGTATTTCTTCGCACCCTTAATTCTCTTGAATGTAATTTTAACTTTCTTCGAAGCTTTCTTCTTATAAGCTTTTCTGACAGTTGTTCTCTTAAGAACTTTCTTAGCTGCTGTTGTTTTCTTTGGTGCTGCTGTCGTAGCCTTTGGCGTCGTAGCTTTTGGAGTCGTCGGCTGTGCCGTTGTCGGAGCAGCCGTCGGTTTGTCAGTTACCACCGGTGCTGTTGTGCTCTCGTCCGGCTCGTTTGACGTCGATTCTTCCGGCTTTGTTGTCGGCTCATCCGGATCGTCTGTCGTCGGTTCTTCCGGTTTTGTCGTCGGTTTTTCGTAAGTCTCACCGTTTACCTTGATGGTCTGCGAAATTCCTTCTGTTTCGGTATTATTCAATACCGCGGTGATTTTCACTGTTACTCTTCCGGCTGTTACTTTGTCGATGGTGTAACTTCCTGCCGACACATTCTCAAGTCTCTTTTCGCCATCCACATAAATATTATAAGTCTGACCTTTCTCGCTTTGCTCTGCTGTCTCTCTAAAGGAAACATTAATTGTATTGTCAGCCGTTGAGCCTAATGCAAATCCTGAAATATCCGTTGGAAGATTTGGATTCGGCGTCTCTATCTGTCCTTCATAGTCAGATATATCCGGTGCTTCTGTAGGCTCGCCATATTTCACAATCACATAAACACCCTTTGTTCCACTTTTCAGTTTGATGGTGTTATAGGCATTTTCTTTCAAAATATTTGGATTAAATTTGTATACACCCGTATACTCATTTCCGGCAGAATCTGTCTTATTCAGCCAGCTTTCCGTGTTTTCTGCAGTAAACTCTCCACTATATTCCATATAGAAAGTGGCTCCTGCATCTAAAAGTTTGATATTCATACCAAAATCATTTTGAAGAATGTAATAAGAAAGATCTAATCCATTTACCGTTCCAAGGGATGTATATTTGCTCTGATCTTCTGTCGGTGTCGTTGGTCTTTCTTCAAAGATATCATAGTATACTTTCAGTACAAGACTTCCGTCTTCCTGAATCGTTCCACTTAATACAGAACCTTCTGCTGTTTCATTGACAGCATATCCTGCATATGTCTTTGCAGATGCCGTCACTTCATTTCCAACCTTTCCTGACTTTGTCTCTGTCTGGAAAAGTGAATAGGAACCATCACTGTTTTGGAGATAATGTTCAATGGTATAGGAAACTCTTCCCGAACCTTCTCCTTCATTTTCTGATACTGTGGTCATCTTGCCAGGAGCTGCTACAACCTCCATACCGTCTGAGAATGTGACTGTCTTTTCTTCATCATCTGCATTATATACCACATAAGTCATGACACCGTCTTTGTCCTTGAAAGCACTGCTTAACGGTGTATCACTGGTAACAGAAAGTTCCGGACTTCCTATTTTATCCAGAGACATAATGTAATGGAACGCATGTGCTTTTGATTCTCCTGCTTCCGGTTCACAATCAAAATCCATATACTCTAATGCTTTTTCCGTATCTGCCAGTGCAAGATATTCACTCCAGATTTCTCTCCAACGATACTCGTCTTTATCATCACCTGTGAACGTAGATTCATTTGCCAATGCTGTTTCCCAGTTCTTTATCACATAATCCTTATCTGTTGCCAAATAGAAGGATGCGGATGTAACAGGTAAAAGGTTAATACCCTGAATCTGTAACGGTTCTGCGGTCCACCATGCTGCATAGTCATATTTTCCGCCCCAGATAATCGTAGATATCGGATATTTTCCACCTTGTGTAAACTTAGGATCATGAACATCACCATCAATATCGAACCAGTAATTGTTTACTGACGAAATTTCTGTTGTGTATAAGTAAATTCCAAGTTCTGTCAGTTCTTCATTATGTGTTGCCTGTCCATAAAGAATCAATGCTGCTGAAGAGTTAATGGATTCTGAACTTGACTCCTGATTGTTTCCGTCTGAGAAGTTTGCGTGACCGGACGCCCATGCATGACCTTCCCATGTGGAAAACTGTCTCAGGAACGGATATCTGGCTGTTGGAGAATTCTTTGTGGTGGTTACGATGTCACCGATCAACTCATCAATAACATTTCCATACTTCTCTACAAAAGAAGGATCTCTCAATGCTACCTGAGCACTCGCCTGAATGAAATATCCGTAATGGAAATGGTGATCCTGAAGACCGTCTACGGTGTAATATGACTGTGGAAAACCGAGAAGTGTTCCCAGTTCTTCGTCATAATAGAAATATTTCTGATCATCTTCTCCTGAGTATGTATACCAGTCGGAAAGTTCTGCCTCCAAGCCCTCCAGAAGTTTCTGTGCGCTTTCTGTATCACCACATTCTTCTGCTGCTTCCATTACCTGAATGGCACGATTCATTTTCTTTCCGGTATCATATGTATTCTCACCGTACTCTTCCTTTGTTACCTTTGTATCTGTAGGACCATATTCCTCCATAAAGTCGGCAACATAACCGGCCAGTTCTGCATGATCTGTTTCATAGATACCCGGCATGGAAGGAAGAATTCCTGAATATTTCAGCTTTGTTTCATAGGTACTTCCTTCAAGATATTTCATATTTCCACGTATGGTTCTGGCTTCATTGTCAAGAAATGTGTAACCGCTCATATTCTTGTACTGATGAGGCAGAATACCCATAATTGTACCATCTTTCTTACTTTCCGCCTTTTTGTCAAAGGTGTAGTTGAACTTTGTGGTCACTGTAGATGTCGCCTTATCGTAAGAATATGTTGTGCTTGTATCTGTGATGAAGTTATAAGCATAGTCCTGATACTTCTCAGCAATGGTCTTTGCCTGATTATCATCTGTTCCTCTGGTCTCGCAAAGCCAAGCAAATGTATAATAAGCTTTGTCTTCACTTGGGAATGTTGCCTGTAACTGGCTGCCTATCTGATTGTCAGCAGTCGTTCCATTCTGCGCCCATGTAGTTCCTTCCGGGGCATAAACTGCATAGTAATCATAGTTACTGTATCCTGCTGCATCGTCCTGATTATCAAAAACTCTCAAAACCAGCATGGTTGAATCAGCAACGGAGTTTCCGTTATAGTATGTAATTGCACTCGGAAGCATTCTCGTTCTGTTAATGACAGCACTGGTTGTTCCTTTCAGTTCCACAAAGGTAAACGGACTTCCCTGCGTCATGATAGCCTTCATATACTTAGATTCATCCTGTGTGCTGAGCACCACGTCCGTTGACCACTCTGTCACCTTATCCACAAGAGATGCCTGATAAACATCCCCGCCCAGAATAAAATCTGTCATTGAGCCATTTTCCGGCTGATTCATTAAGAGTGTTTTGTCAACATTATTAATGGTACTTGGTTTTGTGACATACATACCGTTTGCTGCTGCCTTATAGGATAAAGGAATGGCGTAGACACTGTTTCCGAACGGATTTCCCTGCGTGTTATCATTCACTTCACTTGGATTCAGGTAAGTCCACATCATGGATGTTGCCCACCCACTTGTGGCAAACGCATTATTATTTTTGTCGTAATTGTCTGTGGTCCACCTTGTAAATCCCTGCCGTTCCTCTGTCGGCAGATATTGTGCCAGCATTTCATTGGTCTGAATCACATCTTTCTCTCCATCCCAATAGGACCAGGTTCCGGTAATCTTGTCGGAAAGACTGCCGATCGCCTCAGCGGCTTCTGCATTTACATGTTTGGATGCCCCGCCCATATAAGGGGCGCCTGCTGCCATTGTTAATGACAATGCAATTGCAATACCTCTTTTCAACCCTTTCCTCATTTTCGTTTCGCATGAATCCCCTTTGATTCACGCAATCCTCCTTTCTTGCTTGTATTATTTTTTAATTTGTTGTTCTGTCACTTTATCAATTTCAAGAAAAATATCTTTTATTGCTTCTCTAAATTCCCGACGCTTTTCAGTACCTATGTTTTTTGTAAAATTCTCTGTTTCAGTGGTAATAATGTAAATTGTTTTTCTAAACAAATCTGAAACATTCATACAACTTTCATAGATTCCATCTACTCCATGTTGTCGCACTGCCAAAATATACTTTTCTTTCCACAATTGGAAACTCTCCAGCATCACACTTAAAAAAAGTTCCTGTTTTGTTTGAAAGTAGAGGTACACAGTTCCCTTTGCTACACCTGCTTTTTTGGCAATCTGATTCATATTTATTTCATTATACTTCTCTTCTTCCATTAACTGCTTTGCTGACGCAAGTATGGAATCTCTTCTTTTTAATTTTTGTGTACTTGTTATAGCTTTCTTAAAATCGTTCTTCACTGTCTATCCCCCTCTTAAATATTGTAAACGCTTTCACTATTTTATAGAATAAATGACTGTCGGTCATTTATTAAGGTCCTTTTTTTTAGAAAGGTGTTGTTTTTTTATTTTTTCTGCATTTCCGTCATATATTTCCGATACCATTTTGGCATGTGGTTCTGCTGGCATTTTGGATTTTTTCTTGCCTCGATTCCTATTGTGTCAAAAAATATCTGCCACAACTGTCTGTACTCATCATTCTTCTGCATATGTTCTGTCAGTTTTTCCATATCCTGTCCTTCCACATAGATAATATCCATACTATGTTTATGAACCGCCGCTCTCATCCTTTTTGTATCATAAATAATCCAGTCTTCTTCCGGAAACCGTTCCCCAAAATGCTGTGCCACAAAAGGAAGTACATCGCACTTTGGTTCTATTTTTCCATATAAAACTCTCCCTTTCAGTTCGTCAAATCTTAAAAATTCTTTAAATAAATGTGCTTCATTAGAAACCTTCCTTGACAGCTCCATAAGCCGCATCACCCACGGATTTCCCAGCATCTTGGTCACTCTGGATCCCACAGGATATGCCAGTTTTAAAAATTCAAAGACAACATCCGCTCTGTCTTCATCATAGTGCAGACATGCTTCATAAACCATGCGGTAAGCCCTATCCGACACTTTTACCCGAATGGACTCTGCCACTTTTACCGCCTTATCCAAATCGGTTTCCATAGGAATAAATTCTGAGAAAAATGTAGGCGTATAATCCTTCCCCGGATGAATATGTACAACACATCCCTGATTCATCATTACCCAGCCGTTGTATACAGCCGTCATAATTCCGTCAAAACTTTCATCGCATACCAGCGTTATGTCTCTTTTTTGATTCTGATACATTTTTCCTCCTAATGCGTCCGTCACGCCCTCTTCTCCAAATCCAATAATGTCATCTGCCTGTAGGTGGTGTCTTCCTCGATGGCAAATGTCTGCCTTCTGTCCTTATCCGCCAAGGCTCTTGCTATATAATCTTTGTCCATTTTTAACGGAAACAGAGACTTTCCATTACAGGTGATAAAATACGCCGCTCTCTTTAAAACAACACCCATCTTTTTCAGGCTGTCAAAGTCCAAAACGCCATATCGTCTGGCTGACACAATCCGCTTGGCGGAACGCACGCCAAGTCCCGGGATTCTGAGCAGTGTGTAATAATCCGCTTTCATAATTTCAATGGGAAATCTCTCCAGATGATTGACCGCCCAGTCACACTTTGGATCCAGAACCACATTGAAATTGGGACGCTGTTCATTCAACAGTTCCTGCACCTGAAAGTTATAGTATCTCAAAAGCCAGTCTGCCTGATACAGTCTATGCTCTCTAAGCAATGGATTTGCTCCGGTCAGCGCCGGCGCATCGATATTGTGATTTACATCCACGAAGGCAGAATAAAAAACACGTTTCATCTTATATTCCTTATACATATGTTCCGTAACCAACATCAGCTGATAATCCGTTTCCGGCGTGGCGCCGATAATCATCTGGGTACTCTGTCCCGCAGGGACAAACTTGGATTTCTGCTGTCTTCCGCTGCGGGTTACCAGACTGTAGCCGTCATTTGGCGGAGCAATTAAGTTTCCTGTACCCATCTGTATCTGTCTCATGGATGTCAGCATCAACTTGTGACTCTTATTTGGCGCCAGTTCCCGCAGTCCTTTTCTGGTAGGCAGTTCCAGATTGGTACTCATTCTATCAGTCAGAAAGCCAATCTTTTCTATAATTTCAGGGGATGTACCCGGTATCGCCTTTACATGAATGTATCCGAAAAAATGGTGTTCATGGCGCAATTTCCATATGGTCTCATAAATAAGGCTCATGGTATAATCAGGACTTTTTAAAATCCCGGAGCTGAGAAACAGACCCTCTATATAATTTCGTCTGTAAAACTCCATGGTGAGCCTGCACACTTCATCCGGTGTAAAACTGGCCCGCGGAACATCATTGGAATGTCTGTTAATACAATATTTGCAGTCATAAATACATTCATTGGTATAAAGTATCTTCAACAGCGAGACACATCTTCCGTCTGAAGAAAAAGAATGACAGATACCACATGCATGGGTATTGCCCATTCCTTTTCCATGATTGCTTCTGTCCACACCGCTGCTGGTGCATGCCACATCATATTTGGCAGCATCTGTTAATATTTTCAGCTTCTCTGAAATGTCCATGTTCTGTTGAATTTCCATTGCCTCCGCCTCCTTGTCTCTTTCGAACATTCGTTCTTTTTATTATCATATCACGGCCATTTTACTTTTACAAGACCAAATTGAACGAACGTTCGCCTCATGTGAAAATAAAGGCTGTATAAAGGTGTTTCTTATGGAAATTTTATTTTTCATGTTCAAATTGCTAAATTATAATGCAAAAAATTTTGAAATTTCATGGCAAGCAGGAACGAATTACATATAATTCTTGGCTAACTAGGCCAAAAGTATATGTAAAATTTTTTAGAATTCATGATAAGTGAGAAGAAATTACATATATTTTTTGTAACTGATCAATACATATGTAACTTTCAATAATAGTGTAGAATGGATTGTTGAAAATACATAGAAAAATTCAAAGAATCATGCTTTTTATATGTAAAGTAAAAATATACTATGGGAGAGAGAAAAGACCTTTACAGTTTCATTAAAAAATTTCTATTTGTGCTGTTAATTACTTTTATTTAGAATATCATTTATGTTTTGGGCCAATTGTTCTATCTTTTTATGAATATCTAAAATAACCTGTTCAAATTTTTCGTCATCTGCACCAGTAGGGTCCTCCAGCCCCCAGTCTTCACGATATTTGCAGGGAATAGACGGACAACTTACATTACATCCCATTGTAATAACGATATCTGCCGGTGGGATTTCCGATAACTGTTTTGAATACTGCGTCTTTTCCATATCTATCTGATAGATTTCTTTCATCAGCCGGACAGCATCCTGATTGATTTGTGGTTTTGTTTCCGTTCCTGCGGAATAACTCTCAAAAACATCTTTGGCAAGATGTTTTCCCAATGCCTCCGCAATTTGACTTCGGCAGGAATTATGTACACAAATAAAAGCTACTTTCGGTAAATTCTTTTCTTTCAATACGTTCATTGATTGCTCCCTTTTATATGGTCTGAATTAAATCATAGTATAGAGGTCATGTCTCGTCAATATTTATATTTTCCCAAAACTAATTTCACATGTTTTGTTTTTGGATAACTTCGACAAACCGGAATTTTGCGTTCTACAATTCCCTATAAAACAACTGGTCAACAGCATCATATATAGTTTTATAATCGCCGATTTTTACAAATCCATATTTCTCATATAACCCTAATTCACCACTCATGATATACATTTTGGGATAATTTTGCTGTCTTGCTAAATTACATGCCGTCTCTATCAATTTTTCAGATATTCTATGTCCCCTATATTTCTCATCTACAAACATAAATCCTATGAACGGGGTGAAATCATATTCTCCCGGCAATTCATCTTTATTTGTAAAAGTACAGAACGCAACGATATTATCAGCTTCTAAAGCAACAAGAACACGTTCATTACTCTCAAAATCATTATTTCTCATTTTAAACGCTAAAAACGAACCTGCTCGCCATGAACATTTTTCTGCAAATTCGATTGTTTTATCCCACAAATCATGTCCGAATGACATTATTTTAATCTCTATCACCTATACATTCTCCACTATATAACTCGTAAATAAATCTAGCAAAACAGTTCGACAAATTAGAATTTATTGTTGTTTTTCGCATATCAAATTCATTTCTTTACTCCGTTCCTTCTTACATTCGAAATTTGGAAATGGTTTCTATTTCTTTCTCATTTAATTTTAATTCAATTGCTGTTTTGGCTGTAGCACGGCATGAAACTAATGCAAACCAAATATTACTTAATAACAACTGCAATTTAAAATTAAACTCAGGAACTGTTCCATCATAAAGCATACTTTTCCATCCTTCATATTCTGAAAGAAAATCATCTTTATCTATCTTTGTTAATGTAGATAGAAGATCCTCATAAGTTTTTTCATCAAATTTATAATCAATATTATGGGCGAAGTTATTACGAATTGAATTTACTTTTCCAAGAACTCCATAATATCCATCTAGTAATCCCATAGAATTAGCCAAATCAAGCTTCTGCCTAAAAGTTTTTGGTCTTAGTATGTTTTCATCAATAATTGTTTCCGTAAGAATTTTTATTAATTCTCTCTCCATATATAGATGAGCCTTAAGAATAATAACAAGAATATCGTCAGATTTAGTATCTTGCATAAATTTTTTATTCACTTGCTTACTTTCTTTTGCCCTCTCTATTTTTATTTCATCATCCAATGTGTTTTCCATAGTATATTATTCAGTCCTTTCATTTAAAAAGCTATCTAGGATTTGTATTTGCTTACCAAATAGTTTTTTCATCACCAATTAAAATGCTCATGATATTTTCATTTATTTCAGCCTCAGATAAATCTTGACTTATTAATGGTTGTATCACTTCTCTACTATCCGAACCAAAAATTGGTCTTTTGCTATCCTCAATTATATCAGCGCCCTTTTGTTTTGACCATTGATATTTTTATAATCCAATAATATGTTGTATAATTTGTTGTTTCTTGAACACAATTATGCTATAATTATGTTCAAGAAAGGAGTGAATTATATGCCACTTATTATGCCTATTAAGGAATTACGTAATACAACCGAGATTTCTAATATTGCACACAAGGAACAGGAACCTATTTTTATTACCAAAAACGGATATAGTGACCTGGTTATAATGAGCAGTGAATTATATGATAAATTTGCAAGAATGAATTGCATTGATCAAGCCATATTTGAATCAGAGCAAGAAATTGCCAACGGAGCAGAAGCAGTTGACGCAGAGATAGTTTTTGCAGAATTGGAGAAGAAACATTTTGGATAAATACAAAGTAAAGGTCAACCCTAGAGCAATCCGTGAATTAGACAACATTTACGAATATATTGCAAATGAGAAATTGTCTCCTGAAAATGCTAAAGGACAAACGGATCGAATTAAGAAAGCAATTTTAAACCTAGACACATTTCCACAATCGCACCAAGAACGAAATGAGGGCAGATATGCCGGAAAAGGCTACCGGCAATTACTGATTGATAACTATATTGCCCTATTCCGCATTGACGAACCAAACAAAACCGTTTATGTGGTAACAATACAGTATCAAAGACGAAATTTATAAGAATAAGCACCAAATGAAGCAATACATCATTTGGTGCTTTTTTCAATAACAAAATATAACAGTTATTAACTCCCTTAAAATACCTCAAGTGTGAATTCTAATTTTTGCATACATCAACTTTGTTTCCACTACTTCTTTATAATATATGGATTTACGTTTCTTTTAGTTATCATACAAAACTAATTTCACATATTTTGTTTGATTTTTTACAACATGGACAGTCTCCCTGCGTTTTTTTCTTATTTTCAAACCAACTCTTCTATAATAACGACAATTTTCTACACAAATCTTTTTTCTGCCAATGTTCCTCTACAATAACTCTCAGAAAGACCATAAGAGGTAAACAGATATGGGACCATTGGCAACAAAGATTCAGACAATGTATGGCTATACAGACTATGAAATGGCAATTATAAAATATTCGATTACTGCATTGCTTTCTGAATTAAGCAAGATTCTAATTCTCGGAACTTTGTTTGCTTTCATAGGTAAATTTGATTTGTTTATCGCAGCATCTGTTCTATTGATTCTGTTGAGAGTCAATGGAGGCGGATATCATTGCAAACATTACATCACCTGTCTTTTAATGACTGCCTGCATTTTAGGAGCGGCAGTTATCTGTTTACCTTTAATACAAATTACGAATTATTCCATTATTTTGTTAGGATTAACAATTTGTTTATTTATTACTTATTACATTGGTCCGGTTCCGTCGCCATTTCGCCCGAAACCTGATATGAAGTTAATCAAACGATGTCACAACAACTGTTTCATTACAATTTTTGTTTTTATCATGATTGTTAGCATTTTCAATTCCAACATGGCTATAAGACCTTATCTTATCGTTGGTTTTTGGACTACTATATTAAATACTTTACAATTGATTATTGCTAAAATAATAAGGAAAGGAGAATTTGAGTGATGAAAAAATTTAGATATTCAAGTTTAAATAAACTTTGCAGTATGTTTTTAGCACTTGGATTTATGACACATTTTCACGGTGTAAGTATGTTCTTTTTTGGCGAACCAAAATATCCATCGCGTGATGATTACAAATGCTAATATAAAAACAGGCAGCTCAACCTCCAATTCTTGTGAAGTTGAACTGCCTATTTTACATGTTTTCTACAATTCGTATTTCAAGCCACTCGTTGGCTTCTCCCTGCGTTATTTCTACGCAAATATCATAATTATATTTCTTCTGATACTCTTTAATTTTGCTTAAACCAATCCCACTTCCTGTCTCTTTTGTTGTAAATCCTTTCTTGAAAAACTGTGCAACGTCATTATTACTGATGTTTTGAATGGGATTTTTAATGCTTAAATCTAATCCTTCAAAGTCTTTCAAATCAAATATAATCTTCTTAGTCAACTGACTATTCTCTAAATATTCAATTGCATTATCCATTAAAATTCCTATTATCTCAACTAAATCATATACAGTGATAGATGTATTTTCTGTATATCCAACATTATAATCAATTTTTATTCCATATTTTTCTGCATGGATAAACTTTGTATATAAAAATCCTGCCAAAGTTGAATTATTTGTACACCCTAAAACTTTTGTATATCTGTTTTCATAAACCAAAGCATCACAATATTCCTTCTGCATTTCGACAAGTTCATCTAGTGTTGTCGCTGTTAAATGCATACCATAAATTGCATCTATCTGGTTATGAAAATCATGTTGTCTACGTCTTGTTGTTTCAATCAATTCACCAAATACATCATTATACAAATTTGTAATCTTCATTTCTCTTTCTTTTTGTTCTAATTCATATATTGACTTTTGCCAACGATACATAATCACAAAAACCATTACAATAATGATGCTAATTAAAATAAACAAATCAACTTCTATAACCTGTTCTTTCTTTAACAAAAACATAAAGTACACTAAAATAAGCGTACATATTATCATGCAAATCTTCATAATCCAATCTCGATTTTCACAGAATTGAATTATCTGTATGTATTTCTCACTCTTTCTGGTAAGAAAAAGTATTAATAATATTGTAAAATTAATAAGTAAAACAATAATCGACTCATTTGGAATAACATAACTAAGAAAACCCATTGGAAGATATATAATCATTTGTAAAGCACCAATAATTGCCGTGGACAACAACCATTTTAATGTTGTTTTCTTTATTGTGTCGTTAAACTTAACATATACATAAACAAAGAAGTTTAAATATATTGCAAAATACATCTGCTTTGATGCGATTTCATATTGAATCATCTGCATGAAAGTTAATTGCAGCGCAATAAACCCTGTATTATAAATATCCGCCTTTACTTTTTTACCGCTCAAATTATGTACACATAACACCAACGCCGCCATTTCAAATAATCGATACGCTACTTCGAACATTTCACCATTCCCTCCAGAAAACTATGTCTCAATCGCGCTCCCAGTTCCAGTATGCCATGTCCGTCCGTTAGTTGGATATATCGATTTACCGGATCTACATTTGATACAAAATCTACATTGACAATGGTGTTTTTATTGCATTTAAGAAATCTGTCGGATTGCAGCTCCAGCAATATCGTTCTATTAGATTTATATGGCGTTTCTATCACTGAACCGTCTACACAATGTACAAACACATTATATCTGTCATTTTGAAAATACACAATATCATTTACTTTGACCGTGTAATGTATGCCGTCACTTTTAAAATAATAAAACTTTCTTTCCTCCTTCACTGTTTTAAAACGTAACGCTTCTCTCACGACTTCCACAAATTCTTTATTGTCATACGGCTTTTCAAAATATCTGTAACAATGCAGCTGTGCATATGCATGAAAATTTGCATCTTCCAATGATGTAGTAAATATGATTGGCGTAAATGCATACTTCTCTATCTTTCTTATATTTTCAACAAACTTTGTTCCCGATACATCTCCCTGCACATTTGTGTTTAATATAATGTCTACAATAAATAAATCGATGTGATATTCAAAAGCATAGCGATATGCCTGTTCGCTATTTGTTGCCTTGTGAATGAATACTCCATCGATTTGCCTTATAAGTCTGCATGCTTTTTCCATACTATGCTTATTATCTTCTACAATTAAAATTTGTTTATCTGACGATTGCATAATGTATTTTATTCCTTCTTTATCAGGTTGTCCCGATATATCTTTAGTATTTTCTCATGAGAATCATGCTCACCCCCACATACATATGTCAAAATCTCTATCAGTGTTTTTATTTTTTCATCCGGTGACTGACTAATAAAATCATACACATTTTCTTCGTTATTTCTTATCTCGCCCAGAAGAATAAAATCCGGTGAGACGCCAAAATATTCATTTAGAATAAGCAGGTGTTTTTCCATTATCTGAGTTCTTCCGTATTCTATACTCTGATAATGTGCTCTTGAACGTATACCTAAAATTTCTGCCATTTCTTCCTGAGATAAATGGTGACGCTCTCTTACGGCACGAACTCTTCCACCTATTTCTTTCTGTGTTTTGATTAATGTGGTCTGATTCATATTAACACCCCTATACTTAATTATACAATTTTATACTTTTCGCTTTTAATGTTCCACTCCATATAGTAGTGTGTACACCCTACTGTATGGGTCATATCCAAATAAAAGTTGCATTTCATACGGATGCGAAATTGTATATCTTTTATTTTCTAAAGAGAATTTTTCCCATTCGTGTTATAATAAAAAAAGAGGAGGTGAATGATAACATGCCTGCATTATACGCACACAATAAATTTGGTAAATTAGTGATTCCTAAACTTTCAGACACCATGAAAAATTCCATAAAAAAATATCCGGACGCTTTTCGCATTGGATTACAGGGGCCGGACTTTTTATTTTTTTATATATTTAAAAGAAAACTGACCCGACTCGGTGTTGACATGCACCATCAGGATACTTATTGTTTTATAAAACATGCAAGGAGCATCATTCAAAAATATGGAATGAACAGCCCGGAATACAGTTACATTCTCGGTTTTATCTGCCATTTTACGTTGGATAATAACTGCCATCCTTATGTAAACCAATTTATGAAAGATACGGATTGTGGACACGTGGAAATTGAGGGAGATTTGGAGCATTACATTTTGGCAATAGACGGGCATAATCCTGCATCCTATCCTATGAACCAGCTTGTTCCTGTTTCTAAAGGTGTAGCCGCCTGCATGTCTCCTTTTTATCCCCAATTAAATAAGAGTGAAATTTATCATTCGCTCTGCATGATGCGATATATGAAAAAGTTTTTTGTTGCTCCATGCAGGATAAAAAGAAACCTGATTACTCTTTTTATGAAAGCAACTTTGCATTATAAACGGTTAAAAGGACATATTCTGACGCCATATCCCAATTTAAAATGCCGGAAGCAGACAGAATTTTTATTTAAAAAATTAACTGACTCGGTAAATGAAGCTGTAGATTTAATCAACAATTTTACCGATTCCACTTTTCACGACAATGTTTTGTCCGGCAAATTTCATCGGGATTTTAACGGAAATCACTGTCATACTCATTAGAACAGTTTTTTCCGCACCTCTGTGACTCTTGCAAAGCTTTTAAAAATTTTCAAAATAACAAAGGCTGCTATTGTACGTCAACAGCAGCCTTGTTTCTTATTTTACTTTTACTTTTTTCACTTTACTCCACTTCTTTGAGTAAACTTTTTTCTTTCCATTTAGTTTATATGCCCTGACTCTGAAATAATAAGTCTTTTTTGATTTCAGTTTCTTAATTGTTCTTGTTCTCGTCTTTGAATATTTCGATTTCTTTCCTTTAAAAGAACGTTTTCTGGAATACTGTATCTGATATCCCTTTGCGCCTTTAACTTTTTTAATCGTTATCTTGGCTTTCTTTTTCCCACGTTTTAAAGATTTAATAGTTGCACGTTTTGGTGCCGTAACTTTAACCTTTTTGACAGGCTGTACTGCCGGCGTGGTCAATTTAATACTTCTGGCGTTGTAACTTCTGGTTCTGACCGCACCAAACCAGAAATTCAAATCTACGTTGCCTTTGATACCATCCACTTTTCCGGTACTGGTACACTGCCACATCTGATAAACGCCCTCATAAGTGGTTCCGATATTATTGTATTGTGCCACCCATTTAAACCATGACTGATTGTTTGCGATGGAAGCATCTATATAATTAGTCCACCAGTTTAAATTGGCATAAATACCTACCTCGTATCCCTGATTGTGAATTGCGTTTACAAAAGTATTAATAATCTGCGTCAAGGTAGACTTTGGCAGTTTTGCCTGCACGCTGTCTTCCACATCCAGATATATCGGGAAGTTTAATGTATGTCCTTCAATTAATCTCAAAACATGTGCCGCTTCGCTTTGTGCCTGCTGCACGGTTTCTGCGTATGAATATATGTATACGCCAAAAGGAATATTGTTTTCCTCACACCCTTTTACATTCTGCTCCCAATACGCATCATCCTGATATACGTAATTATCTCCATAGCCGCAACGGATAATGGCGTAATCCACATCTGTGGTGGCAACCGTCTTCCAATCAATATCGCCATTCCATTTACTTACGTCGATTCCTTTCATGGTGGCGCCTTCTATCACATCACCATTGCCATTGACAAATTTTCCGTCTTCTGTTTTCGACCACGGTGCAGCAGCCGCTGCCGCACTGACACTTTCTCCCAACAATGAAACAGCAGTTATCATGCAGACTGCTGCAATCAGTACTTTTATAATTTTATTCATGATTTTCCCCTTTTGTTTTTTATAGAACATATCCTAAAGTACAAATATGATATAACAATGTTCCCGACTTATCATATCATAACTTTTTGAAAAACCTGACTGGTAATTGTTGGAAACTTTAACAACAGGTGTTTCCACCTGCCATTCGATAAAATTCGGTCTTATAATCAGTTCATCATGATAGCATAATCCTGTTCAATATTTCCTCTGCCACTTCTTCTTTTGACATTAACGGCAACTCTTCCACACTGTCTTTTGTAATCAGAGTAACTACATTAGTATCTGTGCCAAAACCTGCACCCGCCACCTTTAAGTTATTAGCACAAATCATGTCCAGATTTTTCTTCTCCAGTTTCGCCTTGGAGTTTTCCAGCATATTTTCTGTTTCCATGGAAAAACCACACACAATCTGATTCTTTTTGCGAGCAGCCATGGTTGCCAGAATATCTTCTGTACGTTCTAATTCAATCACTGATTCGCCATCTTTTTTCTTGATTTTTTCTTCTGCTACAGTTTTCGGGCGGTAATCTGCCACTGCCGCACTCATGATGGCAATATCCTGACTTTCAAAAATGTCATCTACTGCCTCGAACATTTCTTTTGCGCTCTCTGCTTCTATGATTTTCACAAAATCCGGTTTTGGTATATTGGTTTTTCCTGTGACCAGTGTCACATCTGCGCCACGCAGCATTGCCATTTTTGCCAGAGCATAGCCCATCTTTCCGGTTGAATGATTACTGATAAATCTGACCGGATCGATTTTTTCCATAGTAGCCCCTGCTGTTATCAGCACCTTTTTTCCTGACATATCTTTTTCCTTAGCAATCGCTTTCATAATATAATTTTCAAGGACTTCCGGATCCGGCATCTTTCCTGCACCGGTATCTCCACAGGCAAGATATCCGCTCGCCGGGTCAATGACTTCATAACCATAATCTTTTAGTTTTTGAATATTATCCTGAACGATAGGATTTTCGAACATGTTGGTATTCATTGCAGGAGAAATAATTTTCGGAGCTTTGCACGCCATAATCGTTGTTGTCAGCATATCGTCCGCTATCCCGCCTGCAATCTTTCCAATCACATTTGCACTGGCTGGCGCCACCATAAACACATCTGCCTGTTTTGCCAGAGAAACATGTTCTACCTGAAATTCAAAATTCCTGTCAAAAGTATCTATCAGGCATTTTCTGCCTGTCAGCGATTCAAAGGTAATGGGATTGATAAAGTTTGTGGCATTCTGCGTCATAATCACATGGACATTGGCGCCTTTCTTTACAAGACTGCTTGCAAGGCTGGCAATCTTATATGCCGCAATACTTCCGGTCACTCCCAAAACCACTGTTTTATTTTCTAAAAGTTTTCTCATTGCACTGTCTCCTCATCCGGCATTGACACAGTCACACTTTTATTTGACTATATCAAACAACTGTCCGTGTTTTTCGTAATTTGTAACTCTGGTAATTTTATTGTTATCATCCACAAAAACGACTTTCGGCTTATTTTCCTTAACCTCTTCCGGCGTCATCTGCGCATAACTCATAATGATGACTTTATCTCCTAAATTGACCATATGGGCGGCCGCCCCGTTTAAACATATCATGCCGGAATCTTTTTCGCCTGCAATCACATAGGTCTCAAATCTGTTTCCATTGTCAATATCGGCTATCTGTACCTTTTCATATTCATAGATACCTGCCGCTTCCATCAACGCTTCATCAATCGTGATGCTTCCTACATAATCTAATTCTGACTGAACTACAGTTGCTCTATGAATTTTACTTTTTAACATATTTAACTTCATATTATACCTCTTTATCCTTCATCATTTTATAATGCTTCGCATTTATTCGCTTAACGGGCTGCGCCCTATATCAATTTTAGCCATGCCTAAGCTCTAAATGCTCCGCATTTATTCGCTTA
>CAJFUA010000069.1 GCA_904420085.1 uncultured Eubacterium sp. | reverse complement strand
CTCGCGGAACTCTCGCGCCAAGCGCGGTTGCTTTTGCAACAAACTTCCTCTTCGCGCTTGTGCGCATCCATAGCGGAGCGTTTTTATTATATAGGAAATTCAGAGAAATTTCCTATATAATAAAAAAGTGTTATATTTGACAACCTGACAATGTTGTTCAATATAACACTTTTTTTCTTACAATTTATTCTAATAAAATCTTTTGCGCCTGCGTCTTCGATACATTTCATTTAATAACAGCACCATAATGATGTCCTTCAGCCACTGGTCATCCGGGTACTTCGTGCATTTGTCTCCCTCTTTGCATTCCTTTTCATCTTCTTTTACTTTACCAAAAATTCTATTCACAATCTGTAAAATGCCTAATTTATCCGGATATTCATCAAACATCATGCTTCCGGTGAATTCCTGTCTGTCACACTCCTGCTCTACAACTTCCTGTATTTTTGAAAATGTCATAGGATACATTTCTTTTACGTAATCGATATCCCGGTCTTCCGACATTCCCCATTGTCCATAGTAAATACCTGTAATTGCATTACCCTGCATATAAAAAGGTACATATCTGTAATCCATAAGCCATCCTAATCGTTTATCATTTTATACTATTCAGATAAGCTTATTTTTGTTCGTATTCCCTGTAAAGTTGTTCGGTGTCCGTTATTAATGAACTGCAGACAGCACGTCACGGAACTTTATTACAGTTTTATCTTAATCTCTTTACCCGACTTCTTATAGGGAATATATTCCACCCCTGCCGCTTCCATCATTCTTTTGGACGCCTTTACCGCTGAGGTGTCGCCATATTTGTCGTCTCCGTATATCACTGCTTTTATTCCGCATTGAATAATCGCCTTGGCACACTCGTTGCACGGAAATAGGGTTACATACAATTTTGCTCCCTCCAAACTTCCTCCACGATAATTCAAAATTGCATTTAATTCACTGTGAGTCGTATAAAAATATTTGTTATCATATGGGTCATCGCTCTCCCGGTTCCACGGAAATTCATCATCGCTGCAACCGATAGGCAACCCGTTATAACCCATTGATAAAATTTTATTGTCCTGACTGACAATGCAGGCGCCCACCTGTGTATTAGGATCTTTGGAGCGTAATGCTGATAGCGATGCAACACCCATAAAATATTCGTCCCATGAAATATAATCCTGCCGTTTACTGCTCATACAATCTCCTTTCCAATTATAATCGTTTTGTGTTTTCCTTTGCTAATATTTTTATAAAAATTTTTGTTCAATTTAGAAACAGGTTTTTTGAACTGTTTTGTGAACAGTCCTACTCCGATAGCCGCTGCAATCGTGCCTTCCCTGACGCCTTCCAAATGCCCCAGACAAAATCAAAATTTGGAGAACAACAAAAAAGATGTTGATAATGATTGTGGTTGTTCCTGTCGACAGTCCGGAAACCCAGCTTGTCACATAAGGGAAACTGGAAATCGGGGATGTTCCCAACGATGCCTTAATGGAAAAAGCAACACCAAATGCCATGATGCTTAGTCCAATAAGCAAACAAATCCATCTGGCAGGAATATGTTTTAATGTTCTTACCTCTTTCAACTGTTTTTCCTCCTGTTAAAATCATTGCCTGCGCCCTGCACCTCGATTCCGCTTCGCTCCATCTCGGTCGCGCCATGCGCTCCTATTCTGTCGCAACGCCAACTTCGATTTCGCTCCGCTTCATCTCAGTCGCGCCATGCGCGACATATAAAAATACAAAAACTCATAAAACTTTGTGCCAGCACAAGTTCCTGAGTTTTTGTATTTTTATGCGTTGCTTATTTGGTTCCGAATATCCGGTCGCCGGCGTCTCCTAAGCCCGGAACAATATATTTATGGTCATTTAATTTCTCATCCAATGCACCAATATAAATATCCACATCCGGATGAGCTTCTTCCATTGCCTTTACTCCTTCCGGTGCCGCTATAATACACATTAAAGTAATATTTCTTACCCCTTGATCTTTCAACATCTGAATCGCCGCTACCGCAGAGCCGCCTGTTGCAAGCATCGGGTCTACCACAAACACATCTCTTTTATCACAGTCTTCCGGAAGTTTACAATAATACTGATGTGGTAATGCCGTAACCGGATCTCTGTAAAGTCCGATATGCCCCACCTTTGCTGACGGAATCATGGCAAGCATTCCGTCTACCATTCCTAAGCCCGCTCTGAGAATCGGAATGATTGCCAGTTTCTTGCCACCTAATTCTTTTACCGTTGTCTTACAAATCGGCGTTTCAATTTCTGTGTCTTTTAATTCCAGATTTCTTGTCGCCTCATAAGTAATCAGCATAGCAATCTCACCGATCAACTGCCTGAAATCTTTTGTTCCGGTTTCCTTCTTTCTGATAATACCGATTTTATGCTGAATCAAAGGATGATTCATAACTACTGTCTTTCCCATAATTTGTCCTCCGTATATAATATTTTATCGTATCTATTTCAGTTTATTTGCCAGTTTAATTATCACTTCATCCAACGTTTCATATAGCTTTGCATAATCTGCCAGCTCTCCTCCGTCAGGATTCGTAATACTTCCCTGCTCATTAATATATTCTTTGAGTGTATAAACGTTTACTGCCTCCACAAAGTCATCATAAATCCCCTGCTTTTTCGTTTCATCTAAAACTAACACTAATACATCCTGCCCAAAATCGCTCTCTTCCAACTGCACGGATGTCCTGTCAATATCAATCCCTTTGGATGCCGCAATCGCTACTACCTTTGGATTCATCGGTTCCGGAAAAAGTACCACTAATCCCTTTGAACTGATTTCCGCTCGTTCCAATGGCAGATAATGTCTCAATAACGCTGCCGCCAAAGGTCCCAATGACGTATCCGTATCAGTAATAAATAATATTTTTGAATATTCTAACATTTTTCCTCCGAACTGTTATACATCCACGATGTTATAACCTGCTGCTTTTGTAAGCCTGTTCATAATCGCCCATCCTACATTGTCTTCAGCAAATGCTTCTCCGAAAATAAACTGCGTTCCCTCTTTATCGAAATCTCTAAGTGTCTTAAACAGTTTATTGGCTATCGTTTCAGGCTTGTCCAAATCTCCCAACGATACTATTTTTATATTTTCATAAAGTTTTCCTTCGTACAGTTTTAAATGCTGGTCTGCCGTAATAATGCCAACTTTTATTCCCTGATTCGATTTCTCATTTGCTAATACTATGATTTTTTTTGCTACCTGCTCTGCTTCCCCCTTATATATACTGTAGTCTGCTGCCGGCGCATAATGTCTGTATTTCATTCCCGGAGCTTTTGGCTTTACCCCCTCTTCCGGCTTTTTCAAAACGGCCTGATCAATATTCAACTGACCAACTGCACCTTTCGCCATTTCATATGTGATGAATCCAGGTCTCAGTACCATTGGCGGTTCTACTGTCACATCAATAATTGTGGATTCCAGACCCATTCCAACCATTCCACCATCGATAATCATATCAATTCTGCCATCCATGTCATCTATCACATGTTCGCCCAATGTGGGACTTGGCTTTCCTGAAAGATTTGCGCTTGGCGCCGCAATGGGAACTCCTGCTGCCTCAATCAGCCGGTTGGCAATGGGATGATTTGGGTATCTTATGGCAACTGTATTTAAACCGCCGGTGGTTCCCTTGGGAACTATATCGCTCTTTTCAAATACCAACGTCAACGGTCCCGGCCAGAACGCATCCATCAACTTTTCTGCCACCTTTGGAATTGCCTTTACCAATGGTTTTACCATCTTTCTGTTGCAGACATGAACAATTAACGGGTTGTCGGAAGGACGTCCCTTGGCAGCATAGACCTTTGCGGCAGCCTGCTCGTCCAACGCACTTGCGCCCAGTCCGTACACCGTTTCCGTAGGAAAAGCCACTAAACCTCCCTGTCTGATAATATTCCCCGCTTCCTGTATTTCTTCTATATTATCTGTATCTGTTTTTACAATTTTTGTGTTCATTTTCCGCCTCACCTGAATGCATCTTATTTATTTTATCATATGTACTTTTAAAATACAACTAACTGATTGTCTTACCCTGTTACTGACTTGATTGTCATGCCTTGCTGCTGACATGCCGTTATTATCATTCTATGCCAAAATAATTCTGAATCCCTCTGCATAAAATTTCAGCCAGTTTTTTTTGATAATCTTCATCCAGTAACTGATTCGCTTCCGTGTGATTGCTCAAAAAACCACACTCTACGATAACCCCCGGACATTTAGAATTAATCAGCATATAGTAACTGTCGTTTGGCTTTGCCTTTTTCGCTTTTTCCGTATTGATTCCTTTATTTAATTCCTCCTGAATACTCTCACTTAATCTTTTGCTGTTTTCCGACCTTTGATAATAAAAACTCTGCGCACCATGAACAGATTCCTGAGCAAAACTGTTCTGATGAAGGCTGACCATAATGCTATCACTGTTTTTTGCATAAACTGCATTAATTATATCACATCTGGCATTTAAATCTCCTATTTTTGAAAACTTACTGCTGTTTCCCAAAACAGTATCTTCCGTTCTGGTCATTACCACATCAAATCCCTGTTTTTCCAAAACCTCTTTTAATACTTTTCCAATGGACAAATTGACATTCTTTTCTTTCGCCCCGTTTGTTCCCACTTTTCCGGGATCTGCCCCACCGTGTCCTGGATCAATTACAACTGCCCTGCCATTCTTTTTTTCTGTTGTGACACTTTCACTCTCCTTCTCCACAATCACTTTTTCCATATTGCAGGCTATTACCGTTACTGACACCAGCAAAATAATCGACATAAACAACTCTAATTTTGCATTACTTTTTATGATTTCACACAGCGTTTTCAACTTATTCAATCCCGGCTTTTTGTACAATATATGAAAAAAAAGAAGTTCCTATCACCAGAACTTCTTTTTAAACTGTTTTCACTCCTAATATTTATAAAATTTTGAACCAAAACTCAAAAAAGCACAGGAACAATAAATACTGCTCTTGCACTTTTCCGCTTCATTTCATCTCAACCTTTTTCATTTTTATTTCTGTTTTTTTCTAATCCGTGACAAAACTTTTGATTTTTTCAGTTCGCTATCTGTATCGGTATAAATATTCGTTATGCATAAAATATACCACTTTGCTTAATTCCTGTCAATGCATATTTTGTTGACTCAAATATTGAACCATTTAATTTTTATGTTATAATAGCATTATCAATCGATTGAGGTACAAATATGGCCAGTAAAAATTATTTTCTTAATGGGGTTGCAGAGTTATTGATTTTATCAATACTAAAGAAAAACGACACATATATTTATGACATTAAAAAAATTATTAGTGAAATATCTAATAATACACTTCCTATGTCACAAAATACCATATACGCTGCTGCGTATAAATTGGAAAACGAAAATAAAATTACGGAATATCCCAAGCTGGTTGGAAAAAAACGGACCAGAATCTATTATCATATCGAAGATGCCGGAATGGAGTATTTAGAAAAACTTACATCTGATTATCAGATGGTTACCACCAACGTTGGAAATATTCTAAAATTTTTAGCCAATGACAAGGAGAATACTTCAAATGAATAAATTGTGTAAAATTTATATTCGAAAAATCAAAGCTCTTTTTCCCATTATGGGCAAATCAGAGCGGAATTTTATCAAGACTATCAAAATCAATGTAAATGATTTTTTAGCAGATACGCCTGATTGTAACCTTGAAGACTTGTATGAGGAATTTGGTACTCCGGAAGATGTTATTAATTCTTACTATACTTCTGTGAATACAGACCGTATTATTAAACGAATTAAAATTTCAAAGTATGTTAAGATACTGATATCCATATTCATACTATGCTTATTGGCATTAACTATCTTTCGGTTCTACATTTTATATGAAGAGCATCAGGTCTTTATGCAGGAACAAGTTTTTTTCGAAGAAACAGTGATTGAATAAAACTATAGGAGGATGATTATGAAGAAAACAAAATTATTAAAAATTACAACATTACTATTAACTATCACATTAATCTCTGTATAGGGTTCTAACCTGACTACATATGCACAGGACACAGTTTCATCTGACAATCTGATAAGCCCCATAATCCCTGTTGGAAATACCATTTCTACAGAGATAGAACTGCTGGACAACGGCGATTATATTGAAACAGTAATCAGCACAGACGAGTCATTGGCAGATAGTATACTAAATGTCTCTACTCTGGCTACTACGAAAACCATCACGAAAACCAAAACTTCGTATTATAAAAACGCGGCCGGTTCGGTAATGTGGTCTGTTTCTATTAAAGGAACCTTTACGTATAACGGCTCCACATCCAAATGCACCAGTTGTTCCCACAGTACGACTGCTCCGGGTAAAAGCTGGTCCATAAAAAGTTGTACTTCCTCAAAAAGCGGAAATAAAGCCACGGCAAAAGCTGTAGCAACTCATAAAAGCAGCAGTGGCGCAACAGCAAACTATACAAAATCCGTGACCATCACTTGCAGTGCCAAAGGTGTGGTATCATAATACAGTGTACGAAAGAAAAGAAGTTCTCATCACGAGAACTTCTTTTTTTTCAACTGATTACTTAACATTGCAAATTCTTCCAGCGTCAACGCTTCTCCCCGGATGGTATCCGGCTTTCCTATCTCCTGAATGGCTGACAAAATTTCCTCTTTTGAGAAATCCAACTCCAGTGAATTTTTTAATCCGTTGACCAGTGTCTTTCTGCGCTGATTGAAACTTGCGCGGATAATTTGAAACATCAGTTTCTCGTCTTCCACATCCACCGGCGCTTTCCGGTGACGGGTCAACTGAATCACTGCCGAATCCACATTCGGTCTGGGCATAAAGCAGGACGCAGACACATTCAGCATTACTTTGGCATCCGCATAATACTGCACTGCCAGCGACAAGGCGCCGTAATCCTTGGAGCCAGGACCGGTCTGCATTCTGTCCGCCACTTCTTTCTGCACCATAATGGTGATACTCTCAATGGGAACTTTGCTTTCAAACAGTCCCATAATAATTGGTGTGGTAATATAATACGGAAGGTTCGCCACCACCTTAATAGGCTTTCCCTGATTCTTTTCCTCCGCCAGAGATTTTATGTCAACTTTTAGTACATCCTGATTGATGATTTCCACATTGTCATATTCGGACAATGTATCTTGTAAAATCGGAATCAGCATTTTATCAATCTCCACAGCCACCACCTGTCCGGCGGCTTCGCATAAATACTGGGTCATGGTGCCGATACCCGGTCCAATTTCCAGGACGAAATCCTCTTTGCTTATCTCTGCCGCTCCTACAATATTCTCCAAAATATTGGCGTCAATCAGAAAATTCTGCCCGAACTTTTTTTGAAATGCAAAACTATATTTATTTATTACCTCTTTCGTCGCACTGGGCGAGCCTAAATACGCCATCTGTCTACCTCTTTACTTTTCATCCTGCTTTCGCTGATGTCATACTATATGCGGTTTTCCACAATGCCATACAGTTTTTTTGCATTCTCACTTGTAATCCGAATTATCTCGTCCGAGCTGATTTGTTTTATCTCTGAAATCCTGCTCACAACATATGGAAGATTAAATGAATCGTTTCTTTTACCACGGTTCGGAACCGGTGCCAGATATGGACAGTCTGTCTCTATTACCATTTTGTCCATTGGCATATATTCCACCACCTCCCGCAGTTTTTTTGCATTGCTAAAGGTAATCACGCCGCCGATACCGAGATAAAAACCCATGTCCATAAACTGCTTTGCCATTTCCTTTGTATAAGAAAAACAATGTATGACGCCGCCGATTTCTTCTGCTTTGTTTGCTTTCATTACTTCCAATGTATCCTGCGCCGCATCCCTGCTGTGAACAACGATTGGCAGTTCCGCCTCCCTTGCAATATCCATCTGCCGCTCAAAGGCTTTTTTCTGCTGCTCTTTATTGTCATTCCAATGATAATCCAGTCCGATTTCTCCCACAGCCACAATCTTTGGCTTATAGATGTTTCTTCCAAGCCAGTGATAATCTTCTTCCGTAAGCTCGCTGACTTGGTCTGGATGCACACCAAGAGCACCATACACATACGGAAACCGTCTGATTAAACCGATGGTACTTTTACAGGACGCCATGGAGGCTGCCACATTTACAATGTATTCCACGCCCCGGTTTCGCATTCTCTCTAAAAGTTGTTCTCTGTCACTGTCAAAAGCTTCATCATCATAATGAGCATGTGTATCAAAAATCATCTTCCTCTTCCTTTCCTTTTTCACTCAAAGCATTTGGATTATCATTTCTCTCCGTAAAATGTTCTCTCCACTGTAAGATTAACAGATTTCACTGCCTGCCACAATATCTTTATCAACTGTTACAACCGAAAGATTGCCTTCGTCATCTCCTGCTGCCAGAATCATACCCTGGGATTCCACGCCACAGAGTTTACACGGTTTCAGATTGGTAATGACAGCCACTTTCTTTCCTACCAGTTCTTCCGGTTTGTAGTATTTCGCAATTCCTGACACAATCTGTCTTGTTTCCGCGCCAATCTTTATCTGTGATACCAAAAGTTTCTTTGCTTTCGGAACAGGTTCACACTGAATAATTTCGCCTACCTGAATCTGCACTTTGTCAAAATCATCAATGGAAATCTCTGGTTTTTTCTCCACTTCCGGATATTTCTCTCCTGCTGCCTCCTCTTTCTGCGCCTTCTCAATCTCCGCTACCTTTTCCATAACTTCTTTTACATCCATTCTGGCAAACAGAATTTCCGGCTTTTCCGTCACCTGATTTCCTGAAGGGTATTTTCCAAATTCCTTCATATCGTCAAACGCCCTTGCCTCGCCGTGAATCTGCTCTAAAATCTTTTTGGACGTTTCCGGCATAAATGGCTCAATCAGGCTTGCGCCAATGTTGATTCCTTCAATTAAATTGTAAAGTACCGTGGCCAGTCTGTCCTGCTTATCCTCATCCTTTGCCAATGCCCAAGGCATTGTTTCATCAATATACTTATTACATCTCTTAAACAATGCAAAGATTTCCGTAATGGCGTCTGCCACGCGCAGTTTATCCATTTTCTCTGCCGCTTTTACCGGCGTTTCAAGAATCGTCTGCTTAAATTCGGCGTCAATTTCTTCCGTTACTCCTTTGTCTGCAACCACACCGCCGAAATATTTATTGGACATGGAAATAGTTCTGTTTACAAGATTTCCCAGTGTGTTGGCAAGGTCGGAATTCATTCTCTCCACCATCAGTTCCCATGTGATAGTTCCGTCATTTTCAAACGGCATTTCATGCAGTACGAAATATCTTACGGCATCCACACCAAAGAGACCTGCCAGATCATCGGCATAAATGACATTTCCTTTGGATTTACTCATCTTACCGTCTCCCTGCAATAACCAAGGATGTCCGAAGATCTGTTTTGGAAGGGGAATGTCCAAAGCCATCAGCATAATCGGCCAGTAAATCGTGTGGAATCTTAAGATATCTTTTCCGATTAAGTGAAGGTCTGCCGGCCAATATTTTTCAAACATCGGGTCGCTGTTTCCGTCTATATCAAATCCCAATCCGGTAATATAGTTTGAAAGGGCGTCAATCCACACATAAATTACATGTTTTGGATCAAAGTCTACCGGAACCCCCCACTTGAAGGAAGTTCTGGATACACATAAATCCTGAAGTCCCGGAAGCAGGAAATTATTCATCATCTCATTCTTTCTGGATTCCGGCTGAATAAATTCCGGATGGGTATTAATATGTTCAATCAGTCTGTCTGCATACTTGCTCATCTTAAAGAAATAGGCTTCTTCCTTTGCGGGTGTACATTCTCTGCCACAATCCGGGCATTTTCCGTCCACTAACTGTGATTCCGTAAAGAACGATTCACAAGGGGTACAGTACATTCCTTCATAGTAACCTTTATAAATATCTCCCTTGTCATATAATTTCTTAAAAATTTTCTGAACCTGCGCTTCATGGTCTGCATCTGTGGTTCTGATAAATTTGTCATAGGAAGTGTTCATTGCATCCCAGATTTCTTTAATGACTCCCGCCACATTGTCCACATATTCTTTTGGCGTGATTCCTGCCTCCGCCGCCTTTAATTCAATCTTCTGTCCATGTTCATCCGTTCCTGTCTGGAATCTTACGTCATATCCCTGCTGTCTTTTAAACCGCACGATGCTGTCTGCCAGAATCGCCTCGTACGTATTTCCAATATGGGGCTTACCTGATGTGTAAGCGATGGCTGTTGTTAAATAGTATGTTTTTTTGTCCATGTTTCCCTCTCCTCTATTTTCTTTTCCCACATAGAACAAGATTTTCAAAGAAATTCCTGTACTATCAAAAAACTCCCGTCTTTTTGCAAAGACGAGAGTATATCACTTCGTGGTACCACTTTACTTCATCCGGAATCCTCCGAACCTCATGACACGATAACGGGTGTTCCCGTCGGTAATTTATGAAAATGTATCCTTTCACTCATCACCGCCGCTCCGGGGCCATCTTCAACTGCCTCTCCACTGCCTGCTTTCACCTGCTCAGGCTCTCTGTCAAGTTTTGCTTCAGCCTACTCTTCCCTTCATTGCGTTTACCTTATGCCACTAATTCTATTATTTTATGCTGTTTTTGTCAAATTATTTATTCTTTAATCATTCTACCATAAAACCACCGGTTTTATTTCTTCTGATAAGTGACCGTTCCTTTAGATTTTGTAATATGGTATCCTTTACCAAGATTTTTTACTTTCGTATTACGGTAAACAGAAATTATTCGCAATGCTTTGCAGCCTTTTACATCAATTTCTTTTAATGCCTTGGAACAAATGGAAATTCGTTTCAATTTCTTATGATTTCCTAATTTTACATTCTTCAGTCTGTTGCATCCGCTTATTTCAATGCTGTTTACATTTTTTAAACCTTTGAAATTGAGCGTTTTTATTTTGACATTTTTCTCTGTTCCAGTATTGGAAATATTAATTTTCCTTAAATTTTTATTATTACCGAATTTTACGTTTGTATAAAGTCCTTCTGCATAAAACTTTCTAAGTTTGTCTGCCTTAGACAGATTCAATGTACTTTTTCCTCTAAGCCCGTCATCACTTCTTAATGTATCTGCCTCCTCCAAGCCTACAATATACAGATTTTTTAAGTTCTTTCCCAGACGGATTGTTCCTGTCATTCCACCACCAATTTTTAATGTTGTCAGTTTTGGAAACTGATTGAACTTCCAAACTTTTTTCGTATTATCTCCCAGCACTGTCAGTTTTTCTATTTTTTTCAAACGGTATACCTGATGAAAATTTTTCAAGTTTCTTTTTCTGTACCTGTATTCCTTTGCATCAATACCTGAAACTGACAAATACAATTCCTTCAGATTATCAAAATACTCTAATCCTTTACAGTTTATCACGGAATAGTTCTTAGTCATATCTACACTGTTATTTTCGGAATCACTGTAGAGTTCCTGCACAAGATTCAATTTCATTTTTGTTACATCTTTAATCTCATTTTTCTCTAGCTTCCCATCTCTGTTCCATTGATTTTCTGCTACCGTACTTCGCAATAAATCATCCGGGAAATTTTTTTGATTGATTGCCACTCCTTCCGCATAAATATTGCCTGCACTCATCCCTGCAAGTACACAAACCATCGCTAATGTCAATAAAAATCTTTTCATATGTACCCTCCCTATTTCACTTGTACTCCTTGTTTCCGTCCTCTAAATATACTAAAAAAACTCCCATCTGTTTGCCCCGGGTGAATAAGGAAGTATTATTAGAAATGATGGTGTAACCTCAGTAATATGGGGTTACACCTTTTCTTTATGCGGATTTTTCTCGTATTTCTTTTTGTTTCTTTAGTTCCGCAACTGTCTTTAACAGTTCTTGTTCTGTTGGAATATCAAATAATCCAATGGCTGTAAAGTAAATATCCACCTTAACATTATTGTGCGAATGCTTCTTTTCATTGTTGTGTATTTCAATGCGTTCAATCAGCTTGTTTACCACGATTGGCGTCAATTCTTTTACCTCAGTAAACTCCATAAGCCCTTGATACAACATCTTCATATCAACAGATTTTTTCTGTAATTCCGCTAACTGTTTTTCGCATTCAACGACCTTTGATAGCAGTTCTTTTTGTTCCGATTCATATTCACTTGCCATACGGGAATATCGCTCATCGGAGAGTTTTCCGATTACATTGTCCTCATAGATTCTTGAAAACAACTTGTCCAAATCAGATATTCTCTTCTTGCTGCTCTCAACAGTTGCTTTTAAAAGTTTCTCTTGATTGAGATTGTCCGAGCCTTTCTTTTGAGCAATGAGATACATAAAAACACTGTTATAACATCGGATGAAGTCCGCTAAATTTCTGATTGCTTCCGTTACAATTTGCTCTAAAACAACATCACGAATAAAGTGTATGGTGCAAGTTCCTCTGCCGTCTTTGTAGTTGGCGCAACGGAAAAACTCTTGGTTCTTTTTCAAACTCTTTGAAGCGCAGAAATGTAATTTAGACCCGCAGTCGGCACAGAACACCAATCCTGAAAACAAACTTTTTCTGCCTGTCGCAGTGTTTCTTCGTTTATGTTTTCTCAGTTCCTGAACTCTCAGCCAAGTGTTTTCACTGATAATTGCTTCTTGTGTGTTAGGAATAATTTGATATTCTTCTTTCGGTTTCTCCACAACCTTATGTACCTTGTAGCTTATGGTTGTGGATTTTCCATTAACTGTACAGCCGGTGTATTGCTGATTTTCAAGAATGTGTTCAATACTGCTTTCTTTCCATCCGTAAATATTTACAGGCATTGGATTGCTTGTTTTTCTTCCGATGGAGTTGTAGTAAGCGGTAGGCGTAAGTATCTTTTCTCTTTCCAGATGCCTTGCTATCTGTGACGGACCTTTTCCTGAAAGGCAGAGTTCAAAGATTTTGCGGACAATCTGGGCTGCCGGCTCATCAATATACCATTGCTGAGCTTTATCTCCTTTAATCTTCTTATATCCATACGGAACAGCAGAAGCAACTCTTTTTCCTTGTGATGCTTTTAATTCATTGACGGCACGAATTTTTTTGCTCGTCTGAGCAGCGTACCACTCATTGAATATGCTGTAAAACGGAAGCATTTCCATTCCTTCGCCGGTAGTTGAGTTTACATTTTCCTGAATTGCAATGAATGTAACACCCATAGACGGATATACCACTTGTGTAAGTCTGCCCATTTCTACCTGCTCACGACCAAAACGGGAAACATCCTTTACAATGATTGTTCCAATCTCTCCTCGCTCGACCATATCCTGCATTTTCTGAAATCCGGGACGGTTAAAGGTGGTACCTGAAACACCATCATCTACGAAGAACTGAGGATGTAAGTATTTGTTTTTCTTTACGTATTCAAGTAAAATTTCTTTTTGGAAAGAGATTTGTCAAGGGTAAATTACACCTCATGTCCCATGGGTATCTTAATTTCGTCTTAATGTCAGTCTTGCCAT
>CAJFUA010000068.1 GCA_904420085.1 uncultured Eubacterium sp. | reverse complement strand
GAAGTATACGAAGACATGATAAAATTCTTCGTTATCAAAGTGGGAATGGACATCTAAGGGTTGTTATTCATTACTCACACCGGAAACGGGATATCAGCATTTGCATAACATTGAATAACTTAATTTATTTGTATATTAGAACAGACCATTGATTTAAAACGAAAATCTGATTCACAAAATCAGATTTTAAGACTTCACTGAAGCAAATTTCTTCAGAAATTTGGTGAAGATGAAGTCGGTGTTTAAAAAATGAATGGTCTGTTATAATATCTACAAATATTTAAGTTATGAAGTTTGCAAATGCTGATATACCGTTTCCGGTGTGCTCAGTGAATAATCTTATATATGTTGATTCCTTGTTTTGAAATGATTAAAAATTACTCCATATCTTGCAGAAATTAATAATTACCCAGAATTTTCATGTTCAGAGATTCTGCATTAATTCCGCTTAGCGCATTGATAACGCCTGCCTGGTTGGCTTTTCCCTCAAATTCAACATAGAAACGGAACTCCCATGTTTTGTCCGGAAGCGGACGTGATTCGATGCGGGTCATGTTCAAATCATTATAAATAATGTGAGATAACATCTGATACAGGGAACCGCTGGAATGAGGCATCTCAAAGCTGATACAAATCAGACCTGCGTTTCTTCTGGCAATCTTTTCCCTGCTGATAATAATAAACTTTGTTGTGTTGGCGGCATTAAAATTTGTTCCCCGATACAGAACATCCAATCCGTACAGTTCTGCGGCATGAGCGCTGCAGATACAGGCTCTGGATTTCTTGGTCTGCTCGGAAATATATCTGGCACTGATGGCCGTGTTTGCCAGACTTACCTTTTCCCAGCCATGCTCCTCAATAAATGTATTGCTCTGCATAAATGCCTGGGGATGGGAATAGACTTCTTTGATATCTTCTATTTTCGTGCCTTTCAAACCACACAGGCAATGGTCTATTTTAATGTCAAAAGTATCTACCACATAATTAGAAAATTCCACCAATAAATCATATACATCCGTGACAATTCCCGCAGAAGAATTTGCCACCGGAAGCACTGCATAGTCCGTCTTTCTGTCCCGTACACATTTCATTGCCTCACGAAAGGTGGGAACATTGACATACTCTGCCTTCTCTCCAAAATATTCGGTGGCTGCCTGCTGTCCGTAGGCACCGGGCAGTCCCTGATATGCCACTTTCACATCATCCATGTCCAGCTCGTCAACAATGTCAAAACCGATATCATTATTTACGCCCTCTTCCGTCAGCATCTTGTACTGCATTTTCCTGCTCATTGCCATAATCTGTTCATACAGTTCTTCCACCCCATGGGCATAAAAATCGTTATCGGCTTTTCCTTTCAATGTCCGAATCTTATCAAGTTCTCTCTGTCGGTCCAGCACTGCCTTTCCTGTATTTAATTTATACTCGGCAACATCTTTACAGATGTCCATTCTTCTCTGAAATAATTTTACGATTTCATTATCAATATCGTCGATTTCTTTTCTGCTTTCCTGTAAATCTTTCATTTTTTATAATGCTCCTCTGACGTCTCATTTTTATCTTTCTATCTTTATATTTTAAATAACATCTTTTTATTCTTTTCCACACTGCATTTTACAGCCGCCACAGCCTTCACATGAGTTCTCCGGTTTCAACTCTTCCAACAGCTGAGTTACTGTTTTATGAAATACCGGATGTACCCAATATGGTGCAATCTGCTTTAAAGGCTCCAGCACAAACAGACGCTTGTGCATCTCTATATGAGGAATTTTCAAGTCCGGCTGATCCACGATTTCATTTTCATAAAAAATAATATCTATATCCAACGTTCTCGGTCCCCAGTGTACTTCTCTGGTACGTCCTGCCTCTGCCTCAATCTGATTGATTTTTTTCAACAGCTCCTGTGGTGAGTACAGCGTTTCCAACTCTATGCATCCGTTCAAAAACTTATCCTGCTCCACCGGACCGTAAGGCTCTGTCTCTATATAATTGGAAATAACATTCACCCTACAGTTTCCGTCATCATATAAACTGTCTGCCGCACCGTTTAGATACGCCTCTCTGTCTCCCATATTGGAACCGACAGCCAAAATAACTTTGCTCCATTTTCTGCTGATAGAGACAGCCACATTTTCAAAAGGCAGACCGATCGGAGCATTGGGTTTATAAATGGTAAAATCCACACCTCTTACCTTAGGGAACTCCTGTAATAAGGCTCTGACTGTCTGTTCTGCCGCCGCCTCGATTAAATCAAACCGGTTTTCTTTCATAAATTTATCAATAAACTGACAGACTGTTGCATAATTTATGGTGTCATTTAAATCATCACTGATTCCCGGAGTTCGAATATCCGTATATAAATCTGCATCAATATAAAATTTCTGTCCGTCTCTTTTTTCCTGTTCTTCGCAGCCGTGAAAGGCAAAAATCTCCAACTGCACAATCTTTATATGATCCATTTTTCTCTCCATTTCAAAACTTATAGCAAAGCGGAGTACAACAAAAGTATGCTCCGGCTATTTTTCCATAATGGCTTTTGCCATCATCAGCGCCTGATAATTTTCCTTCACATCATGCACTCGGAAAATACTACATCCTCTTTCATACCCCATAACAGTTGTGGCAACCGTCCCTGCCACTCTCTGATCCCGCTCCACATTTAATGCCAGTCCGATGACTGACTTTCTTGAAGTGCCAAGCAGAACGGGATATCCCAGTTCTTTTAATTGGTTTACCTGATTGATAATAGTAAGATTCTGCGTAAAATCTTTGCCGAACCCCACACCCGGATCCAAAATTATCTGGGAATCTTTTACGCCGGCTTTATGTCCGATTTCAATGGATGCTTTCAGATCTGATAAAACATCTTCCACATAATTTTCATAGCGGGTATTATCCCTGTTGTGCATAATGCAGACGGCAACTCCGGTCCGGGCCGCCAGTTCTGCCATGTCTTTTTTTCCCCATTGAAATCCCCAGATGTCATTAATCATATCAATGCCTGCGTCCACTCCTGCTTTCGCTACATCCGTTTTGTAGGTGTCCAGTGACACACACACATCAAACCGTTTTTTAATTGCTTCAATTACCGGAAGAACCCTGTCCATTTCTTCCCGGTCCTCAATCAGGGTATACCCCGGTCTGGTTGATTCGCCGCCCACGTCAATAATTTTCGCTCCTTCTCCAATCATCTGTTCCGTATGCTTCAATGCGGCATCTATATTGTTCCATTTTCCCCCATCGGAAAATGAATCCGGCGTCACGTTTAAAATCCCCATAATCACCGGCTCTTTATCTAAATCAAAGGAATACGCTCCAATCTGCATTTCTCTCCCCCCTGTTATGAAGTGACCTTTGTCAAGAGGTAAATTTAGTCTTAACAAACTTTTTCTCTGCCTCCTGCTTCCAATCACATTTAT
>CAJFUA010000067.1 GCA_904420085.1 uncultured Eubacterium sp. | reverse complement strand
GCACTTTACTGGGATCGGATGAAATAATCTCTGGTCCCGGTAAAAATATATTTAAAAATCGTGTCTTAAATATTGACTATACTGCACCATAAACATTAGGTTCATACCATTACGCAACCCATTTTCCTGTTTCTTTGTCTTTAAATGCCATCACTTAGTTCTCCTTTTCTGATTCTTTTAATCCAAATAATTTCTGTTCTAAATAGGCTTTAGGTATTTTACCTGCAACTACAAGATATCCACCTTTAGCCAATTCTTTATTTAAATCTCTAATAACTCTATATGCATGACTACTGGAACAATGAAGTAATGTTCCAACATCATTTACATCTAATAAATATTTTTCATATATCATACACTCGCCTCCTCTCGATTTACGTTTTTCGTACGGTTGTGATAGTATTGTAATGTACGAATTTCGTACTGTCAAGTGTTTTTCGTAATTATTTTTATTTGTAGTGTACTTTTTTCGTACACTGTGTTATACTATATAAAAATTTAGAAAGGTTGGTACCTGCAAATGGGTGATGGAAAAAACCTAAAAAAAATCCTTGATGAACAGGAAAAAAGTGTAAGATGGCTGGCAAAAGAAACCACAATCAGCCCTACAACACTTTATTCTATTATTCAAAAAGACACTGCTATCAGATTTGATTTTGCACTTAGAATAGCCAATGTCCTTAATGTCGAAGTTTCTGACATATGTTCCGATTCAGCCCTCAAAGCTGAAAACTGGTCCGATGAAAGCAAGATTATATTACCTGAGCTTCCACATGGATTTGATAAAGTTCTGGACGGAAACAGAATCAAAACTTATTTAAAGAATTCTCTTTATCCATTAATGGAATTGTTTGGAAAACAAAGTATGCCTAAATTAGATGAACATTTAACTAATTATTATCAGCTAACTGATGAAGGCAGACGTGATGTAGATAGTTTTATTGAAGCTCAACTTCAAATCAAAAAAGATCCAAAAAGAGCTGCAGATGTAAAGAAAATTACAAGATGGTAAGTATGAACTCCGAGTAAATTCGGAGTTCTTTTTTGTTTGCAACAAGTCCTCATTCTTACTTTTAGGTGAATTTTGACGACACTTTTGACGACACTTTTCTGAAATTCATCTTGTAAGAACGAAAAAAAGGCATCCCCGAAAATTTCGGGAATGCCTATAAATACTAGGTTTCTAGCTTATTATTCAATAATTGTAGCTACCTTACCTGAACCTACTGTTCTACCACCTTCACGGATAGCGAATCCAAGACCCTGCTCCATAGCGATTGGGTGAATCAGTTCAACAGTGATTTCTACGTTGTCACCAGGCATACACATTTCTGTACCTGCCGGTAAATTACAAACACCTGTTACGTCAGTTGTTCTGAAGTAGAACTGTGGTCTGTAGTTGTTGAAGAAAGGAGTATGACGTCCACCTTCATCCTTTGTCAATACGTAAACCTGAGCTGTAAACTTCTTATGGCATGTTACTGTTCCAGGTTTAGCAAGAACCTGACCTCTTTCGATCTGGTCTCTGTTAATACCTCTTAAAAGAGCACCGATATTGTCACCAGCCTGAGCTTCATCAAGAAGCTTTCTGAACATTTCAATACCTGTGATAACTGTCTTCTGTGTTTCTTCCTTAACACCGATGATTTCAACTTCATCGTTTAAGTGAAGTGTTCCTCTCTCTACTCTACCTGTAGCAACAGTACCACGACCTGTGATTGTGAATACGTCTTCTACTGGCATTAAGAAAGGCTTATCTGTATCTCTTTCTGGATCTGGGAAATAGTCATCAACTGTGTCCATAAGTTCCATAATCTTATCACCCCATTCAGATGATGGATCTTCAAGAGCTTTAAGAGCTGAACCTTTGATAATTGGAGTTCCTTCAAATCCATATTCTTCAAGGATTTCAGTAACGTCCATTTCAACTAATTCTAATAATTCTTCATCGTCTACCATATCACATTTGTTCATGAATACAACGATTTTTGGAACACCTACCTGACGCGAAAGTAAGATATGCTCTTTTGTCTGAGCCATAACACCGTCAGTGGCAGCAACAACAAGAATAGCACCATCCATCTGTGCAGCACCGGTAATCATGTTCTTAACATAGTCAGCATGACCCGGGCAGTCAACGTGAGCATAATGTCTCTTTGCTGTCTGATATTCAACGTGAGCTGTAGAAATTGTAATACCTCTTTCTCTTTCTTCAGGAGCTTTATCGATATTCTCAAAATCTACCTTTTCATTTCCTTCAACTCTTTCTGCTAATACTTTTGTAATAGCAGCTGTTAAAGTTGTTTTACCATGATCTACGTGACCGATGGTACCAATATTACAATGTGGTTTTGTTCTTTCAAACTTAGCTTTTGCCATTTTTGTAATCCTCCTAAAAAATTAAATATTATTAGTTTACGACCCTTTGGTCCACTTCTGTCCCGAAAAACTGACTGCCAGACCTTCAAGACAATCGCGGTGCACCTCAAATGCCGGTATTATCACTGCAATCTGAATGCAACTCGCATAAAAAGGCTATCCCCATTATATTTTATAATGGGAATATTTTCAACCCTTAATTTTTATTTTGTTTTTGCCGCAACAACCTTTTCCATTACAGACTTCGGCGCCTGCTCATATTTCTCGAAGAACATAGAGTAGTTACCACGTCCCTGCGTAGATGAACGAAGTTCTGTTGCGTATCCAAACATTTCTGATAATGGAACAAACGCTCTGACGATTTTACCACCGCCTAAATCATCCATTCCTTCAATCTGTCCACGTTTTGCATTTAAGCTTCCGATAACATCTCCCATGTATTCCTCTGGCATTGTTACTTCCACCTTCATGATAGGCTCAAGCAATACTGCGTCTCCCTTTGCCATAGCATCCTTAAATGCCATGGAACCGGCGATATGGAATGCCATTTCTGATGAATCGACTTCATGGTATGAACCATCATAAACAGTTGCGTGAACACCAAGAACCGGAAATCCGGCAATAATACCTGTCTGTGCGGCTTCTTCAATACCTTCGCCCACAGCCGGGATATATTCCTTCGGAATGTTACCACCGACTACTGTAGATTCAAACTTGAATGTTTCTTCACCGTTTGGATCCATCGGCTCAAATTTAACTTTACAGTGACCATACTGTCCACGGCCACCGGACTGCTTAGCATACTTGCTGTCAACATCTACTGCCTTCGTAAATGTCTCCTTATATGCAACCTGTGGTGCACCCACATTTGCTTCCACCTTAAATTCACGAAGAAGTCTGTCTACAATGATTTCCAGATGAAGTTCACCCATTCCGGCGATAATTGTCTGTCCTGTTTCCTGATTTGTGTGTGCTCTGAATGTAGGATCTTCTTCAGCAAGTTTTGCCAGAGCTTCACCCATTTTGCCCTGTCCGGCTTTTGTCTTAGGCTCAATTGCCAACTCAATAACCGGCTCTGGGAATTCCATGGACTCAAGAATAACCGGATGCTGTTCGTCACAGATGGTATCACCTGTTCCTGTAACCTTAAAACCTACGGCAGCGGCAATATCACCTGAATAAACCTTATCTAACTCAGATCTTGAATTTGCATGCATCTGAAGAATACGTCCGACACGCTCTTTCTTGCCCTTTGTCGCATTCAATACATAAGAACCGGAATTCATTGTACCGGAGTAAACTCTGAAGAACGCCAGTTTACCAACGAACGGGTCTGTCATAATCTTAAATGCTAAAGCTGAGAAAGGCTCATCATCTGAAGATTTTCTTGAAACTTCGTTTCCTTCTTCATCTACACCTGTAATATCCGGGATGTCTGTTGGTGCCGGCATAAATTCAATGACACCGTCTAACATCTTCTGAACACCCTTGTTTTTGTATGCAGAACCGCAATATACAGGAACTGCCTCATTGGCAATGGTTGCTCTTCTCAGAACTTTCTTCATATCATCAATAGAAGGTTCCTCACCTTCCAGATACTGCATCATAAGGTCGTCATCCAACTCACAGATTTTCTCTACAAGGTTATCATGCCATTTATCGGCAAGTTCCTTCAAATCGTCAGGAACTGGTGTGATTTCGATATCCTCACCCTTGTCATCTCTATAATAGTATGCTTCCATTTCAAACAAATCGATAATTCCAATAAAATCATCTTCTTTACCGATTGGAATCTGAACAGGAATCGCATTTTTACCCAGACGGTCGATAATCGTCTGAACGGAATAAAAGAAATCTGCGCCCATTTTATCCATCTTATTGATGAATGCCAGACGTGGTACATTATAAGTGTCAGCCTGACGCCATACGTTTTCTGACTGTGGCTCAACACCGGCTTTTGCATCAAACACACCAACGGCACCATCTAACACACGGAGTGAACGCTCAACTTCCACTGTGAAGTCAACGTGTCCCGGTGTATCAATAATGTTGATACGATGCTCCAAAGCACCTGGCTTTGGTTTGTGATGATCCTCTAATGTCCAGTGACATGTTGTAGCTGCAGATGTGATTGTGATACCTCTTTCCTGCTCCTGCTCCATCCAGTCCATGGTTGAAGCGCCGTCATGAGTTTCACCAATCTTATAATTAACACCGGTATAGTATAATATACGCTCGGTAAGTGTCGTCTTTCCGGCATCAATATGAGCCATAATACCAATGTTTCTTGTTCTCTCTAATGGATATTCTCTTCCAGCCAAGATTTTTTCCTCCTCTTTTTAGTCTTGGGGCTTACGCCTATATTATGTCATGCATTGCTGCATATTAAACAATTTTTTAGATTTTCGCTAAAGGCATTCGCCTCATAAACTTCGAAAACCGTATTTGCATTTGTGCCAGCACAATGCAAAACGTTTTTCTCGTTTGCAATGCTCCATGCAAACTAGAATCTGTAGTGTGCGAAAGCCTTATTAGCTTCTGCCATCTTATGCATGTCTTCACGCTTCTTAACCGCTGAACCGGTGTTGTTGGCAGCATCCATGATTTCGTTGGCTAATCTTTCTACCATTGTCTTCTCACTTCTCTGACGTGAGTATAATGTGATCCAACGAAGTCCTAATGCCTGTCTTCTTTCAGGCCTTACCTCGATAGGTACCTGATAAGTAGCACCACCGATACGTCTTGCCTTAACTTCCAATGCAGGCATAACATTATTCATAGCTTCCTCGAACACTTCAATCGCATCTTTTCCTGTTTCAGATGCAACCTTTTCGAATGCGCCATACACGATTTTCTGAGCTACACCTTTCTTACCATCTAACATAATGTTATTGATAAGTTTTGTAACTACGATGCTGTTGTACATAGGATCCGCTAAAATTTCTCTCTTCTGAGTATGTCCTTTACGTGGCATGTTACTTCCCTCCTTAATTATTTTAATTAAATCATAGGTACTCACATAAGTTGTGTCTTGCGCACGGCTTAAGACTATATATTTACATAACCCTAATAACCGTTACAAATCATTCAACCTGTGATTGACGAAACCGTCATTCCTATTGGGACCTATTTCTTAGGTCTCTTAGCGCCGTACTTAGAACGTGCCTGGCGTCTGTTTGCAACACCTGCAGTATCTAAAGTACCTCTAATGATATGATATCTTGTACCTGGTAAATCTTTTACTCTGCCACCACGGATAAGAACAACACTATGTTCCTGAAGGTTATGACCTTCACCAGGAATGTAGCTTGTTACTTCGATACCATTAGATAAACGGACTCTGGCGATTTTTCTAAGAGCTGAGTTAGGCTTCTTAGGTGTGGCAGTCTTAACAGCAGTACATACACCACGCTTCTGTGGAGAAGCTGTATCATTCATCTTCTTGTTTAAAGAGTTATATGTCTTTAACAAAGCAGGTGCTGTAGACTTCTTAATCGCTGACTTACGTCCTTTTCTTACCAACTGGTTAAATGTAGGCATTCTGTTTTCCTCCTTTACTAGAATTATGTGTTCTATCATTACACGCGCACGCATCAGGGCGCACTGCGCCCATTAAGCGTGCCTTACCATTATAGAAAAGCCCCGAAGCAATGTCAAGCATTTTCTTTTACATTTAATTACATTTTTACTCTTTACTGCCCTGCCGGTTCAGGCTTTGTTTCTTACAGACTTACATAAAGACATTCTCTTCATGTATTCTCCCTTAGAACCGCTGGTTCTATAAAAATCGACTCTGCATATTTCTTTTCTTCCATATATATTGTATAATCCCTACATAATTATTTTTAATAATAAATTGGAGGTATTCTTATATTATGAAAAAAAGAGGCAACTTTTCAGGCAGAATCGGTTTCGTACTGGCGGCTGCCGGTTCCGCTGTGGGATTGGGAAATATATGGCGCTTCCCCTACCTTGCGGCACAGTACGGTGGAGGAACCTTTTTAATTATCTATTTAATTTTAGCTGTCACATTTGGATTTTCACTGATGATTGCGGAGATTGCCATCGGAAGAAAGACAAATTTAAGTGCAATCGGAGCTTTTCGGTCTTTGGATAAGCGTTTTGGATTTCTGGGCGTGCTGTCAGCCGTCATTCCGATTATTATTTTCCCGTATTACTCCGTGATTGGAGGATGGGTTATCAAATATTTCACCGTATTTATTTCCGGGCAGACTGCTATGGCTGCAAAAGATGATTATTTCAACAATTTTATTTCAGGAACTTTCGAACCGTTGGGATGGTTTTTCCTTTTTATTGCTTTTACCACATTGGTTGTCTGGTTTGGTGTGGAAAAAGGAGTCGAAAAAGTAAGCAAAATCATGATGCCAATTCTGGTTGTCCTTACCCTTTTTATTGCCATATACGGATTGACCGTAAAAGGGGCAATGGAAGGTGTCATATATTATTTAAAACCGCATATGTCTGATGTCTCTGTAAAAACAGTTCTGGCAGCAATGGGACAGTTGTTTTACTCCATGTCTCTGGCAATGGGCATCATGATCACATACGGTTCCTATATGAAAAAAGAAGATAAGTTAGAAAGTTCCGTCAGACAGATTGAAATTTTTGATACCGCCATTGCATTTCTGGCAGGTTTGATGATTATTCCCGCCGTGTTCGCTTTTTCCGGAGGCGACCAAAGCGCTTTAGACCAGGGACCGGGATTAATGTTTGTGACACTTCCAAAAGTTTTTAACAGTATGAAACTGGGGTCTGCCATCGGTACAATCTTTTTTATTTTGGTATTTTTTGCAGCTTTAACCTCTTCAATATCACTGATGGAAACCATCGTTTCTATTTTCTGTGACAAAACAAATTGGAGCAGACACAAAGCATGCGGTATTGTATTGACCTTTTCTCTGATTATGGGAATTCCGTCCTGTCTCGGTTTTGGACCCCTCTCATTTATTTCATGGATGGGCATGTCCGTACTTGACATCATGGACTTTATCAGCAACAGCATCCTGATGCCGATTTGCGCATTGTTAACCTGTATCTTCGTAGGGTTTATCATCAGGCCAAAAGCGATTATTGACGAGGTGACCAGAAATGGAGCGTCTTTCAAATCCAGAACCATGTTTGTTGTAATGATAAAATGGATTGCGCCTGTTTTTCTGATTCTCATATTAATCAGTTCTGTTGCCAACACATTAGGAATTTTTAAAATTTAGTAAATGCATGTGATTAACAAGTAACAAAATTTATTTTATAATACAATGACCGGGAGTATATCATGTCTCCCGGTCTTTCTGATATCCGCGGATTTTATCTGACAACGTTTTTTTATTATGTAACATCCGTTGTTTTTCCCTCTCTAACACCGGTTGGAATCTTTCTGTCTCCCTTGCCACCACGCCGCTCATTGCCATCAGGCAAATCAAATTGGGAATTGCCATCAGGGCATTTGCAATATCCGAAAAATTCCAGACAAGGTCCAATGCTGTCGTGGCTCCCACAAACACCATCGTGGAAAATATCACTCTATAAATCATGTTGAACTTAGAAGTATGGAAAATGTACTCAAAAGCTTTTTCTCCATGGTACTCCCAGCCGAGAATGGTGGAAAAGGCAAACAGTACGATACCGATTGTCACCAGTCCTGCTCCTCCGGGCCCTAATGCTGACTGAAATGCCCGTATTGTCAAAGCGGCGCCTTCCAGGGGCTTTCCGGACGCATCCAAAGTCCCCAGCGTTCCCGAAGATGCGATGCACAGCCCTGTGACGGAACATACAACGATGGTATCCCAGAAAGTGCCGGTCATATTAATATATCCCTGGCGCACCGGATCATCTGTGGTGGCTGCTGCCGCTGTAATTGCCGCCGAGCCCATTCCCGCCTCATTGGAAAACACGCCCCGGGCAACTCCAAACCGTATCGCATTCATCATAGAAGCCGTAACTGTGCCTGCCGCACCACCTGCCACAGATTGGGGACTAAACGCCATTTTAAAAATCATGATAATGCCTGACGGTAAATTTTTAATATGAAATAAAATAACAAGCAATCCAGCAACCACATAGAAGATTGCCATGAAGGGAACCACCACGCAGGAAACTTTTGAAATACTTTGAATCCCCCCTATCAGGATGATGAACGAAAGCACTGTCAGAATCATCCCGGCTGTTTCCACCGGAAAATGAAAGGTCTCATTTAAGGACACTGCAATGGAATTTGCCTGTGTCATATTTCCGATTCCAAAAGAAGCAATCACCGTAAAGACGGCAAACAACATTCCGAGAACTGCCCCTGTTTTTTTATTCCGAAACCCTTTCTTCATGGTATACATAGGGCCTCCTGACATTTTCCCTTTTTCATTGACCTGACGGTATTTAATGGCAAGCATACACTCGCTGAATTTCGATGAAAGACCAAAACATGCCGAAACCCACATCCACACCAACGCTCCCGGTCCTCCGGATGCCATTGCCGTAGCCACTCCCACAATATTTCCCGTTCCAATGGTGGCCGCCAAAGCCGTGGTCAGTGCCGAAAAGGGAGAAACATCGCCTGTTCCTCTTGTTGTGGTTCTTGCCTCCTCACTCAGTGTACTTTTCAAAGCGTAGCCTAAATTTCTCCACGGTCTGAATTTCAGTCTGATAGTAAGAAAAATTCCGGTTCCCAAAAGAAAGGTCAGCATGACCGGTCCCCATACGAAATCATCGATGGCAGAAACAACTTTCGAAATTTGCATATACATTATCCTTTTTGTATATCTTATTACGCACAGTTTCACAATATACAGTTAAAGGTATAAAAATCCAAAGACTCATCAAGAGCTGACACGCGCCATCCCTTCATCTTCCATCATTTGCTTACTCTCTGTTATTTATCATTTCTTGTGTGTGTTCCTCTTTGGTTTCTAAGAAAAAACATTAATTCTATTTTTGCTTTATGATACGAGATAAACGTCTGCTCATCAATCATTTGAAATATTTCTTCTTTCGTGGCCCATTTTACAGCTTTCACTTCACTGTTTCTCAAAACCAGTTTTTCAATGTCCAAGTCTTCCCTGACCAGATAACAGTCATCAAACCCATCCTCAAAATCAATGGTAAATGCAGGTCTTTCGTTCTTGAAATCCAAACGATATCCGATTTCTTCGAGCGTCTCCCGCTGCGCCGCTTCCACGCTGGTTTCTCCTGCCATCACACTCCCTGCCACAGTTACGTCCCATAGATTTGCCCATAACTTCTTATCATCCTGTCTCTGCTGGATAAGCATCTCACCTTTTGAATTAAAAATCGCCACGTGTACCACAGTTCTAAAATATCCTTTGGGTACACTCTCCCCTTTTTTTATTCTCTTTTCCGTTCTGATTCTGTCTTTTGTATATAAATCCCAATATTCCAAACATTCCACTCTTTCTGTCACATCTAAAAGGCACCGCTTTTAAGCGGCACCTTTCCCGACTTCTTATTATTCTTTACTTTCTCTGTTTCTTCCTACAGTATAGCAGAAAAACCGTTATCCGTAAACGAACCTTTGTCTCTCCCTATTGTATTATTTGTGAATCATTTTCATATTCCCGGTTGCAGGATTATCTATGATTTTACCATTTTCTTCAAATCGTGAGCCGTGACAGGGGCAGTCCCACGTATGCTCCAAAGCATTCCATTTAAGGGCGCATCCTAAATGGGGACATCTTCTTGTTGTTGGTGTTAATAAATTTTTTACCGCCTCTGCTCCATTCAATAATAACTGCGGTTTCAACATATTCCGACTGGGAAAAAATACATCTTCATATATATTTTCTTTACCCATAAGCATATCGCACAGCATCATGGCACCCGCCATGGATGTGGTCATTCCCCATTTATTACATCCTGATATCACATATAAATCAGAGGTTCTTTTTGAATACCATCCAATATATGAAATCTGATCCAAGCTCATACAGTCCTGGGCTGCCCATGCTCCCACTTCTCTTGCAGAAGGATAAACAGCCCCGGAAAATTTTCTTAACTCCTGCCAGTTTCCTCCTTTTTTTCCTGTACGGTGACTTCCTCCACCAATCAGCAGTAAATCCCTATAATTTCGAAATGACATTCCCGTTTTTTCACTGTCCATATACATGCCGTGAACATCCTGTGCTTTTTCCAAGGCGATTACATAGGAACGATGCTGATATAATTTCAAAAAGTAACTTCCATGTTTATTGATAAAAGGAAAATGCGTTGCCACAATAATTTTATCCGCCGTGATTTGCCCGTCATCATTCCACGCCTTATGAGGTGCAATGTCTTTTATGAATGTATGCTCATAAATTTTTAAATCCTTTATTATTCCCTTTAAAAACTTGATTGGATGAAACTGCGCCTGATTTGGGAACATGACAGCTCCTTTTACCGATATCGGTATCGGTATTTTTTCATGAAATTCTGCGGCAAATCCCAATTTTTCCACTGCCTCTGTCTCCTGTTCTATCTTTTTTCTGTCAGAACAGGAATAAATAAAAGAATCTTTTGTCTCAAAATCACAGGGAATCTCTTTTGCAAGTTCCTTATACTTTTCTACCGCACTTTCATGGAAGTGCAGATATTTTTGGGCAATCTCCCTGCCTCTGGATTTTATGAGTTTGCTGTAGATAAGTCCGTGCTGTGAAGTTATTTTCGCTGTCGTATTTCCGGTCACACCACTGCAGATTCTGTCCGCCTCAACCAAAACCACATCCAGTCCTGCCTGTTTTAAAAAATAAGCACATAAAATCCCACATATTCCGCCCCCCATTACCAAAACGTCGGTTTTTACATGTCCTTTTAGTGTTTTATATTTCGGCAACTCTTCGCTTTCCATCCAGATTGATTTCGACATACCACATTTCCCCCTGTTATGAAGTGACCTTTGTCAAGAGGTAAATTTAGTCTTAACAAACTTTTTCTCTGCCTCCTGCTTCCAATCACATTTAT
>CAJFUA010000066.1 GCA_904420085.1 uncultured Eubacterium sp. | reverse complement strand
GCACTTTACTGGGATCGGATGAAATAATCTCTGGTCCCGGTAAAAATATATTTAAAAATCGTGTCTTAAATATTGACTATACTGCAATTGTCCATGATCCTATATCCACTACAATATGTTTTCTATCATACTGTGGCATTTTATCTGCCACCGCTGCATAACACTGTGGAAATACAGACACCTTAATAATATTTACTCTATATGTTCTATTTTCAAATTTAAACTCCAACTCTCTTTTTTTAGACAGATATTTAATAAAATTATCCTTTTCTGCTCCGAATCTGGTTAACGGAAGTCCTACGGATAAAAAGACATCTGCACTATTCTTTCCTCTTATCTTCAACTCCTTCGCCATAGCTGCAAGCGTAAGAAGATAAAAACTTTCGTCAGTAACCTTGTTATCTTTTACCTCTAGTCTTTTTCCTCCGACTGAATAAAATTTTCCTTCATACTGAAGAATATTATCAAATATCCCCGGTTCATTTGCTATTTGATTAACTGCTGTAGAAAAAACTGTATTAACTGTTTTTATATTTGACCATCCATGGTCAATTGCAATTATTTCTAATCTCTTTTCCATCTGTCTGTGCCTCCTTGCCTTTTTAGTCATCTATGTATCCTTCTTTCTTACTTTCCTAATAAATCTCTCATGCACGGAAAACAATATCTGCTGTTTTTTCCATATGGACATCCTACACATTTACTCTCCTGCTGCTTTTCTGTTTTTTGCTTTCCTGCTCCACATTTTTCATTATTAATACATCTGTTATCATTTCCCCAAAAATATTTGCATTTCATGCAGCTTCTTAAATCTCTTTCCAATTTTTCTTTAGCATTGTTTTCTTTGCTATTTTTTTCTGGCTTTTGTTTTTTTGCGTTAATTCCCAACTATTCTGCTCCTTTCATATTCATTCATAGTACTGTGGGTTATTAACTATGTATGTGCACTGTGCTTATCTTTAAGCCCTCATCGCCCGTACACCTGGGAATTACAAACAAGCCGCTTATGCGTTCACGACGCTTCCTTAAGAAACTATCTCCTCTGCCGCCATTTCGAGGATAAGGAGTTTCTTTCACTCCTCTGTGTTTTATTATCCTTCCGCTACATTTAATCTGTCCTGCTCGCTCCACCTTCATTTTTCAATCCTTCGGTTCTCTTCGCATTGCTATGAATGATTATCCAGACAGGTGCACCGGAATTTTACTCCTTACACTAATTATTCTGTGTAAGATATGAAATTCTTTCATAAATTTGTAATTGTTATTCAATTGTATTTTTAGGAAGCCAATTGCTTCCAGCACCATTATCATAATTCTAACTTTAATATTTAACCATTAACTGTAGTGGTGCATTTTTGTTTCGTTTCACCCTTTTATGGTGTATTAATCTTTTTAGTTCCATATTTTGAACTGCTATAAAATATTCTATTAATAGAACGTTGTTCTCTTATTCGCATACATTTTTATTTCATTATTTTAATATTTAATAAATATTTCATAGCAATCCAATTTAGTTATTAACGAAGAATTAAGCAAACTCTTCTTTTAAAGTTGGTCCATTTTATCCGGACCAACTTTGGACCAAATTCGGTCCAACTTTTGTGATTAGTTATGATACTATGCGATAAGTTGTGTGTTCTCATTGGACGCAAAAAAACCCTTTAAACATAGTAACTTACCTACGCTTAAAGGGTTTTCTCTTATCTTATTATTCTACCTAGATTTATTTCATCTGAGCAGCTACTTCTTCTGCAAAGTTTTCTTCTTTCTTTTCAAGACCTTCGCCAGTCTCAAAACGAACAAACTTCTTCAAAGTAACTGTCGCACCTACCTGCTTAGAAACTTCTTCTAAGTATTTTGCAACAGACTGCTTTCCATCTTCTGCCTTAACATATACCTGATCAAGCAGACATACCTCTTTAAATTCTTTGTTCAGACGTCCCATAATGATACCGTTAATTACCTTTTCAGGCTTCTGGGATTCCTTAGGATCATTCTTAATCTGCTCTAAAAGAATTGCCTTTTCATGTTCTTTATATTCATCGCTGATTTCATCCTGTGAAACAAACTTTGCATTCAGAGCCGCTACCTGCATAGCAACATTCTTTAATGCTTCTTCCACTGCCGGATCCTTAGGTGCATCTGCTTCTACCAGAACACCGATTCTTCCACCTGCGTGAATATAAGAAACAATCACACCGTCTGATGTAATCTTTTCAAATCTTCTGATATTCATGTTTTCACGGATTACTGCAATCTGTGATACCAACTCATCTTTTACAGACTTTGCTGTATCAAGTTTCCATGGTTCTTCCATGAATGCATCCAAATCAGCCGCATCAGAATCAATAATCTGATCTGCAACGTTTGCAACAAATGTCTGGAATTTTTCATTCTTTGCTACGAAGTCTGTCTCTGAGTTAACTTCAACGATGGCTGCCTTGCCATCTTTCACTGCTGTATAAACAATACCTTCTGCTGCAATTCTTCCTGATTTCTTCACAGCGGTAGCTTCACCTTTTTTTCTTAAAACTTCAATCGCCTCTTCCTGATTTCCGTCAGTTTCAACCAAAGCGTTTTTACAAGCCATAACACCAGCGCCTGTTAATTCTCTTAATTCTTTTACCATTGCTGCTGTAATTGTCATAATCTATATCCTCCTATCTATATCCTATTCTTCGTCTTCTGATACAACTGTCTCTTCTGCTTCTTCTGCTACATCTTCCTCAGCTTCCGGAGCAGCCATTTCTTCACCCTGATTTGCTTCAATCACAGCATCAGCCATTTTTGAAACAATTAATTTTACTGCTCTGATGGCATCATCATTACCCGGAATAACGTAATCCAACTCTTCCGGATCACAGTTTGTATCTGCAATACCAATCAAAGTAACTCCCAGTGAATGTGCTTCCTGAACACAGATTTTTTCTTTCTTAGGATCTACAACGAAGATAGCATCCGGAATTCTCTTCATATCCTTGATACCGCCAAGGTTTTTCTCAAGTTTGTCCCATTCTTTCTTTAAGTTTACAACTTCTTTTTTCGGAAGAACATCAAATGTACCGTCTTCTGCCATTCTTTCAATGTCTTTTAATCTCTTAATTCTTGACTGAATGGTCTTGAAGTTTGTAAGCATACCACCTAACCATCTCTCGTTCACGTAGTACATACCACATCTCTGTGCTTCCTCTTTTACAGCTTCCTGTGCCTGCTTCTTTGTTCCTACAAAAAGGATGGTACCGCCTTCTGCTGCAATATCAGATACTGCTTTGTACGCTTCATCTACTTTACCTACAGATTTCTGCAAATCAATAATGTAGATACCATTTCTTTCTGTGTAGATGTATGGAGCCATTTTAGGGTTCCATCTTCTTGTCTGATGTCCGAAATGAACACCTGCTTCTAATAACTGTTTCATTGAAATAACGCTCATTTTTCTACCTCCTGGTTTTTAAAAATTTCTTCCATCTGCTTCATCAAATCAGACAACCCCGAGCAAAGGCACCGGTCTGCTTTTCCACAGATGTGCTTAATGCAACTCAGATATCATAACATAAAAGAAAACAGACTGCAACTCTTTTTTAAGAGGTACTTCCAACGCTTTGTTAAGAAGTATCTCCAATTTTCAAACCATACTGAAAACATTTTAAGCTGTATTTCCAAACTGTGCCATATACAAGTTGTAATACAGACCTTTTTTCTCCAATAACTGGCTGTGGTTCCCTTCTTCCATGATCATTCCGTCTTCCACCACGAAAATCCGGTCTGCTTTCTTAATGGTAGAAAGCCGGTGGGCAATCACAAAAGACGTCCTCCCCTGCAGCAGCTGCTCGATTCCATCCTGAATCATCATCTCCGTTTTTGTGTCAATACTGGAAGTGGCTTCATCAAGAATCAATATCTTAGGCTTTGAAACCATTGTCCGCGCCAGAGCCAGCAGCTGTTTCTGCCCAATGGACAGTCCTCCGCCCCGCTCTGAAAGTTTTGTGTCATATCCCTTTTCCAGTTTCATGATAAAATCATGGGCATTGACCGCTTTTGCCGCCTCCACAATTTCCTCATCGGTAGCATCCAATTTTCCATAACGTATGTTATCTCTGATAGTACCGGAAAAAATAAAGTTCTCCTGAGTCATGGTTCCTACCTGCCTTCTTAAACTCTCTACCGTCACGTCTTTTACATTATAACCGTCAAGAAGCACCTGTCCCTGATTTGTATCATAAAATCTGCTGATTAAATTGATAATGGTTGATTTTCCTGCCCCTGTAGAGCCTACCAGGGCAATGGTTTCTCCCGGCTGTATCTGAAAACTCACATCCCGAAGCACTACTTTCTCATCATATCCGAATGTAACATGGTCAAATACCACTTTCCCTTTCAAGTCAGGAAGCTCCATCGCTCCCTGTTCATCCGCAATTTCCGGTTCCGCATCCATAATTTCAAATATTCTTTCCGCTCCTGCGATGTTCGTAATTATCTGATTATAAAAATTGCTTAGATTGTTGATTGGCTGCCAGAACATATTAATATAAGTTCCAAATGCCAGAAATGTACCTACGGAAATATGATCCGCCTTTAATATCACAATTCCCACAAAATATAATGAGATGCACCCCAGTCCCCATGAAAAGTCAATGGCTGAACCGAAACAGTCGCTCATTCGCACTGCTTTTCGAAAGGAATCCTTATGTTCTTTTACCAGTTCGTCAAAAGTTTCTTCCGTCTCCTTTTCCGCATGAAAACCATGTATCACCCGCATACCGGACATATCCTCATGGAGAAATGCATTTAAGTTAGAGGATTTTTTTCTGAACGCCTGCCATCTCGGGTGCGCCTTAATTTCTATATAAGAGGTGGCAAATGCCATCAGTGGTGTACTGATTAATGCCGCCAATGCCAGTTTTGGATTTTTTGCAAACATAATTGCCGCCACGGCAATTACCGTAATAAAGTCAGGGATTAATGTGGTCACACAATTAGATAACACATCTTTCAGTGAATTAATGTCTCCGATAATTCTCGAGAGTATTTTTCCCGTCGGTCTGCTGTCAAAAAACTGAAATCCTAATTTTTGAATGTGTGTATACAGTTCCTGCCTTATAGTAAGAAGGATCTTATTGCACATCTTCGCCATAATATACATTCTGCTCTTTACCGCAAAAGTGACCAAAAAATTTAAAAACAGCGCAATACCAAGTAATTGGTATAATCCTCTGTAATCCTTTTTCCCTATATAGTCATCGATTGCCGATTCCATAATTAACGGATTCACCAGACTGATTACTACACAGTATCCCACAAGCAAAAGTACCAGCACGATGGTTCCCTTATACTTAAGCAGATAGGAAAACAGTCTTTTCAGCGTTTGCAGTTTGCTTTTTTCCACACTTTGCTCATCTTCTTTAAAAGAATTATAGTCCATTATGCCATCCCCCTTTCTTCTGTAATCATATCACCATACTGTGCAAGGTAGGTTTCATAATATAACCCTTTCTGCGCCATCAGTGCATCATGGGTACCTCTCTCTGCAATTCTTCCCTCTTTCAAAAAAATGATTTCATCTGCCTTTCTGACGGCACTGATTCTGTGGGCGATAATAATTTTTGTCACATTCTCTCTTTTTTCCAAAGCATTCTGAATCTGCTGCTCCGTCTCCATATCCAACGCTGATGTGGAATCATCCAGCACAAGAATAGGGCTTTGTTTTGCCAACGCTCTTGCAATACTAATGCGCTGTTTTTGTCCTCCGGACAGTCCGACACCACGCTCACCAATCACCGTATCATACTGTTTCTCCATGCGGGATGCAAACTCGCTGACCTGAGCATGGTCGGAAGCTCTCCTTATTTCTTCATCTCCGAGGGAATGTTTCTTCCCCAGTTTTATGTTTTCTGAAATTGTATCTGAAAACAGAAAGACATCCTGCATCACGGATGCCACACTTTCCCGCACCTGTTTCAATGTCATCTGTCTGATATCTACATCATCCAGTTTAATGCATCCGTCGCTTACATCATAATATCTGGATAACAGATGAATGATTGTGGACTTTCCCGAACCTGTCTCGCCCATAATTCCAAGCATTCCACCCGGATTTACGGTAAAACTGATGTTTTCTAAAATATTTTTCCGTTTATTTTTCCCATAGGAAACATTCTCAAACTGAATCTTTCCTCTGACATTTTCCAACACCGTTGGCTGTCCGATTTCCTGTATGTCCGGTGTTTCCTGATATATTTTTTTAATTTTTCTGTTGGATGCAATGGCTGAAGAAAAACTGTTGGTCAGCCATCCCAACATTTCCATGGGCCATACAATATTATTGGAGTATTCCACCATGGCGGTCAATGTTCCTATGGTAATACTCTCCTCAATGGCAAACCGCCCTCCGATGAAAAGAGTCAGCAGGGGCAGTATTTTTGTCACCACGGAAAAATAAGGGTAATACTTTACAAACACCTTGGACTGTTTCATGTTCAAGTCATAATAACGCTGATTATGGGACAAAAATTTCTTAATTTCAAATTTCTCCCTTGCAAATGCCTTGACCGTTCTGACTCCCGCCAGATTTTCTTCTGCCACCGTGTTTAACTCGGCATTCTCCTGACTGATTTCCTCATAGACTTTTCCTAATTTTTTCTCCATAATCAGTGCAATATAGCCACAAAAAATCATGGCAATGGTCGGAATCACCGCAAGACGCACATCCATCGTGTACATACAGAACAACACAATGGATGTATGTATGGCTACTTCCACAAGCAGCATGCTCACATAACTCAACCCATCCCATATCCGGTCAATATCTTCTTTCATTCTCGACATCAGTTCCCCTGTATCTGTCCTGTCAAAAAATTCCTCGCTCAGATGCTGGGTATGCACAAACAAATCTTTCCGCATGGAGCTGGCAATCTCGGAACCCAGGCAGTCAAACGTATACTCTTTCACATACTGAAAAATACATCTTCCGATACCAATCATAAAAATTCCCAGCAGAAGGAATTTCAGTTTTGACATCTGTCCTCCCACAATCACATCATCAATAATATGTTTTGTAAACTGTGGCGCCATCAGATCCAATATGACAGAAATAATCATTGATAGAATCGCTATCAGATATTTCCATTTATGTTCTAAAATATATGTTGATAGTTTCTTCAATTTTTTGTTCCTTCCTCTTTCTGTATTTTATCTGCGGAACCTGTCCGTCAAATTCCAAAAAATGTACGAAAAGAGATAAGTCTCAACCAAACCCTTTCATTCGCTTATTGAGTCTTATCTCTTTTATTTGCAATATTGGAAAACGGCAAATCCTATATTTAACGGACATATCCGCATTGAGGATCTGCACAGACCAGTTTATTTCCTTTTTCAACCATATATCCGCCGCATTCCGGACATTTTTCCGTGGACGGCTTCTGCCAGGACATAAAATCGCATTCCGGATTATCAATACATCCAAAATACCGACGTCCTTTCTTTGTCATGCGGTATACCACATCTTTGCCACATTTCGGACAAGGCACTCCCACCTTTTCCAGATAAGGTTTTGTATTTCTGCACTCCGGAAATCCCGGACACGCCAGAAATTTTCCGTGAGGACCGTATTTGATAACCATTCTTCTGCCACATTCCTCACAAATTTCATCTGATTCCTCATCTGCAATGTGAATTTTCTCTAACTTCTGCTCTGCGTCCTTGACCATCATATCAAGATCCGGGTAAAAGTTTCTGATAATGGTCTTCCACTGAACCTCTCCCTCTTCCACGGCATCCAGAAGAGATTCCATATTGGCCGTAAATTCTGTGTCCACAATAACCTTAAATGCGGTCTTCATCACATTGTTTACCGCTTCACCCAGCTCCGTAACATACAGATTTTTCTTTTCCTTCGTAACATATCTTCTGCTGACAATGGTACTGATGGTAGGTGCATAGGTACTTGGTCTTCCGATTCCCTGTTCTTCCATGGCTTTTACCAGCGCTGCCTCCGTAAAGTGTGCCGGCGGCTGGGTAAAATGCTGATTTTCTTCAAATTGGACAAATTCCAATTGGGAATCTTTTTCCAGTTTTGCAATCGTATTGTTTGGTACGACTTTTTCATTGTCGCTGTCTGTATAAACTTTCATAAAACCATCAAAATCAATTTTTGATGTAGATGCCTGAAATACATAATCTTTGGCGCCGATTTTTACATGATAGGTTTCATATACAGCATTGCCCATACGGCTTGCCACAAATCTCTTCCATATTAACTGATAAAGGCGGAACTGATCTCTTGACAGTTGTGCCTTTACCTGCTCCGGTGTCAGTGTCACATCCGTCGGACGGATGGCTTCATGGGCATCCTGTATTTTCTTTGATGACTTTTTGACACTGACTTCTTTCGTCATATAGTCTGTGCCGTAATTTTCTTCGATAAATGCCTTTACCTGTGCTTCTGCTGTTTCTGAAACTCTGGTGGAATCTGTACGAAGATAAGTGATTAAACCGATACTTCCCCGTCCTTTAATTTCCACACCTTCGTATAGCTGCTGGGCAATACGCATGGTCTTCTGTGTAGAAAAGTTCAGACTTTTTGAAGCCTCCTGCTGCATGGTACTGGTAGTAAAGGGAATCGGTGCTTTTCTTGTTCTGCTTCCTTTTTTTATGTCGTTTACGCAGAATGTACTTCCCTCTAATTCCTTAATAATTCCATCCAGCTGCTCTTTTCCGGAAATTTCAATCTTCCCTTTTTTATCTCCGTAAAAACTTACTGTAAATTCTTTATTTTTATATTTTAAAACAGCATCCATATCCCAATATTCTTTTGGAATAAATGCGTTGATTTCCTCTTCTCTGTCGCAGAGCATACGAAGCGCCACGGACTGAACACGTCCGGCACTCAGTCCTCTCTTTATTTTCTGCCAGAGCAGCGGGCTGATACTGTAACCTACCATTCTGTCAATGACACGTCTTGCCTGCTGGGCATCCACCAAATCCATGTCAATTTCTCTTGGATTCTTTAACGATTCCTTTACTGCCGATTTAGTAATTTCATTAAATGTAATTCTTGCCGTTTTCTTTTTGTCCAGTTTTAAAGCATTGGCAAGATGCCATGATATCGCCTCTCCTTCACGGTCCGGGTCCGTCGCAAGATAGACTTTGTCCGATTTTTTTACATAGCGACGAAGTTCTGCCAGCTTTTCCCCCTTACCTCTGATGGTGATATATTTTGGCTCATAATCATTCTCAAAATCTATTCCCATTGTACTTTTGGGCATATCTCTCACATGTCCGTTGGACGCTACCACTTCATAATTTTTCCCCAAAAATTTCTTGATTGTCTTTACCTTTGCCGGTGATTCCACAATCACAAGATACTTTGCCATAAACATCTCCTTTTTCAAGACACACATCTCTTCTTGAATAATAATTATCAGATGACTGTTCAATTACACCTCTCAACTGTAAATGTAACAGCATCTCCATAAGTCGTTCATATTCCAGTCCTGTCGCTTCCATTAACTCGTAAATATTTTTCGGCTGTAAACCTAACTCACTATACAACAACAAAAAATCTTTTTCAAGTATTTTTTCCTGATTCATCTTTTTGTCACCATGATTCCATGCGTGATATTCCAGTTCTTCCAGAATGTCTTTTGCACAGGTAACCATGCCCGCTCCTGTTTTTATCAGTCTGTTGCAGCCACTGCTTAGCCGGTCTCCTGCTCTGCCCGGAACGGCCATAATATCCTTCCCCTGTTCCAGCGCCCACTCTACCGTTATCAGCGAACCGCTTTTCTCTTTCGCCTCCACCACCACAACTTTGTCTGCCAATCCGCTGATAATTCTGTTTCTCTGGGGAAAATGCCATGAAACAGGCGGGCTTCCCGGCGGATATTCCGATATAATTCCTCCTGTTTTTAAAATATTGTCGTATAATTCTATATTTTCTGAAGGATAACAGATATCCGCCCCGCACCCTGCCACTGCAAAAGCGGGCGTATTTCCTTCCAAGGCTCCTATTCCACTATATGTATCAATTCCTCTTGCCATGCCGCTGATAACCTGCACACCTCTTTCCGACAACTCTCTTCCCAGATTTCTTGCCATATTTCTGCCATACCCGGAGCAGGCTCTTGCCCCCACCAGCGCCACTGCGGGAATATTCTTATCCGGCAGTTTTCCTTTATAAAATAAAAAATAAGGCTTATGCCCGTACAGGCGTAGTTTTTCAGGATAGTTTTCATCTTCCACACATACAAATCCTATCTTTTTCTCTCTCAACATTTTCAGATACTTTTTAGGGTCAAAACTCTGCTTACTGTCATTCAACCCTTTTATTTCTTCCGGGTTCCATCCTGCTCTTACCGCCAGTTCTTTTTCATCAACATGATATATTTTCTCTACACTTCCGAAAATACCGATTAATTTTTTTATTTTTTCATAATAGAGCCATGGAATCCCTGCCATCCACATCCAATACTCCCTGCCTGTCATACAATCCCCCTTCCCTGAGCCACTCTATAACCGACTGCCTCCGCCAGCTCTTTGGTGGTGATATTCTCCTGCTCTTTTAAATCCGCAATGGTCCTCGCCACTTTTAATATTTTTTCATAGGCACGCACACTCAGTTCCATTTTTTCATAGACTTCTCTAATTAAATTTTCCTCATTCTTTTTCAAATGGCAATATTTTTCTATAAAATTACCCTGCAACTGACTGTTATAACAAAACTTTTCTTTCTGATACCGTTCCCGTTGTATGGAGACGGCCCTGTTGACACGTTTCCTGATTTCGTCCGAACTTTCCTGTTCCTGCTCATCCCGGATATCCCAAAAGGAAACCGGATTCATATGGACGCACAAATCAATTCTGTCCAAAATGGGGCCGCTGATTTTCTCTAAATATTTTTTTACCTCCTGTTCTGTGCAGTTACATTTATTTCTGTCGGGATAATATCCACACCTGCATGGATTCATTGACCCAAGCAGAAGGAAATCCGCCGGAAAACGAAAGGTTCCTCCGGCTCTTGAAATAACGATTTCTCTGTCTTCCAAAGGCTGTCTGAGCGCCTCCATAACGCCTCTGGAAAACTCGAGAAACTCATCCATATACAGAATACCTCCATGAGCCAGCGTAAGTTCTCCCGGCGCAGGATTTTTTCCTCCTCCAGTAAATGCCACAACCGTGGCAGTGTGATGGGGATTGCGAAAAGGTCTTTGATTCGCAAGGTTTCCTTTTAAATTTCCTGCTATGCTCTGTATTTTTGAAATTTCAATGGTTTCCTCTTTGGACATGTCGGGCAGTATGGTAGCTGCCGCCTTAGCAATCATTGTCTTTCCCGTACCGGGCGGTCCCATCAGTAAAAGATTGTGCATGCCTGCCGCCGCAATTTCTGCCGCCCTTCTCGCCTGCACCTGCCCTTTAATATTTTTAAAATCCCTGCTTTCACTAACATCTTCATCTGTTTCCCTGAACTGCATTGCGATAAATTCCGTAAATTCCCTCTGCTCCGTCTCCAGCAGCATTACCAACTGATTCAGATTTTCTATCCCGATGACCTGCACTGTCTGAACCCATCTGCATTCCCCCGCATTTTCCTTTGGAACAAAACACTGCCTGATTCCCTTTTCTGCCGCATGCAATACAATGGGTAAAATTCCATTGACCGGAACCACCCTTCCATCCAGACTCAGTTCTCCCACAAACATTTTATCCTCCACGGATTTCTGCAATACTCCCAGAGCATATAAGATGGATACTGCCACGGGCAAATCGAAATAGGTTCCTGTTTTTCTTATATTTCCCGGTGAAAAATTGATGGTAATTCTTTTCGGCGGCAGAAGAAATCCCGAATTTTTAATCGCCGTTCTGACTCTTTCTCTCGATTCTTTAATATCAGACGACAAAAGGCCTACCATATCAAAGGATGGCAGGCCGTTACTAATATCCGTCTCCACGCAAACCGGCAGCACATCGATACCGGTTATGGCAGCACAGTGTATTCTACATACCATAGCTTACTCCTTCTCATAATGATATTTAAAAAGAGCAGCTTATTGTATTTATTATATATCACTAAATGTATGTGTTGTCAAATGCTTTTTTCAATTTTCCCAGTGCCTTTTTTTCAATTCTGCTGACATAGCTTCTGGATATCCCCATATCGCCTCCCACCTTTTTCTGTGTGACTGGAGCCGTTCCGTCCAATCCGTATCTTCTGATAATGATTTCTTTTTCTCTGGGGGACAACACCTGTTCCACATAATCCCTGACTCTGACAATATCTTCTGCTTTTTCCATTTTGTCAAGAGTATCTATCTCATCATTTTCCACAACGTCCATCAGACTGATAGTGTTTCCCTCTTTATCCATTCCGATGGGTTCATTCAGTGACACTTCCTTATTTCTTTTTTTCTCACTTCGAAGCATCATCAAAAGTTCGTTTTCAATACATTTTGAAGCATATGTGACCAGGCGGTTTCCTCTGGACGGATTATAGGTATTTACCGCTTTAATCAGCCCTACAATTCCTATGGAAATCAAATCTTCATTATCCCGGTTTTCGCTGTAATATTTTTTTGCAATATGAGCCACCAGTCTCAGATTTCTTTCAATCAGTATGTCTTTTGCCTCTTTATCTCCCTGCTGAAACCTTTCCACACATTCTCTTTCTTCCGCTGGTGTTAAAGGTTCTAAAAAAGTCTTCACACTCTGCACCTCTCGACATACTTAGTTCTATATTATGCAAAATGTGATTTTCCCGTGCCTGTACGATACACAAAAAAAGCGAACCACAAGTCCGCTTTTTGATACGATTATCTTATGCTCTTAACTGTTCACCTGTTCTTCTTCGCTCCTGATTCTCAGAATATCTCCCGCCTCCGGTTCTTTTTCAAGCTGAACCGTCAGTTGTTGTTTTGGGTGGGGACAGCTTTCCATCGCATTTCCTTCCTCGTCTTTTATGGATATTACCTTCGTCTCCATGTCACATCCATCTGCCTTCATGATTTCAATGGTCTGTCCTACAGAAAATTTATTTTTCTGTTCCAATTGAAAACTGCCGTCAGAGTCTTTTTCTCCCACAATTCCCAGATAAACATATCCTCTTTCATACACATTGTTATCATATATCTGGGTGTTTTCATCCGGCTTTCCAAAGAAAAATCCTGTGGTATATTGTCTGTAGGTACACTGGGAAATCAGTTTCTGATATTTGGGAATGTTCTCCTGATACTTTTTAGGATTTTCCAAATAATCATCAATAGCCATCCGGTAAGTTCTGGCAACAGTGGCGACATAAAGTGCCGTCTTCATTCTTCCCTCTATTTTAAAGCTGTCAATCCCGGCGTCTATCAATTCCGGAATATGCTCTACCATACATAAATCTTTTGAGTTAAAAATATAAGTCCCCCGCTCGTTTTCCTCAACAGGCATATATTCTCCCGGACGTTTTTCTTCCACCACGGCATACTTCCAGCGGCAGGGATGGGTGCAGGCGCCTTTGTTTGCATCTCTGCCTGTCATAAAACTGCTGAGCAGACATCTTCCCGAATAGGAAATACACATTGCACCATGCACAAAAGTCTCAATTTCCATATCTTCCGGTATCTTTTCCCGAATCTCCTTAATCTCATTGATGGATAATTCTCTGGCTGAAACAACCCGTTTTGCTCCCAAACCGTACCAGAAATTGTAAGTTCCATAATTTGTATTGTTCGCCTGAGTGCTGACATGCAGTTCCATATCCGGCAGAATTTCCTTTGCTATCATAAAAACTGCCGGGTCCGAAATAATCAGCGCATCCGGTTTTACTTTTTTCAGATCATGGAAATATGCCCTTACCGGTTCAATATCCGCATTATGCGCCAGAATATTGGCTGTAACATAGACTTTCACTCCGTGCTGATGGGCGAATATCACGCCCTCCGCCATTTCTTCCAACGTAAAATTCTTTGCCTTGGCTCTCAGACCAAATACTTCCCCGCCAATATAAACTGCGTCGGCTCCGTATCTGACTGCCGTTTTTAATACTTCCAGACTACTGGCTGGTACTAACAGTTCCGGTTTTCTCATTTTCATCTCCATTCTTCCGTTTTCTCTATAACAATGTAAACATTAAATATTTTTTCTCTCAATATCTGTCCTAAACTTTCACAGACATGGTAATTCCATCTCCAATTGGCACAATACTTGTCTCAAGGTTGGGATGGTTTTTCACTGCTTCCAGATACTCCCGCATCCGTTTATGAATGGTTCTGTCCCTTCTTCTTACCACATATTTTGACTCAAGCACGTCCCCTTCCTGCAGGATATTATCGGTAATCAGAACTGCTCCCTCTTTCATGAGCCGGAGTACCTGCGGAAGAAAATGGATATATTGAGCTTTTGCCGCATCCATAAACACAAAATCAAACTGATTTTCTTCCAGCGTTGGCATTACCTTTAGTGCATCTCCTTCCAGCAGTTGAATCCTGTCACTTTTTCCAGTCTTTCGGATATTTTCTCTTGCAATAGGGATTCTCTTCTCATAATTTTCAATGGTAATGATTTTTGCATCCTCTGTACACTCACTCATGAAAATGGCTGAGTACCCTACTGCAGTACCCAGCTCCAATATTTTTTCCGGTTTTTTCACGGTCAGCATGACCCTTAAAAAACTCTCCATCTCTTTTCTGATAATGGGAACACCGTCCCTGTGAGCCTCCCTCTCTATTTGGGTCAACACACTGTTATTTTCCCGTTCTAAAGAGCGGATGTATGATACAACTCTCTCATCTGTTATCATATTTACTGCTCCTGTGTTTCTTCTTCCTCTTTGTTTTCCTGTGGTCCCTCTTTAATTACTTCAAACAGGTCTTCACCGGATTTGGATGTATTAAATATATACGTTCCCGGCTCAATGCTCTTTACATTATAGACATAAGATTGAACCTTAAAAACCGTGGTATCGTCAATCACTCCATATTCTTCCAATGTCTTTGCCAATTCATCCATGGTAGTTCCCTGCTTAATTGTCAAAGTCATGTCCGTACCCGGTGCCGGGTCCACGCCCTCAGAATCAAAGATTTCCGTTCCGAAGTTAAATGCCCATGTGGCACAGACGATAATCACAATCACCATAATCACATATTTACATATTTTCAATGAAACATTGGCAAACCCTTTTGACGTATTACTCTTATCCATATAAACTCCTGACTATTGTACTTCCATAATAATTGGCAGAATCATCGGACTTCTCTTCATCGATTTCCAGAGATACTCTCCCAGACTGTCCTTGATTACCATTTTAATCTTGCCCCAGTCTGCATTTTTGCTTTCCAGACAGTCCAGCAATGCATTGGTAACCACTTCCTTTGCATTGTCTATCAGATTTTCTGACTCCCTCACATAGACAAATCCTCTTGTGACAATATCCGGACCTGCCAAAATCTGATTGGAATATTTTTCCAGAGTCAGCACAACAATGATAATGCCGTTTTCCGCAAGATTCTGTCTGTCTCTCAGTACGATATTTCCTACATCTCCCACACCGAGACCGTCCACCAATACGGAACCTGCCGGCACTTTTCCTTCCACATCTGCCGATTCTTCATTCAATGCAAGCACATCTCCCGATTCCAAGAGAAAAATATTTTCTTTTGGAATACCCATACTTTCAGCAATTCGGCCATGTGCCATCAAATGCTGATATTCGCCGTGCACCGGAATGGCGTATTTCGGTTTCAGCAGTGCATACATTAATTTGATTTCTTCCTGGCATGCATGTCCGGAAACGTGGGTATCCTGGAAAATAACCTCTGCTCCCAGCTGATACAATTCATTAATGACCTTGGTTACTGCCTTTTCATTTCCCGGAATCGGCGTGGAACTGAAAACAATGGTGTCATTTGGCTTAATATGCACTTTTCTGTGAATGGATGCTGCCATACGGGATAATGCCGCCATGGACTCACCCTGACTGCCGGTTGTAATCAAAACCAGCTGGTCATCTGTGTAGTTATCCATTTCTTCTATATTAATTAATGTATTTTCAGGAATTTTCAAATATTCCATTTCTCTTGCAACAGAGATAATGTTTACCATACTTCTTCCTTCTACAATAACTTTTCTCTTATATTTACATGCCGTATTAATAATCTGCTGCACTCTGTCCACATTGGATGCAAAAGTAGCTATAATAATCCTGCTCTTCTTATGCTCTGAGAAAATATGGTCAAAAGTTTCTCCCACCATTCTCTCAGACGGAGTAAATCCCGGTCTCAATGCATTGGTACTGTCGCACAATAATGCCAGAACCCCCTTCTTTCCCAGTTCGCTAAATCTGGCTAAATTGATGGCGTCACCGAATACAGGCGTGTAATCTACCTTAAAGTCTCCGGTGTGTACGATAATTCCCTCCGGTGTGTGAATGGCTAATGCCGCAGCATCGGCAATACTATGATTGGTTCTGATAAACTCTATCCGGAAATCTCCCAGATGAATGCTCTGTCCGAATTTTATCACCTTACGCTTTACGGCTTTTAACAGTTCATGCTCCTGCAGTTTTCCTTCAATGATACCCATTGTCAGTTTGGTTGCATAGAGCGGCGCCTTGATTTCTTTTAATACATAAGGCAGGGCTCCAATGTGGTCTTCATGACCATGGGTAATGACAAAACCTTTGATTTTATCTGCATTTTCCCTCAAAAAAGTGATGTCCGGTATAACACAGTCTATACCTAACATATCGTCGCTTGGAAATGAAAGACCGCAGTCCACCACCACAATACTGTCATTGTACTCAAAGGCAGTCATATTCATTCCGATTTCTTCCAAACCTCCTAATGGAATTACTTTTATTTTTAAATTGTCACTCATTATTACTTATATTCCTCCTTCTATCTTTTCCATATATGTATTTTTGCACACAAACACAAAAGGTCTCTACTGACCTTTTCCAAATACTTATCTGTGCCCGAAAACCAAGTCTGTTACTCTTCCACAGTTACATCGATATCCTCTAACAGTTCTGAGAATATCTTTCCTATGTAATCAATCTCCGACTCATCATCAACGATTTCATAAACAGCCTCTTCGTCTCCGTCATCAGATATATCTTTTAATATATAAGCTTCCGCTTCCTCATTCTCGCCATCATCTTCTGTCACGAGAATGTAATTAACATTGTTAATTCTGGTTTCTTCTATGACAAACATTTCTGTTTCTTTACCATCTTCATCTACAAAACAAATCTTTTCTTCCATTTTACTCTCTCTTTTCTCTCCGGCTAAATTTGTCCGGTATTTTCCATATTTAAATAGTCCTCCAGGATTACCTTTGCGGCAACCATATCCACATATTGATGTCTTTCTTCTTTTTTTATCCCCATCAGATCCATAATCTCATAAGCTTCCACGGTGGTAAGTCTCTCATCCTGAAAAATAATCTCTTTTCCGGTCCGTCTCTCCAGCATCGAAGCAAATTCTTTTGTTTTTTCTACCCGTTCTCCCTCACTGCCATCCAGCATCACAGGATACCCAAGGATAATCCTGTCAACCTGATACTCTTTTACCAGTTCCTCGATACGTGCCAGCGTCTGTCTTAATTTCCCCGGCGACTTTCTTCGTATAATCTCCACGCCCGTAGCAGTCAGCCCCAATGCATCAGACACCGCCACTCCTACCGTCTTTGATCCGAAATCTAAAGCTAAAAGTCTCATTTTCTACCTTCTGTTCCTCAATTTTAAAAGGCGCTATTTCAGTTTGTTATTAATGTAATACTTTACGGCTTCTTCTATCAGCTCGTCACGCTCTACTTTCATAATCAGACTTCTGGCATTTTTATGGCTGGTAATATAGGTCGGATCTCCTGACATAATATAGCCCACAATCTGGTTGACCGGGTTGTAACCTTTTTCGGCCAGTGCTTCATACACTTGCTCAAAGATTTCCTCCACTCCTAATTTTTGTTCTTGTCCTACTTTAAAATATTGTGTGTGTTCTAAATTGTTCATCTTCTCACGTCCTTTTTTTGCCTTTTTTGGCAGTATAGTATAAGTTTAATATAAAAGTTATTCAGTGGCAAGCATTATTTCATTATTTAGGAAGCCTTTTATTTCTGCTTCCAACACTTTCCCTGAAATATCTCCCATATTTTCTACTGCTGCTTCTATGTAATTTTTCGTGTGGCCTACGCTGTATTCCTTCCCGTCAACAATTTTGTTTTCTTCAAACAGAATTTCTTCTCTCTTTCCGATAAATCCCTGCCGGTATTGTCTTGTCAGCTCCAATCCCACCTGAATCAGTTTCTCACTGCGTTTCGTCTTTTCTTTTTCGTCTACCTGATTTGGCATTTTAGCAGCCACAGTACCGGCTCTTTTGGAATATTTAAACACATGAATCTGGGCGAATCCAACCTTTTTTACAAATTCCAATGTGGTTTGAAAATCCTCTTCGCTCTCTCCCGGAAATCCCACAATAATATCGGTTGTCAATGCCGGATTTTCAAAAACTTCCCGAAGCATCCCACATTTTTCCAGATATTCTTCTGTTGTATAATGCCTGTTCATCGCTTTTAATACACTGTCGCATCCGCTCTGCAGCGATAAATGAAAATGTGGACAGATTTTTTTTACTTTTCCCAACCTTGCTGCAAATTCCTCTGTCACCACTTCCGGGTCTATGGAGCCTAAACGGATTCTCTCTATTCCATCGATTTTATCTGCCATTTCGATTACATCTATCAGCGTATTTTCCCCGTCCCGGTAAAACCCCAGATTAATTCCTGTCAGTACAATCTCACGGAAACCGCCTTCTGCCAGTCTTTTCATCTCATTTTTTATATTATCCATTTTTCGGCTTCTTATTCTGCCTCTTGCATAAGGAATAATACAATAGGAGCAGAAATTATTACATCCGTCCTGAATTTTCATATGTGCTCTGGTATGTTCCGTCACGGTAGAGATTTCCAAATCTTCGTATTCCTCTGTGTGATTGATATCAATCATATGGATATTCTCTTTCTTTTTATAAAATTCACCAAGAATATTGACTATTTCTTTCTTTTTATTGTTTCCCACAATAATGTCAATGGATAAATCCTGTTTCACTTTTTCTGCCGCCGTCTGAACATAGCATCCGGTAGCCACTACAACCGCCTCCGGATTGTTTGCTTTTGCCTTATGAAGCATCTGTCTTGATTTTCTGTCTGCCATATTGGTTACAGAGCATGTATTTACAATATACACATCCGCCTTTTCCGAAAAAGGCACAATTTCATATCCATTTTTCTCCAGTAACTGGGTCATGGCTTCCGTTTCATAGGAATTTACTTTACACCCCAGATTATGCAATGCTGCTTTCTTCATAAAACTTCTCCTTTTCCGACAAATCTCTGATTTTTTATGATTATTTCTTATTTCTTTCATTGAACAAAAAGGCAATTCATGCTATTATGTATCTAGAACAAAATGTCTGACAAATTTGTGAGACAATTATCTATAGATTAAGAAAGTGAGGTATTTGAAAATGAAAAAAGTGACAATTAATCTTGGTTCCATCGACAAAGTAAAATCTTTCGTCAACGACATCACAAAGTTTGACAGTGATTTCGATTTGGTTTCCGGCCGCTATGTCATTGATGCAAAATCAATTATGGGTATTTTTAGTTTAGATCTTTCAAAACCTATTGATTTAAACATACATAGCGAAACAGACCTCGACGAGATTTTAGCTGTTCTCGAAAAATATAAATAAATCAGACTTCCTTCAATGTTTCCAATGCGATTCATATTATTTCCGCATTAGGATACGTTGGTTGTTTCTTTTCAGGGGACCGGCCTTTTAGGTCGGTCCTTTATTGAATCCGGATCAGCTCCGCACTATTGATTGCCTCTTCCATCATTCTGTCGATCTCTTCTTCCAGTTTTTTCTCTGAATTTTTAATCACATTGATATTTGGTTTTGTTACCGGATGTTTTGCTACAAAAGTGGTGCAACAGTCCTCATAAGGAAGAATGGAAGTCTCATAACTTCCAATTTTCAGGGAAACATCAATAATTTCCTGCTTATCAAAGGCAATGACCGGTCTGAACACAGGCATAGTACAGACTTCGTTTGTGGCGGCAAGACTCTGCATGGTCTGACTTGCCACCTGACCGATGGACTCTCCTGTTATCAGTCCCTGCGCACCTTCCTTCTGTGCAAAATGCTCTGCAATTTTCATCATGTATCTGCGCATAATAATGGTCAGTTCATCATGAGGGCATTTATCGTAAATATACATTTGGATATCCGTAAAATTCACCACATATAAATTCATCGGTCCGGAATACTTGGACACGATTTTTGCCAAATCCACAACTTTCTGCTTGGCTCTCTCTGATGTATATGGTGGTGCATGGAAATAAACAGCGTCCACCACCACGCCGCGTTTCGCCGTCATCCATCCTGCCACCGGGCTGTCGATACCTCCCGATAAAAGAAGCATGGCTTTTCCTGCCGTACCTACCGGCATTCCTCCCGGACCCGGAAGAATTTTGGAATAGATATTGATATGATTTCTGATTTCCACATTGATAATAACATCCGGATTATGAACATCTACTTTCAATTCCGGAAAAGCATCAAGGATTCTTCCGCCCAACTCAGCATTCAGTTCCATGGAATCCATAGGATAATTTTTTCTGGCACGCCTTGCCATCACTTTAAAAGTGAAATTTTTTTCTTCATAATTTTCTTCTATATATTTTACAACCTGTTCTGCCAAATCCTCAAATCCGTTGTCATCAATCTGTACCATAGGACAGATTCCCACAATACCGAAAACATGCTGCAGTGCCTCCACCGCCTCGTCGTAATCGTAATACGATAATGCCGTGGCATACACTCTTCCATTTTCTTTGGTAACCTGAAACGCTCCGTCAATTTTGTCCAGAGCCCTCTTTGCATTATCTACCAATGCATTCTCAAACAAATATCTGTTTTTTCCTTTTACCCCAATCTCTGCGTACTTTATTAAAAATGACTGAAACATAAAACTTATCTCCTTACATACTTTCTCAACACCGGAAGCAGTTCCTGCAACTGTTCCATACAGTAATCAATCTGCTCTTTTGTATTCAATTTACTGAAACTGAAACGCACCGTGGATTCCAGCAAATCCTTGTCTATCTGCATTGCCTTTAATGTTCTGCTGACAGAAGGTCTGTTGGAAGAGCAGGCGCTTCCTGCCGACACATAGATTCCCTTTTCCTCAAGGGCATGAAGCAGCACTTCACTCCGCACTCCTTTAAAACTTGCACTGACAATATGCGGGGCGCCCTGATTTCCTTTCCGGCTGTTGACAGTCACACCCTCTATTTGGGAAAGTCTGTCAATCAGATAATCTTTCAGTTCCGTCATAATCTTCACATTCTCTTCCAGATGGTCGTAGCATTCTTTTGCAGCCTGTCCAATTCCTGCTATCCCCGGTACATTCTCCGTTCCAGAACGCATACCGTCCTGCTGACCGCCGCCGGAAATAATCGGATGAATTTTTGTATTCTTTTGAATATATATAAAACCGCTTCCTTTCGGTCCGTGTATCTTATGACCGCTGACTGTCAGAATATCAATCTTTTCTCTCTTTGGTCTGATTTCCATTTTGCCAAATGCCTGAATAGCATCTACATGAAATACCACTTTAGGATTTACCGTCTTAATATATTTTCCGATTTCGCCCACCGGCTGCATGGCTCCCACTTCATTATTCACATACATTACTGAAACAAGAATGGTATCTGCACTCATTTCTTTTTTCAGGGTCTCCATATCCACCACGCCCAGATGGTCTACCGGAAGATATACCACCTGATATCCTTCTTTCTCCAGATATTTCATGGGGCTTGCTACCGAGGCATGTTCTATTTCCGTCGTAATGATTTTATTACCACTTCGTTTGTTGGCCTCTGCCACACCGATAATCGCCTGATTATTTCCTTCCGTCCCGCCGGAGTTAAAATAAATTTCCCGCTGGTCCACTTTCAGAATTTTCGCTATATTTTCTTTTGCCGTTTTAATATATTTTTCAGCCTCCACTCCTACCATATGCATGGAGGACGGGTTGCCGTAATCCTCTGTCATTGCTTTTACCACAATATCTTTTACGGATTCCGTCACCTTTGTAGTCGCTGAATTGTCAAAATACGCTTCCATCGTTTTTCCCTTCTATTCTTCCATCAGATACATCAAAACTGCCATAACCGCCATGCCTGCCGTCTCTGTTCTTAAAATCCGCTTTCCCAATGTTATTTCTTTTGCGCCGTATTCTTTCGCCAGTTCCACTTCCTCTCTGGTAAAACCTCCCTCGGAGCCAACCATGATACCTACACGCATTCCCGGCCGGATTTGAGAAATGACCTGACGGGTTCTTTCCATATTTTCTGCTTCCTCATAAGGAATTAACAGCATGTCCATTTCTTTCGCCAGCTCCAGTGCCTGCCCATATGTGACAGGTTCACTTACTTTCGGAATAATGCCCCGTTTCGACTGTTTCGCCGCACTTTCGGCAATGGCATTCCATCGTTTGGTTTTACTGACTGCCTTTTTTTCGTCCAGTTTTACCACACAGCGTTTGGTGGACATAGGCACAATCTCATAAGCGCCCAACTCAATCATTTTCTGAATGACCATCTCCATTTTGTCTCCCTTAGGCAACGCCTGAAACAGCGTTACCTGTATGGGAAGTTCTCTGGTCTGTCCGTTGATGTCCCTGATGTCCGCCACCACGTTCTCATCGCCCATCCGGCAGATGGAACAGACATACTCCCTGTCACTGCCGTCACTAATCAGTATGGTGTCACCAATCTTCATACGAAGAACATTTTTAATATGATTGACATCTTTCCCTGTTATCGTAACCGATGCCTGACCAATCTGCTCAGGTTTTACAAAAAATCTATACATTCTTTTTCTCCGCCACCACACTGCGCCAGTCTCCCTGTTTTACCACATCCAAAAGCGTCAGTCGGTCATTTTTCTCTACCGCTTCTTTTACTTCATCCTCTTTCATGTATATGATTCCCGATGAAATAAAAATACCGCCCGGCTTTAAAAACCGGTCCACCATTCCTGCAATCGGAATGATTACGTCTGCTAAAATGTTTGCCACCACAATGTCATACCGTTTCTGCTCGAACTTTATCTGCAATTCTTTCTCTTCCAGCACATTTCCGGCAATCACTTCCACATCATCCATTGCCATCCGGTTTACCGCAAAATTCTCGCCTACCGCCTGAATTGCCGCCGGGTCAATATCAGTCATATCCACTTCTGCTGCGCCAAGTTTTTTTGCCACAATAGAAAGAATACCACTGCCGCATCCCAAATCTAACACCCTGTCTCCTTTTTTCACATAGCGAATCAACTGTTTCATACACAACTGGGTGGTGTCATGTTTTCCGGTGCCAAATGCCGTACCCGGATCAATCTCTATCATCTCCATATCTTTGTGAGAATCATCCATTGTTTCCCATGTAGGTTTAATAAAAAAATTCTCCACGGTAAATGACTTAAAATACTGCTTCCAGTTATTTACCCAGTCCACGTCTTCCGTCAGACTCTTTTCAATGATGCCCTCGCCAACGTCGATAAATTCGTTTGCCTCTTTCAGTTTATCTCGGAGCGCATTTAATAACTGTTCGTCATCTTTATCTTCCGATTTTTCTTCCGTATAAAAACTGATGTATGCAGTTCCGTCATCCTCCGGCAGTTCTGCCAGATAATCAATAAACTGTGCCTCTTTGTCTTCCTTGGAAATCTGCACATGGTCCTCTATCTCCACCCCATGGATTCCCAATTCCATAAGAATTCCGCTGACAAAATCTTCTGCCTGAGTTGTTGTCTTCAATCTGTATTTATTCCACTTCATAAACTTTTCATCCTTCCGATTGAAAAAATTCCTCTTGTTTTTATCTGTATATTCTAACTCCCGTTTCCCAGTGCCTTAACTGGAATATCATATCACACGAAAGATAATTAGGCAAATTTTCAGATATCTCCTAATTTTCCAAAAGTGTATCCCATTTCTTCCCATTTTGACAAAAGTTCATCCAGTATCTCTCCATTGGTTTTGGATGTGTTGTGTAACAGAACCACGGCTCCGGGATGAATCCGTGTCAGAAGTTTATCAAAGGCTTCTTCTTTGGTTGGCTGTGCATCCACATTCCAGTCCACATAAGCAAGACTCCAAAAGAAGGTTTTGTACCCCCGCTCCTTTGCCAGTTTCAGATTTTCCACATCATATTTTCCTTGTGGCGGTCTGTAATATTTTGTCATTTCTTTCCCTGTAATCTCCTTGTACAACTCCTCCACAGCGGCCATTTCTTCATAAAACTTTTCTTTGCCCATTCCCACAATATTCGGATGATTGTATGTATGGTTTCCTATGGTATGACCCTCTTTCACAATCTGCTTTATAAGATCAGGGTTTTCTTTTAGGAAATGTCCTACCACAAAAAATGTCGCCTTTGCCTTATGTTTCTTCAATGCTTCTAAAATCGCCGGTGTGTTGCCGTTTTCATAACCACAGTCAAAGGTCAGATATATCTTTTTTTCTTCTGACTTTCCTACATAATATGCATCATACTTTTTCATCACATCCGCCGTTTCCGTTCCTGTAGGCTGTGTACCGGATGCTCCAAATCCCAGTCCCCAGTTTTCTCCATTTTGTATCACGCCGGATACCGGCATCACTTTCTGTTGTATCGCTCCTGCTCCTCTTCCAACAAAAAAAGCAGTTACAAACAGTCCAAGCACCAAGATAATTCTTTTAGCGCTGAAACCTTCCCTGCTTTTTTCTTTCCATCTATAATTTCGTTTTTTCATAGAATAGAACCTACCCAATGATATTACTAAATTATATATGGAATTTGTTTCATTTATTCTATTTAACACAAAACAATTATTTTTCTCGGTGTGGTCTGTGGTGGGATGCTCCTTGTTGTTTCTGTGTAATAAACCAAAAGATTTTGGTTTCCAAGGCTGCAGTTAAAAATTTGACCGTTGATGGTTCTGACAACCGTATTTCTGGCAACATTCAACTGCAGCGAATTATCCGTGGCAAGTAAATTTTCATCAAACTGGTTTATCATTACCTGCTCATTTCTGCCAATGACGGTTACAAGTTTCGCCATATACTGTGGCGGGAAAATCAACGGTACAGGAAGACTGCTGTCATAAAATGCCGCTACCCGCATTCCCGGCCGAAGCTGTCTGCTGTCAATGACTGCCGTTTCGGCATTAATAATAAAATTAACAATTCCATTCTGCGTCTTAACAGACATCCTCTGACTGCAGCAATCCCCCTCTCTTGTCACACTCAAGATTGTTCCAACAATAGGCACATAGTTTGTATAATCCATAAAAAAGCCCTTTTTCTTTAGAATATGTAGATATCTCTATATGTTTCCTGCTCTTTTTTTGTAAAGCAGACCGTTATTTTTTACGCAGATAACGCTTTACACTTCACATTCCAACTGACAGTCATAGGGTTCTTCTTCCACATGCTTTTTACAGCAGACCTGTGCTTCCACACATCCCATTGCCTTATAAAATGCCTGACTTTCAACCGCTGAATGTGCGGATATATATAACTTTTCAGCCCCCTTTTCTTTCGCCCATGCTTTTGCATAAAGAAAAAGAGACTTGCCTATTCCCTGCCCCCGCATATCTTCGGACACATGAATGCTGGATAAATCTAAATATTTCTGTTCTCCCCCAAACAACTTTGATTCTACAGAAACAAATCCTTTCAAACTTCCGTTATAAAAAGCGCCGTAAACTAATCCGCCGGTAGCGACTGTATTTTTCAGGCAGGAAACAAGAAATGTATAATCCTTTTCGCTCCAATCATCAATAAAAGGAGCGCTTCGAATCACCCATTCATCATTTTCTTTTCTCAGGCAGTCTGTAACCACCTGATGCCGTACAAATTTTTCGAATAATTCTATCCGTATTTCATTTTCACGCAATTTTCTGTATTCTATCAATTTTTTACACTCCTTCAACACACATCTCCGCGCAAAACAATCCCTGCCCGGCATTTTCTATATAATTAAAAAAGGGCAGATGCCCCTTTTTATTAGAAAAATTTCTTTTTCTTCTTTTTCTCTCTTACATCTTCTGTTTTTTTGTCTGCGAATTCGTTTAACGTATTCCCGGAAATTTCATCTAATTTTTTAATTAATTCTCTCTGCTCCTGGTTCAGTTTTGTAGGAACTTTCACAACCAAAGTGGAATACTGGTCTCCTCTTGAATTTGGATTGTGTACATGGCAGACGCCTTTGCCTCTCAGTCGGATGCGGGTACCTGTCTGTGTTCCCGGTTTGATATTAAACTTCACATCACCATCGATGGTTTTTACGCGGATATCACCGCCCAAAGCAGCCTGTGCAAAAGAAATGGATGTGGTCGTATATAAATTCATGCCGTCGCGCTCAAATTCGCTGCTTGGAGCCACACGTATATCCACCAGCAAATCTCCTCTCGGTCCGCCATTAGTACCCGGCTCGCCTTCTCCGGTTTTTCGGATACGCTGCATATCATCAATACCTGCCGGAATCTCAATTGTAAGTCTCTTTCTGGTATTTTTATAGCCTGCACCATGGCAGTCCGGACATTTTTCCCGGATAACTTTTCCTGTACCGCCACAATCCGGACAAACCTGTGTACTCTGCATCATACCAAACATGGTCTGCTGACGGGACACATACTGTCCCTGTCCTTTACATTTGCTACAGGTTTCCGGCGCAGTTCCCGGCTTAGCCCCGTTTCCACCACAAGTCTTACATTCCTCTTTATAGTTTATGGTAATTTCTTTGGTACAGCCAAACACTGCTTCCTCAAAACTTATCCGCAGGCCGGTTCTGACATCAGCGCCACGTCTCGGTCCGTTACTTGGTCCCCTGCGTCGTCCGCCGCCGAACAAGTCTCCAAAAATATCGCCAAAACCACTACCGCCAAAGATATCACCGAAGTCAAAGTCGCTAAAATCAAAACCTCCTGCGCCTCCGGCACCACCTTCAAATGCGGCATGGCCAAACTGGTCATACTGTTTTCGCTTGTCTGCATCACTCAGTACAGCATATGCTTCTGACGCTTCCTTAAATTTTGCAGCAGCTTCCTCATCGCCCGGATTCGCATCAGGATGATATTTTTTCGCCAACTGTCTGTATGCTTTTTTTAATGCTGCATCATCTGCGTTCCTATCAACGCCCAATACCTCATAATAATCTCTTTTATCTGCCATAATAATACCTCATTCTATTACGAATCTGTGTTATCACACTTTACACGGTTTCTAAAGTTTTTCGCAATCTTTTTACCCTGTCCGTCAATTTGCCACACCGTGGGAAAACCCGTCCGTTCTTTACGGGCGGGATTCTCCACACTTTACATTTATTTTTCAACTTTAGACTTCTGTAAAATCTCCGTCTACCACATCATCTTCCGGCGCTGTGCCTGCACCTGCACCCATATCAGGACCTGCGCCCTGTGCTCCTGCTGCCTGTGCCTGCTCATACATCTTTGAGAATAACTGCTGCGCGGAATTCATTAATTTTTCCTTGCCTGCCTTCAATTCTTCTACCTGAGCATCAGTCGGCTCGTTTTCCCCGATTGCAGAAACAGTGGCTTTCAATGCATCGATGTCAGCCTGAACTGCCTGCTTATCTGTGTCGGATAATTTATCGCCTGCCTCGTTCATTGCCTGCTCTGTCTGCGTAATGATTGCATCTGCCTCATTTTTTGCATCAATTGCTTCTTTACGTTTCTTATCAGCAGCCTCAAACTCAGCAGCTTCTTTTACAGCCTTGTCGATATCTTCATCCGACATATTGGAACCTGCCGTAATGGTAATGTGCTGTTCCTTACCTGTTCCCAAATCTTTTGCAGAAACATTTACGATACCGTTTGCATCAATATCAAATGTAACCTCAATCTGTGGCACACCTCTTCTTGCAGGTGGGATTCCATCCAGTCTGAACTGTCCCAGAGATTTATTATCTCTTGCAAACTGTCTTTCACCCTGTACGACGTTAATGTCAACCGCTGTCTGGTTATCTGCTGCTGTTGAGAAAATCTGACTCTTCTTTGTAGGAATGGTTGTATTTCTCTCAATCAGTCTTGTAGCCACGCCACCCATTGTCTCAATGGAAAGGGAAAGCGGAGTTACATCCAGAAGAAGAATATCGCCTGCGCCGGCATCACCTGCTAATTTACCACCCTGAATAGAAGCACCAAGGGCAACACATTCATCCGGATTCATCTTCTTAGAAGGTTCATGACCTGTCAGCTGTTTTACCTTATCCTGTACGGCAGGAATTCTTGTAGAACCACCTACCAGCAATACCTTACTGAGTTCTGATGCGGAAACGCCTGCATCTTTTAACGCATTCTGTACAGGAATTGCTGTTCTCTCTACCAAATCCCTCGTCAGTTCATCAAATTTTGCCTTTGTCAATGTCATGTTGAGATGCTGTGGTCCCTGTTCATTTGCTGTAATAAATGGAATATTAATCTCAACCTGTGTAGCAGAAGAAAGTTTCTTCTTTGCATCTTCTGCTTCTGCTTTAATTCTTTCCATTGCCATCTTGTCATTAGAAAGGTCGATACCGGTCTTTGACTTAAAGTCTGCTACCATATAATCCATTACTTTCTTATCAAAGTCGTCACCACCCAGTTTGTTGTCACCGTTTGTTGCCAGAACTTCGATAACGCCGTCTCCGATTTCGATAATGGATACATCAAATGTACCACCACCTAAATCGTATACCATAATCTTCTGCTCGCCTTCATTGTCCAAACCGTAAGCAAGCGCTGCCGCTGTAGGCTCGTTAATAATTCTCTTAACATCCAGACCTGCAATCTTACCTGCATCCTTTGTAGCCTGTCTCTGGGCATCATTAAAGTAGGCCGGAACCGTGATGACTGCTTCTGTCACACTCTCGCCAAGATAACTTTCTGCATCCGCTTTTAATTTCTGAAGAATCATTGCTGAAATCGCCTGCGGTGTGTATTCTTTTCCGGCAAGCTGTGCCTTATAATCTGTTCCCATATGTCTTTTGATAGATGAAATGGTTCCGTCTGCATTTGTTACTGCCTGACGCTTTGCCTGCTCACCTACTAATCTCTCTCCGTCTTTCTTAAATGCCACAACAGATGGTGTGGTTCTTGCACCGTCTGAGTTTGTGATAACTGTCGGTTCTCCACCTTCCATAACAGCCACACATGAGTTTGTTGTTCCTAAATCAATTCCAATAATTTTTCCCATTTTCTTTTCCTCCTAGAAATTTATAACTAATATTGTTTGGTTTCTTTTTGTTTGGCGCTAATTTGCCACCTTTACCATACTGTGCCTTACCACAGTATCTTTATATTTATAGCCTTTCTGCAGTTCCTCGGAAACAATGTTTTCTCCTAATTCTTCATTGTCCTCATGCATAACGGCATTGTGCAGTTCCGGGTCAAATTCCTTTCCTGCTGCTTCAATTGCCTCAACACCGATATCTTCCAAAGTCTGCAGTAACTGCTTATAGATAAGATTCATTCCCTGTCCTACAGGGGAATCCAAATCTTCCTCCCTGAGCGTAGCCACGCCTCTCTCAATATTGTCTACCACCGGTAAGATTTTTTCTACGATGGATCTTGCTCCCATTTCAAACATGGACGCCTTCTCTTTGTCACTTCTGCTTCTGAAATTCTGAAATTCTGCAAACAGCCGCTGATATTTATCATTCAGTTCTTCTATCTGCTCATCTTTCTTATCTTTTTTCTTAAATCCCTTTTTTTTCTTCTTCCCGGATTTCTCCATGTCGTCATTGGAAGCATCTTTTTCTTCTGATTCCGGTTCTTCCTCCGACATTTCTTTTTCATCTTCTGATTCTTTCTCATCGGATGCATCTGTCGGATGTTCTGCCTTTTCTGTAGTTTCCTCTGCTTTTTCAGAATCTTCTACTTCATTTTCAAGGCTTTCCTCCAAATCTTTATTTTCCACAGTCATCGGACTCTCCTTTCTTTTCCATTTATCTATTGATTATTTTTGTCGTCCAGATTATTGCTTAACTGTTCCTTTACAACACGAAGGGTTTCAACCACTTTCTCATAGTCCATTCTTTTCGGACCAATAATTCCTATGGTTCCCTTAAAGCCGTCTTCCAATTCATAGGTCGCTGTTACCACGCTGCAGTCTTTCATGGACTGAACCGGACTCTCACTGCCAATATAAACCTGAATACCGGTCTCCTCATCACTTTCATTAATCAACTCTGTTAACTGGGATTTTTCTTCCAATGTGGTCAGAAGCTGACTGGCTCTCTCTTTATCACTAAGCTCCGGATACTTAAAAATATTTGTAGCACCGGATGTATAAATCTTCATCTGGGCTTCCGTAGATATAGCTTCGGTGATGGCCTTTAGCACTTCATTCACCAAATCCTCAAACTCTCCCGCCTGAGATGTCAGTGCTGAGATAACTCCCAAGTTAATTTCTTCTAAGGAAAGTCCTGCTAGTGCCGTGTTTAATGCCACATTCAGCCGGACAACCATTTCCTGACTGACTTCCTGACTGACTTTTACAATCTTATTTACTACATGATTCTTATCGGAAACAACGGTGCAGAGCAACTGCTGTTCTTCCAAAATAGACAGTTGAATAAATTTAATTTTATTTCCCTTAGACTGGGGTGCGGATACCATTGTGGCATAGTTTGTATTTGCTGCCAACACTTTTGCCATATTCTGAAGCAGTGTCTCTACTTTATCTACTTTTTCAATTAAAAGGTCTTCTTTTTCATTTACCTTCTGTTCCCGCTGATCTAATTCGGAAAGTTTCTCTTTCAGCATGTTGTCCACATAAAAGCGATATCCCTTGTCTGTAGGAATACGCCCTGCTGATGTATGGGGCTGAACGATATATCCCATCTCTTCCAAATCTGACATTTCATTTCTGATTGTCGCTGAACTCAGATTCAAATCTGTATATTTGGAAATGGTTCTGGAACCTACCGGCTCGCCGCTTTCCAGATAATTTCTGATAATCGCATCGAGAATTTTTTCTTTTCTCTCGCTTAATTCCATAGACATCTCCTTTCTATGGTTTTGTGTTGTTAGCACTCGTTTCTTTTGAGTGCTAATATCTTTTCTATGCATTAATGTAACACTCCCCTTTTTCTTTGTCAACACTTTCTTTTAAAAAGTTTTGTTAAATAATTATGAACATATGAAGAAAGTACCAATACCTTATTTGTGTAAAACAAAAAGCACAATATCTAAGAATACGAAAATACATAATTGAAGCAATGTGAAATACATCATCGGAGTATGTTGGTGGAAACCACTGTTATAATTTGCTATAATTATTGACATACTACATTTATATAGAAATGGAGGTTATTATGGCAGGAAGTTATATTTCAATCCCCACAATTCTTAAAGTGGGAAAAAATACATTAGATCACTTGGGAGCCTATTTGGAAACCAGCGGGTTTAAAAATGCAGTTATCTACTTTGGAAACGGACTTATCAGCATGTTCGGTGATAAAATATTTGATTCTCTTAAAAAAGAACATATTACCGTTTTAGATTACATGGAATTAGATACTACAAAAATCGAAGATATTATTCAACTGGCTTTTGAAATTGATTCAAAGGCACAAGTCATTGTAGGTATCGGCGGCGGTAAAGTCATTGACACCGCAAAATATGCTGCTTATTTAAGAAAACTTCCTTATATCAGCATTCCTACCTCTGCTTCCAGTGACGGTTTTTCCAGTGCCAGTGCTTCCCTGTTGGTAAACGGAAGGCGTACCTCGGTTCCTGCAAAAATAGCATACGGAATCGTAGCTGACACGGAGATTTTGAAAAGCGCTCCGGAAAAATTTATCTTTTCCGGTATTGGCGACATGGTTTCCAAAATCACTTCCCTTTATGACTGGGCATTTGAGTCTCAGCACGGTTATTCTGAATTAAACGATTTTGCCGTGATGATTGCCAAAAAGGCGGTCAACAGTTTTGTGCGCACTCCTTTTGAAACCATTCATGATGATTTGTTTCTGAGGGAACTGGTGGATTCACTGGCAATGAGCGGTATCGCCAATGAGATTGCCGGAGGAAGCACCCCTACCAGTGGCAGCGAGCATTTAATTTCCCATGCTTTGGACAAGATGCTCCCTCAGCCTCAATTGCACGGTATTCAGGTGGGTGTGGCTACCTATATTATGAGCCGCGTGCATAACCACCGTTATGTAAGAGTCAATGCAATTTTTGAAAAGACAGGATTTTGGAATCATGTCCGCACGTTGCATTTAAACAGACAAGATTTTGAAAAAGCCATTGATATGGCGCCTCAAATCAAACCACACCGTCACACCTATCTTCATGAGGCAAAATACAGAGAACTTGCCAAGGAAATTTTATACGAAGATGACATTTTAAAACAGGTATTTGAAAAATAAAGAGATGACGGAGGAAATCAAATGAATTACGAAGCTTTATTGTTCGACTTAGACGGAACCTTGTGGGATGCTACCGCAAATATACAGAAATCATGGAATATTGCCATACAGGAATTCGGGGAATTAAAGGGACATACAATTTCAAAAGAAGCCCTGACCAGTGTTATGGGACTTCCCATGAATGAAATCTCCGCCAAGTTGTTTCCCGGTCTTTCCCCTGCATTACAGTCAGAAGTTTTGGAAAGATGTTGTCTGGTGGAAAATGAATATCTCACCGAACACGGCGGTATTTTGTTTCCTATGGTGAAAGATACCTTACAAAAACTTTCAAAGAAGCACAAATTATTTATTGTCAGCAATGGACAAAAAGGATATATTCAGACGTTTCTGACTTCCCATAAAATGAATCCTTATTTTACAGATGTTCAAAACTGGGGAGACAATCCTGTTCCAAAGGGAGAAAACATTAAACTGGTCATGGAACGAAACAATATTCATAATGCCGTCTATATTGGCGACACGGTAGGTGATGCCAAGGCTGCCGAAACTGCCGGAATTGATTTTATTTATGCCCGATACGGTTTTGGACAGGTAGAGCATTACAAATATGCTATTGACGAATTTCAGCAACTGCTGGAACTATAAACATAGGTAAGTTGCTCACTTAGCATGCCTTTTCTACGGAACATTTTAAAGGGTGTAAAAAGAGAACTTTTACATTGTTCTCTTTTTACACCCTTATATTTTCTAACTTTACATATAAAAATATTATTCTTCCACTATGCGTTCAACTTCATTTTTATCCTGTCACACAACTTCTCATATCTGAATATTTTCTTTAACTGTTCCACCACTACCGCAACTGCCAGACTGATTCCCAGCAACACAATCACAATCAGCGGAGCATATTGGAAGCCGTATATAAACGCTCTGAAATAGGTTGCCCTGATAAATGTATGAATCAGGAAGATATTCATCGCATATTTTCCGATAAATCCCAAAAGATGATTCAAATATTTTACGGAACAGATAAATTCATATAAGAAATATATAATAAAGAAGGGAATGAATCCGTCCTTTATTTCAAATAATACGGAGGAAACACCGCTTTGTCGGAACACCATCAGTGCGAAAATAACAACAATTCCTAAAAAGAATTTCAAAATCTTGTTTCCTACATATCCTTTCTTTATTAACTGTGCATTTTTCATCTTTTCCAATATATTTTTATCTGCACACAAAATTCCCAGCAGCACCACCGGCGTCCAATGTACAAGAGAGGAATCCGTAAGTCCCAACTGTCTGGATAATATGGAAAAAATCAGTAGCAGATACACAAAACCAATTTTACTATATACTTTTACCAGTATCGGAATTACAATGACCAGTGAAATTGCCAGACTCATATACCACCAAGTTCCCACAATGGAAGGTGTTCCAAACAGATTCGCCATTCCAAGCCCTTCTATCAGGAAATAGATTACCCCTTTTGCACTTTTTCCGTACACTTCCAGAGGCAGCCCTGAATATGCCATACAAAATATTTCACACAGGATAAATACAAACAGCCAGCCTGTGTATAAATGAAACAATCTGTGTTTGATATAATCTACCATCTGTCGTCCGTTGATATCCAACGTGTGATTTCTGTTCTTCAGTGAAATGGTCATTCCATAAGCCGTCAGAAATACAAACATAGGCACACATATTTTAAGAAAAGCCGCCAGATAAGTGACCATCTGCTGATTCAACGGAGCGAAATTTATATCATATCCTGCATATCGTGCGGATGTTCTGAAACAATGGTGTATCATCAGAAATATGATTGCACATCCCTTGATAATGTTTGTATCCTTCTTTGTAAAACTTGATTTTTCCACTTTTTCTATACTCCCGATTATATTCCTTATCGTAAAAACATTCTCACCACTTTGTCATAAAATGTGCTGTATGGCTGGTATCTCATCGGCATGTCAATCCAGTTATATTTTTTTAATATGCTTTTCTCATGAGTAAATGTCCGGAAACTTTGAATACCATGATAAGCACCCATGCCGCTGTTTCCCACACCGCCAAATCCCATGCGGGAAGTTGCAAGATGTAGAACGGTATCATTGATACAGCCGCCGCCAAAAGCCAGTTTTTCCGTAAAATATTTCTGTACTTTCTTGTCATTTGAAAAAATG
>CAJFUA010000065.1 GCA_904420085.1 uncultured Eubacterium sp. | reverse complement strand
TTATCTGGAACATATCAGCCAACTGCCGGATGAATTTAAACATTTTATTGAGCAGTGTGGTGAAAATGAGGAACAGGTAGTTTGTGATTACATAGCCGGGATGAGTGACCAGTACTCTGTGGCAACATTTCAAAATATATTTATTCCTAAGTTTTGGAAAATGTAGACAGGACTTTCAGTGGAGGAAAAAGTGTTTTATTCAGAAGATATTATCGAACAGGTAAGAACTGAAAATGACATCGTTGATGTGATTGGTGATTATGTGAAATTGCAAAAAAAAGGCAGTTCCTATTTTGGACTCTGCCCGTTTCACAATGAAAAATCACCTTCTTTTTCCGTGTCTCCCCATAAGCAGATGTATTACTGTTTCGGTTGCGGAGAAGGGGGAAACGTCATTTCCTTTTTGATGAAATATGAAAATTACAGTTTCATTGAAGCAATGGAAGTGCTGGCGGACAGAGCGGGAATTGCGCTGCCCAAAATGGAATATTCCAAAGAAGCGAAAAAAGAGAAAGATTTAAAAACAAAAATTATTGAGATAAACACGGAAGCGGCAAAATTTTTCCACTACCTATTAAAGTCGGACAGGGGACGTACAGCGTACAATTATCTGCGAAACCGTCAGCTTTCTGACGAGACCATTGTTAAATTCGGATTGGGTTATGCCGACCGATACGGCAACCATCTCTATCAGTATTTGAGAAAGAAAGGGTATCATGATAATGAATTGAAAGAGACGGGATTATTTACTTTTGATGAGGCACATGGCGTCTCGGATAAGTTCTGGAACCGTGTCATGTTTCCTATTATGGATGCCAATAATCGGGTCATTGCTTTTGGCGGGCGCGTTATGGGAGATGCGAAACCGAAATACTTAAATTCCCCGGAGACAAAAGTTTTTGATAAAAGCCGTAATCTCTATGGACTCAATGCGGCAAGGTCCTCCAGAAAGGATTATCTGCTGATATGCGAGGGCTATATGGATGTAATCAGTCTTCATCAGGCAGGATTTCAAAATGCCGTGGCAGCGCTTGGCACAGCATTTACTTCCAGACATGCCGCACTGATTAAGCGATACGCAAAAGAAGTTGTTTTAACCTTCGACAGTGACGAGGCAGGAATCAAGGCGGCGCTTCGGGCGATTCCCTACTTAAAAGATGCGGGGCTGGCAGTAAAAGTATTAAACATGCGCCCATATAAAGATCCGGATGAGTTTATTAAGGCATTGGGCAGGGAGGCATATGAGGACAGAATTCAAAATGCCGTCAACTATTTTATTTTTCAGGTAGATGTGGAGCAGAAGAAATACAATTTAAACGATCCACAGGAAAAGACGGCGTTTCATAAAAAAGTGGCGGAGATGCTGTTGGATTTCAAAGATGAAATAGAGAGAGACAACTATCTGGAATCTGTCTGCAGAACTTTCCAGATCCCAAAAGAGGGACTGATAAAGTTAGTGAAAAAAACAGGGCTGACTTATGTGGGCAGGGAAGAAAAAATAAAAGATACGCCACGGGTTATGAAAAATGCAAAAAAGGAAGATACGTCTGTGAATGCGCAGAGAATCCTTCTGGCATATCTGTTAGATAAAAATAAATGGTTTAAGAAAGTGGCAGAAGTGCTTTCTCCGGAAGATTTTGTGGATGATTTTTACAGACAGGTGGCCTTATTGTTTTGGGAACAGATGGAACAAACAGGAGAGGCAAATCCGGCGCAGATTATGGATTATTTTGAAGATGAAGAAGAACATAAGAAAGTGGCAGAACTTTTTGTATCTCCCATCAGGACAAAACTGGGATTGGAGGAACAGGAGAAAGCCATTAATGACGCAGTCATAAAAATCAAAAAAGAAAGTCTGGAGAAAAAGGCTGCAAATGTCACGGATATTTCAGAACTTCAAAATATTGTTCAAGAGCAGAAAAGCTTACAGAAAATACACATTACGTTAGGATAGAAAGATTTATGTTATCAAAGAGATTAAAAGCTGTGGCAGATATGGTAACGAAAGGCAATAATGCAGCGGATATAGGCACAGACCATGGGTATGTGCCTATTTATCTTGTGAAAAATCATATCAGTGGTCATGTCTATGCCATGGATATCAATGAAGGTCCTTTAAAAATGGCAGATAAAAACATTTGTCTGGAAGGATTCAGTGAAAAGATTACCACGGTTTTATCAGATGGAATGGAAAAACTGAAAGACCATATGGCAGAGACGGTAATTATTGCCGGCATGGGCGGGGATTTGATTGCAGACATTTTATTCAGAGGAAAAAATATTAAAGGTATCAAAGAACTGGTTCTTTCTCCCCACAAGCGGATAGACATTGTAAGAAAATATCTGACGGAAAACCATTGGAAAATCATTCAGGAAGAGATGGTAAAAGATGCCGGAAAGTATTATACGATTTTAAAGGCAGTTCCGGGTGAAGAAAGAGAATATACGGACGTAGAATTGAAGTATGGGAGATGTCTGTTAAAGAATCGCAACGAGACATTAAAAGAATATCTTGAAAAAGAAAATGAGAAGTTTTTGGAAATTCTGAATAGAATGAAAAAGGATGGAAATAAAAATATATCACAGATCGAAGAAATCTTGAAAATGAATGAGAAAGGAAGGGCATATTATGATTAACGTGGAAATTTCCAATGTGGTTTATGAATATGAAGACGGAACGATGATTTATGAAATCGCAAAAGATTTTCAGAAATATTATGAAAATGATATTATTTTAGCGGTATGTAATGATAAATTATGTGAATTGTCCAAGGTTTTGACAGAAAACAGTAAAATACGGTTTCTTACCACGGCAAATCATGTGGGGAATGAATGTTACCGAAGAAGTGTTGTGTTTGTGATGCTAAAAGCCTTTTACAAAATAGCCGACAGGGCAAATTTTGATGAAATATCCATACTGTATTCAGTAAGTAACGGATATTACTGTAAAATCAGTGGAAATATGAAAGCAGACCATGACTTTCTCAAACGTTTAAAACAGGAAATGGACAGTCTGGTAAAAAGAGATATATTGATTACGAAAGAGACATTTTCGAAAACAAAAGCCATGACAAAATTTAAAAATTATGGCATGACAGACAAAGTCAATTTGCTGAAATACAGAAGATCATCCTCAGTTAAAATTTACAGAATGGAAGGATTCGAGGATTATTTTTACGGATATATGGCATATTCCACAGGGGTTTTGAAATATTATGAATTAATCCCTTATGATGAAGGATTTGTGTTACAGATGCCGGTAAAAGAAGCTCCAAAAACAGTCCCGGATTTTATACCACAGAATAAAGTATCCAATGCTTTAAAAGAATCTGCCAGATGGGCAGAGATGCTGGGGGTGGCCACCATCGGGCAGGTCAATGACAAGATTACGGAAGGAACCATCCATAATATTATTATGGTGCAGGAGGCGCTTCAGGAAAAAAAGATCGCAGATATTGCCAGTGATATTGTATCCAGAGGAAATGTGAAAATCATTATGATCGCAGGACCTTCATCCTCCGGAAAAACGTCTTTTGCCCATCGATTATCCATTCAACTGATGGCGCAGGGAATGAAGCCTCATCCGATTTCCACGGATAATTATTTTGTCAATCGTGAGGATACGCCGATTGATGAAGAAGGAAAACTGGATTATGAGGTGCTGGAAGCTGTAGATGTGGAACTGTTTAACAGACAGATGACAGAGTTGTTGGAAGGAAAAGAAGTAGAGATTCCTGAATTTAATTTTGTTTTGGGAAAAAGAGAATTTCATGGCAATTATGTAAAACTGAATGACGAGGATATTTTGGTGATTGAGGGGATTCACTGCTTAAATGACCAGTTATCCTACAGTCTTCCTGAAGATAACAAATATCGGATTTATGTCAGTGCCTTAACCACATTGAATGTGGATGAGCATAACAGAATCGCCACATCCGATATCAGACTGTTGCGGAGAATCGTGCGTGATATCCGCACAAGAGGCGCATCAGCGGAGCATACCATAGAGATGTGGAAAAGAGTCCGCCGTGGGGAGAAAAAATATATTTTCCCATTTCAGGACAGTGCAGACGCAGTGTTTAATTCGGCGATGGTCTATGAATTATCTGTGTTGAAACTGTTTGCGGAGCCGGCGCTGTTCAGTGTGACGGAGGGAACAGATGAGTATTTTGAAGCCAACAGACTGTTAAAGTTTTTGGATTATATACTGGCGCTTCCAAAAGAAAATATACCAAGTAATTCCATCCTAAGTGAGTTTGTGGGAGGCAGTGTATTTCCGGTATAACTCTTGAAAAAACAGGTCAGATATGTTAGGTTATGATATTGTGAGTAGGGCAGACGGTCGCTGCTGCTGTTACCGAAAGGATGCAGGAGAGGAAAGTCCGGGCTTCACAGGGCAGGATGCCGGCTAACGGCCGGTGGAGGCGACTCCCAGGAAAGTGCAACAGAAATAAAACCGCCATTTTATGGTAAGGGTGAAATGGTAGTGTAAGAGACTACCGCTTTTATGGTAACATGAAAGGTCCGTGTAAACCCCATCCGAAGCAAGACCGAGCAGAAAATATTGGTTGCCCGCCAGTTTTCGGGTAGGTTGCTTGAACCAGGTGGCAACATCTGGTCTAGATAGATGACCGTCCACGACATAACCCGGCTTACAGCCTTACTCATATACAATAAAAAGCAGTTTACGGATATTTCCGCGAACTGCTTTTTATGATTTGTTTTTACGCACCTGCGCCTTGTGAGAAAGTTAGTGAATGAACTCTTGGTTCTTTATATTTGTCTGATGACAGAATCCATCAGCCGACAAAAATTTTCGGATGATTTTCCTGCCACGACGGCTACTTCCTCATCAGAAAGAGGTGTGTTGGAGATTCCGGCCGCCTTGTTGGTAATGCAACTGATGCCGCAGACTTTAAAACCGCAGTGAACAGCGGCCACAGCCTCACAGGCGGTACTCATTCCTACGGCATCTGCGCCGATGGACCGGTAGAATCTGATTTCCGCAGGAGATTCATAGTTAGGTCCGCTGGTTTGCAGATAGATGCCTTCTTTCATATCAATACCAAGGTTTTCGGCACAATTTTTTATTGCCCATATCAGTTGCGAGTCATAAATATGGCTCATATCAGGAAAACGGCACCCCAAGGCGTCCATATTCGGACCAATCAGGGGAGAAGGAACCAGAGAAGAAATCTGATCTGTGATAATCATAAAATCACCGACCTGAAAAGTTTCGTTAATTCCTCCCGCTGCGTTGGAAAGGATGAGCGTTTCGGCGCCCAGCATTTTCATAAGCCGGATAGGCATCACTACCTGCTCTATGGAGTACCCTTCATAATAGTGAATCCGTCCGTCCATTGCCACAACAGGTTTTTTATCAACATATCCGAAAATAAAACGACCATGATGCATTTTATTGGTGCTGACCGGAAAATTACTTAATTCACCATAATTTATGATACACGCATTTTGAATATAAGTACTGTATTGATTCAACCCCGAACCCAGCACAATGGCAGTCTCCGGAATCATATCTGTTTTTTTTCGTATTTCATTGATACATAAAGTAAGATTTTCATAAATATCTGTCATCATTTATTTCCTCCTCAATAAAAAATCCATTGAAAAATGCAAAAATCCCGGTACTTTATCTTGAATATTTGCTGTCTATAATGTATCATTTTATTAGCAAAAAATAAATAGTTTGGAGGGTGAAATGAGACATTTGATAAGTCCTTTGGACTTTTCCGTAGAAGAATTGGACAGGCTGTTAAAACTTGCCAATGATATAGAAAAAAATCCAAAGAAATACAGTGAGGCATGTAAAGGGAAAAAACTGGCAACATTATTTTATGAACCAAGTACCCGGACAAGATTGAGTTTCGAGGCGGCAATGTTAAATCTGGGTGGTAACGTTCTTGGTTTCTCGGAAGCAACGTCCAGTTCCGCATCAAAGGGAGAGAGCGTGGCAGATACCATTCAGATTATATCCTGTTATGCAGACATTGTAGCCATGAGACATCCAAAGGAGGGAGCGGCTCTGGTTGCGGCAAATAATTCTTCTATTCCGGTGATCAATGCAGGAGACGGCGGTCATCAGCATCCTACGCAGACATTGACGGATTTATTAACCATTCAGTCTCTGAAAGGAAGGCTTGACAACATAACCATCGGACTTTGCGGGGATTTAAAGTTCGGCAGAACGGTTCATTCCTTAATCAGTGCACTGTTACGGTATGAAAATGTCAAATTTATTTTGATTTCACCAACGGAATTAAAAGTACCGAAATACATTTTAGAAAATATTGAAGCGGCAGGAGCGGAATATAAGGAAGTGACAAAACTGGAAGATGTCATAGGAAGTCTGGATTTGCTGTATATGACCCGAGTGCAGAGAGAACGTTTCTTTAATGAAGAGGATTATATCCGCCTAAAGGACAGTTTTATTCTGGATAAAAAGAAAATGAAACTGGCGAAAGACGATATGCTGGTACTCCATCCTCTGCCGAGAGTCAATGAAATATCCGTAGAGGTAGATAAAGACCCAAGAGCAGTTTATTTTAAACAGGCGCAGTATGGTGTGTATGTACGGATGGCATTAATTTTAACATTGCTGGAGGTGGAAGTATGCTAAATATCGACTCAATATATAATGGATTTGTTTTAGACCATATTCAGGCAGGTCGTTCCATGGCCATTTATCATTATTTGAATTTAGACGATTTGGACTGTCAGGTTGCAATTATCAAAAATGCCAGAAGCGGTAAGATGGGACGGAAAGACATTATCAAAGTTGAAGGCCCGCTGGATATTGTAGATTTTGATATTTTGGGATTTATTGATCACAATATCACCGTAGATATTATAAAAGACGGCGTTCTGGTAGAAAAGAGAGAACTTCGTCTTCCTGAAAAAATTACCAACGTACTTCACTGCAAGAATCCGCGGTGCATCACATCCATTGAGCAGGAACTGGACCACGTTTTTGTTCTCACGGACAGAAAAAACGGATTGTACAGTTGTGAGTACTGTGAGGAACAGCAGGGCAAATTGTGGGAAAAACTATAAAAAGAATCCGGAGGGTGTTGCAAAAGTAAAAGTTTCACATAAAAAGGACTCACTTGAGATAATCTTAAAGCGAGTCCTTTTTGCTATTATGATTTATTCATTTTCATTATTATTTTCTTCGATTTCAGGAGTTTCATTCTCCTGTGGCGTGACGACCACCTTTACTAGTTCGATTCGTTTATCGTCCATTTTAATAACCGTAAGTTTGCAGTTATCAATTTCAACAGAGTCGCCTTTATTCGGCAGCCTGTCAAGGTGTTCAATAATCAGTCCGCCAAGAGACTCATAATCTTCCGAATCAATATTTGTGTCCAACTGGTCGTTAAAATCATCTAAATTGATGGAACCTTCTACAATGTATTCATTCTCGCCAACCTGTCGAACTACCAGTTCCTCGGCTTCGTCAAATTCATCGTGAATATCTCCGATAATTTCCTCCACAATATCTTCCAGAGTAATCAGACCTTCCGCCTGCCCGTATTCGTCAAGAACGATACACATTCCCGGTTCTTTGTTTCTCATTTCCAATAAGAGATCATTTAGCTCTTCTTTTTCATGGGTAAAATATGGTTCACGCATGATTTTGTTTATGTCAAAGTTATTTCGGTTCACACCGTTTAACAGCATATCTTTGATATTGAGAATACCGATAACATTACCGGTATCATCTTTATAAACAGGCATACGTGTAAATTTATCTTCTTTAATCACATCCAACAACTGGTTATAACTGATATCCACAGGGATCATGGTCATATCAACCTTTGGAATCATAATATCTTTCGCACAGGTATCGCCAAAGTCAAATACGTTATTAATCATGTCCAGTTCGTCTTCCTCAATAATACCTTCTTCCTGACTGACACCTACAATGGTTCTCAATTCGTCTTCTGTAATGGAACCTGAATTCAGATTTACGTTTACCCGGAATATTTTCAGTAAAATACTGGAAAATGCATTTAACAGAAAAATAATCGGTGTAAGCAAAATTATAAAAAATTTAATTGGTCTTGCGTAAACCAGTGCGATGGAATCAGCATGAAGAGATGCGATTGTTTTAGGAACGGTTTCACCGAAGATAATGAGAACAACCGTAAAGAAACCGACGCCGACGCTTACGAACCATGGAACTTCAAAAACATTCTGCGTAAATATGGTAGCAATCGAGGATGCCACAATGTTTACAATATTGTTGCCCACCAATACGGTATTCAGCATCTTTCTTGGATTTCTTAATATGTGGTCTAAGAGAACAGCGCTCTTGTTTCCCTCATCTACAAGCATTCGGAGGCGAACCTTGTTCAATGTGGTGAGAGCTGTTTCGGCTGATGAAAAAAAAGCCGAGAAGAATAATAAAATAATTAATATGCATAGCAAAGCTATGTCACTGGGTCCCATAAAGTTCTCCTTTAAAAATAAATATTTCAGGTCGTGAAATAAACCTGATAATTGAGATTGTACAAAAACATACTATTAAAGTCAAGAAGTCGTAATAAAATATACGCATGAAAAATATAAATTATTAAAAGAAATAAAAGAGAGAGGTAGCAAATGAATCGAATGATTGTCACATTTTTAAAGGAAATACTGATTCAGATGATTATCAGTGCAGTTTTATTGGCGTGTGTTTCATTTATTGTTTTAAGAATGACACCGGGAATGGCTGTCACGAAAGTTCTAATCCTTGTCATTTATGGAATATCCACATTTATTGGGGGATACATTATAGGAAAAGTAATGAACAAAAGAAAATTTGTGTGGGGAGCCATATCCGGCATTGTTTATTTTGCAATCATTGCCATTATTGCCTTCATCGTAAAAGGCGGTATAGATACCGGAACGGTAGGGATTATCAGCGGTTTTATAGTGTCTGTTGCAGCGGGAACCATCGGAGGTATGATTAGCTAAAAAAACGTTTGAAAAAATGGTGTATTGTGTTATAATAGCGTAAGAATTATGCGTATTATTGAATAAAGCGCAAATAATATTTGGAGGAATACCATGAAACATATTAAGACATTAAATCAGAAAACACTGAAGGATACCATGAAGAAAGGCGGATGCGGAGAGTGCCAGACATCATGCCAGTCTGCATGTAAAACATCATGCACCGTAGGAAATCAGACTTGTGAAAATAAATAAGTAAATATCAACACGTATTATACATATAACAGAGCCGGTTTTCGACTCTGTTATAGTGCGTTAAAAAGGGAGGATGTAGTACAGTGATTCATCAGTACCAGAGCAATGGCTATAACATCGTTTTGGATGTCAACAGCGGAGCAGTCCATGTGGTAGATTCCATTACATATGATGTTATTGCGTTGTTTGAGGAATTTGATACCGATTCTATCATTGAGAAATTGAGTCCCCGATATACAGCGGATGAAATCAAAGAAGTGATAGAGGAAGTAAACAAGTTAAAGGAAGATGGACAACTGTTTACAGAAGATATATATCAGCCATTTGTTGAAGAGTTTAAAGAAAATCGTCAGACTGTAGTAAAGGCACTGTGCCTTCATATAGCCCATGATTGTAACCTTGCGTGCAAATACTGTTTTGCCGAAGAGGGAGAATATCATGGAAGAAGAGCGCTGATGAGTTTTGAAGTGGGAAAGAAAGCGTTGGATTTTCTTGTGGCAAATTCCGGCAACAGAGTAAATCTGGAGGTGGATTTCTTTGGCGGTGAGCCGCTGATGAACTGGGATGTTGTCAAACAACTGGTGGAATACGGGCGCTCGCTTGAGGAGCCCAACAATAAGAAATTCCGCTTCACCTTAACAACCAACGGTGTGCTGTTAAATGATGAAATTATGGAATATCTGAACAAAGAAATGTCAAATGTTGTTTTAAGTCTGGACGGACGAAAGGAAGTGAATGACAACATGCGACCTTTCAGAACAGGTCAGGGAAGTTATGATCTGATTGTTCCAAAATTTCAAAAACTGGCAGACAGCAGACAGCAGACCAATTATTATGTAAGAGGAACATTTACAAGAGAAAATCTGGATTTCTCGGAAGACGTAAAACATTTTGCTGATTTAGGATTTAAACAGATGTCCATAGAGCCGGTTGTAGGGCCGGAGGAAGATCCCTATTCCATCCGCCGGCAGGATCTGCCAAAGATTATGGAAGAATACGATAAGCTGGCTTTGGAATATATAAAGCGAGAAAAAGAAGGAAACGGATTTAACTTTTTCCATTTTATGATTGATTTAAATCAGGGACCATGTGTTTACAAGAGATTGTCGGGATGTGGTTCCGGAACAGAATATCTGGCAGTAACCCCGTGGGGAGATTTTTATCCGTGCCATCAGTTTGTGGGAGATGAAGATTTCCTGATGGGAAATGTGGACGAGGGGATTGTGAGAAATGATCTGGTAGAAACATTTGGCAGCTGCAATGTATATTCGAAAGAAAAATGTAAAAACTGCTTTGCAAAATTTTACTGCAGCGGCGGTTGTGCAGCCAATTCCTATCATTTTCACGGCACCATTCATGATGCCTATGATATAGGATGTGAGATGCAGAAAAAAAGAGTGGAATGCTCAATAATGATAAAGGCAGCGTTGGCGGATGCTGACCAATAAGAAAGAGGTAAAAGATGAAGATGAAAATGAACAAAACAAAGGGAATTATAGGATTTATAATTTCTCTTGCCGTACTTGCTTTTGCAGGATGGGTTGTCCTGTTTGGTGTAGCGGATTACGGAAAGGCAGAATACATTACCCAGGGTCTTGATTTAAAGGGTGGTGTAAGTATCACATATCAGGTGGCGGACGAAGACAGAGATAATCTGGATTCTGATTCGCTGGAAGCCACAAGAGGAAAGCTGGAGAAAAGAATTCATGCAAACTTCAGTACGGAAGCCACAGCATATAAAGTGGGAGACGACCGTGTTACCGTTGAAATTCCGGGTGCATATGATGCGGACGCTGTATTGGAAGAATTGGGAAAACCGGGTGCTCTCTATTTCTGTACAAAGGAAGAGGGTGTTACCCCTACAAAGAAACAGCTGAAAAATAAAGAATATATTCAGTTAAAGGAGCAGGCAAACAGTCAGTTTGACGGCTATTATAAAGTATGGCTGACCGGCGATACAGTTTCCGGTTCAGAAGGACAGGCTACAAAGACGGATCAGGGAAAGATTCAGAATGTGGTTACTTTACAGTTTAACGATGAAGGAACAACAGCCTTTGGTGACATGACAAGCCAGAATGTGGGAGAGACTTCCTATATTATTTATGATGACACAGTATTAAGCTATCCGACCATCAATGGAGCCATTACAGGCGGACAGGCAGAGATTACAGGAGACTTTACATTGGAAGAAGCAGAACAGTTGGCTTCTAACATTAAGATTGGTTCCCTTGACTTAAAACTGGAAGAATTAAGCCATAGCGTACAGAGTGCCCAGTTGGGAAATGATGCTTTGTCAAAGAGTATTCAGGCAGGTATTATCGGATTTATGATTATCATATTATTCCTGCTAGTTGTGTACAGAATTCCGGGACTTGCTGCAGGTTTCGCATTACTCTCCTATATCGAGTTAATGTTGCTGGCATTGAACGGATTTGATTTAACACTGACATTGCCGGGTATTGCGGGTATTATCTTAAATATTGGTATGGCGGTAGATGCAAACGTTATTATTTATGCCCGTATCAGAGAAGAAATCGCAGCAGGAAAGACAGTAAAGAGCGCTATCAAAATTGGTTTCCAGAAAGCCACATCTGCCATTGTGGACGGAAATATTACAACGTTAATTGCGGCATTAGTTCTTTTGTGGAGAGGTTCCGGTACGGTTCAGGGATTTGCAACAACGCTTGCTATTGGTATTTTTATTCAGTTATTTACATCCCTTGTGGTTTCAAGAGGTCTCGTATGGATGTTATATTATATGGGATTCCAAAAACCGGCGTTCTATGGTAAAGAGAGAGTCAGAAAGACCATCAAGTTTGTTGAGAAAAGAGTGGTTTATTTTGCTGTATCTCTTGTTGTGATTGTAATCGGACTTGGCTCTATCGCTTTCAATGCAGTTAAAGGTAACGGTCCGTTTGATTTAAGCATTGAGTTTAAGGGTGGTACATCCATTCAGGTACAGTTTGATAAAGATTACACCATTGATGAATTTAATGACAATATTAAGCCTGACATCGAAAAGATATTGGGAACAACAGATGTTCAGGGACAGAAAGATACCAATACAAAGGGATTATACACAATTAAGACAAAGAAGCTTGAAGGAGAACAACTGGAAGAATTCAAGCAGATGTTAATTGATAAGTATCAGGCGAAAGATAATAAACAGAACTTCGGTGATACGGAGATTTCCGATACAATCAGTTCGGAAATGAGAAGGGATGCCGTATTGGCTACAGCCTTTGCTACAATTTGTATGTTGATTTATATCTGGTTCCGGTTCAAGAATGTACATTTTGCACTGGCAGCCGTTATCGCCTTAATCCATGACGTACTTGTTGTTGTAGGATTTTACGGATTATCCAGAGTTACCGTGGGCACTACTTTTATTGCCTGTCTTCTGACCATCGTAGGTTATTCCATCAACGCTACGATTGTTATTTTCGACAGAATCAGAGAGAATAAGGTATCCATGAAGCGCGACGATACAATGATTCGGGTTATTGACGCAAGTATTACACAGACGCTTACAAGAAGTATTTATACATCACTGACAACATTTGTTATGGTATTTATGATTTATGTTATGGGTGTTTCTTCCATTAGAGAGTTTACATTACCATTGATGGTAGGTATTGTAGCCGGTGCTTATTCATCAGTATTCATAACAGGTTCATTGTGGTACATGATGAAGGGTAGGAAATACGATAAATAATTTGGAATGAAGAAAGACGGTATCGCCTTACCCGGGTGATACCGTCTGTTATGTTTGAGGATAAGAAGTCTTAGTGATTATTGGAGCGCACATGAAAGAAAAATGGTACCTGCAGACGAAAAAGGCAGATTTTAAGAGAATATCAGAAAAATTTCATATCAGCCCCATTACTGCGCGGTTAATCAGAAACAGGGATATCATCAGCGATGAAGATATCGAAGAATATTTACGGGGCGGCATAGAAAATTTACACTCCCCATGGCTGTTGAAAGATATGGATAAAGGGGTCCATATTTTAAAAATAAAAATCAGCCAACAAAATAAAATACGAATTATCTGCGATTATGACGTGGATGGAATCTGTTCCGGATTTATTTTACACCAATCATTAAAGAAACTGGGAGCAGTGGTAGACGTGGTGGTTCCCCACCGGATTGAGGATGGTTATGGCATTAATGAGCGGCTGATAAGACAGGCATATGAGGATGGTGTGGATACCATACTGACCTGTGATAACGGAATTGCCGCAATTTCTCAGGTGGAATACGCCAAATCTCTTGGAATGACGGTTATTGTAACCGATCACCATCAGGTAGTATATAATGAAGAAGACGGAGAAAAAAAATATGTTCTGCCGCAGGCAGATGCGGTGATTAATCATAAGCAGGCGGACTGCCCTTATCCCTTTAAGGAATTGTGTGGCGCCATGGTAGCATATCAGTTGATTTCAGCCCTGTCTGAATCCATGGAACAATCGCAAAATTTTGTCAGGGAGTTCCTTCCCTATGCTGCAATGGCGACTGTCTGTGATGTGGTAGACTTAAGAGGAGAGAACAGAATTGTTGTGAAAGCAGGGATAGAAGCTTTCAAATATAATCATCATATTGGAATCAATGCGTTAATTGAGGCATGTCAGTTGGATAAAAAAAAGTTGGATGCCTACCATTTTGGATTTATTTTGGGTCCATGCCTGAATGCCAGCGGAAGACTGGATACGGCAAGAAAAGCCATGGAACTATTGGCTTGCGAAGATAAAGAAAAAGCAAAAGATTTGGCTGAAAAACTGAAAGAGTTCAATGAAGAGAGAAAACAACTGACAGAAGAGGGAGCAAAGAAAGCTATAGAAATTGCCGCTGAATGTACGGATTCCGTGTTAGTCATTTATTTGCAGGACTGTCACGAGAGCGTTGCGGGAATTATTGCCGGAAGAGTCAGGGAAAAATACTATAAGCCGGTTTTTATTTTGACGGATACCATTGATGGCGTGAAAGGTTCCGGTCGTTCCATTGAAGAATATGATATGTATGAAGCACTGACCGGAGTAAAAGAACTGTTTACAAAGTATGGCGGTCATAAAATGGCGGCAGGTATCTCGCTACCCAAGGAAAATGTAGAAATATTGCGAAAAAAATTAAATGAAAATTGTAATTTATCCAAAGAAGATTTATATTTAAAGGTGTGGATTGATATGCAACTGCCTTTAGAATATGTTACAATGAATCTGATAGAGGAATTAAAGGTGATTGCTCCTCATGGAAAGGGAAACGAAAAACCGGTTTTTGCGGAGAAGAATTTAAAAATACATAAGATTCAGATATTGGGAAAAACCGGGAATGTGCTGCGGCTTACCATCGAGAACAGCCGTTACTATCGTATGACTGCCATGATTTTTGGCAGAGCCATGGAATTTATGGCTTTTCTGAAAGAAAAATTCGGACAGGAAGAAATTGATAAGGCATTAAAGGGAGAAAATAACAGGATGGAGATTATGGCTACATATTATCCGAAAATCAACGAATATCAGGGAAACAGTCAGATACAGATTATTATTGACAGATTTTGTTAGGAAATTTAGGAGGAAACAAAGGATGCATGAAGTAGAAAAATATATTAGAAACATACCGGATTTTCCGGAACCGGGAGTGATTTTCAGGGATATAACCACAGTTACCCAGAATCCGGAGGGCTTGAAAATGGCAATTGATTCCATGGCGGATAAAATCAGAGACTTGGATGTGGATGTAATTGTGGGCCTGGAGGCCAGAGGATTTATTTTTGGAATGCCCATTGCTTACTTGCTTGGGAAGTCCTTTGTACTGATTCGGAAAAAAGGAAAACTTCCCTGCGAGACCATCTGTGAAAGTTATGATTTGGAATATGGCAAGGCAGAAATAGAGATACACACCGATTCCATCAAACCGGGACAGAAAGTTGTACTGGTAGATGATTTAATCGCTACCGGGGGAACCATTGAAGCAGCCATCCGACTGATTGAAAGATTGGGCGGAGAGGTTGTAGATAATCTGTTTCTGGTAGAACTGGCAGGATTAAAGGGGAGAGAAAGACTTTCTGATTACAGAGTAGATGCAGTGGTGACTTACGAAGGAAAATAAAGTGTATGAGAGGGTTGGAATATGATTGAAAATAAGAAAAATATCAAAATTGAAAATCATGGTGTCATTCCAAAGGAGGAAGAACAGGCAACACCCGAAGAACTTTTTGCAAGATTAAATGAGAAGATTAAACATTACCATCCGTCTTCAGATGATTTGCAGATGATTGAAAAAGCATACCGGTTTGCAAAATCTTCCCACGGCGACCAGAAAAGAAAATCCGGGGAACCGTATATTATCCATCCTCTCCATACGGCGATTATCTTAGCAGATTTAGAGTTGGATAAAGAATCCATTATGGCAGGGCTTCTCCATGATGTGATGGAAGATACTTCCGTTACAAGAGCCATCATGATAGAAGAATTCGGCGAGGAAGTGACGGATCTGGTAGACGGCGTCACAAAACTGACCAAATTGGACTATGATGTGGATAAAGTGGAAGAACAGGCGGAAAATCTCCGCAAAATGTTTCTTGCCATGGCGAAGGATATCCGGGTGATTCTGATTAAACTTGCAGACCGGCTTCACAATATGCGTACACTGATGTATATGACGCCGGAAAAACAGAAGGAAAAGTCTAAGGAGACCATGGATATTTATGCCCCGATTGCGGACAGATTAGGTATTTCCAAAATTAAGATTGAATTGGATGACCTTGCCCTGAGATATCTGGAACCGGATAAATATAATGAACTGGTGGCGGGCGTTCATGAAAGACTGGAACACCGGGAAGAGTTTATGAGCAATCTGATTGCGGAAGTGGCAGGCTACATTGAAAAGGCAGGCATTAAGGCAACGATTGACGGAAGAGTGAAGCATTATTTCAGTATTTATAAGAAAATGACCATGCAGGGTAAAACATTGGATCAGATTTATGATGTTTTTGCCATTCGTATTATTGTGGACAGTGTGATGGAATGTTATGGTGCGCTGGGAATCATTCATGAAAAATATACACCGGTACCGGGACGTTTCAAAGACTATATTGCCATGCCAAAGCAGAACATGTACCAGTCTCTCCATACCACCTTGATTGGTCCTAACGGACAGCCTTTTGAGATACAGATTCGTACTTTTGAGATGCATAAGACGGCGGAATACGGTATTGCCGCCCACTGGAAATATAAGGAAAACATTACAGGAGACGGTGATAACGAGGAGCAGAAAATTGCTTGGCTGAGACAGATTCTGGAATGGCAGAGAGATATGTCGGACAATCATGAATTTATTAATCTGCTCAAGGATGACTTAAATATGTTCTCGGAACGGGTTTATTGTTTCACACCAAACGGTGATGTAAAGAATCTTCCAAGCGGTTCCACACCTATTGATTTTGCATACAGCATTCACAGTGCCGTGGGAAATAAAATGGTGGGCGCCAGAGTCAACGGAAAGATGGTCAACATTGACTATAAGATTCAAAACGGCGACAGAGTGGAGATTGTCACATCCAACAATTCCACCGGACCAAGTATGGACTGGCTGAAAATCGTAAAGAGTACTCAGGCGAAAAATAAGATTAATATCTGGTTTAAACAGCAGAATAAAGAAGAAAATATTGTTAAGGGAAAAGAGCTGATTGAAAAATACTGCAAGACCAAAGGAATTGTCCTGTCTGATATCTTAAAACCGCAGTATATGGAAAAAGTCCGGTTAAAATACAGTTATAAAGACTGGGATTCTCTGGTTGCGTCCATCGGACATGGCGGATTAAAAGAAGGACAGATTGTCAACAAACTGGTGTCTGAATATGAGAAGGACCATGTGGCAGAAGTTACGGACGAGGACATTATCCGGGAGACCAATAATGCAAAGAACAGCGAACACAGAAGAAGCGACTCCAAAAGCGGAATTATTGTGGAAGGCATGGATGATGTGGCAGTCCGATTTTCCAAATGCTGTAGTCCGGTGCCGGGAGATGAAATCGTAGGATTTGTCACCAGAGGCAGGGGCGTATCCATTCACCGGACGGACTGTGTAAATATCATGAACCTGCCGGATATCGAGAGAGGCAGACTGATTGAGGCAAGCTGGGCGGCTGATGAAGGCGCACAGGACGGCAAATATATGACGGAGATTGTGATTTATGCCAATAACCGAATCGGCATTCTGACAGATTTGTCAAAAATATTTACGGAGAGAAATATTGATGTAAACAGTATTAACAGCCGGACCAGTAAATCGGATATTGCCACCATTTCCATGACGTTTGCCACTCAGGGTACGGAAGAATTAAACAGCCTGATTGCAAAAATCCGAACCATAGACAGCATTATCGACATTGAAAGAACAAGCAGTTAAAATCTGCGGTATGGTAAAAATTAATGATTTAAATTTATAAAATAAAGCGAAGGGAAACAAGATGGCAGAAATTAAAATTCGAAGTGTGTTAGTCAGTGAGTGTTATACAAACTGCTATTTGTGTATGAATACAGATACAAAAGAAGGATTTATCGTGGATCCGGGTGGAGATGCGTTAAAGATAAGCACCAATGTGAGCGATATGGAAATGACACCAAAGGCAATTCTTCTCACCCATGGGCATTACGACCACATAGCAGCGGTAGATGCGTTAAAGAAAAGATATAATATACCTGTTATCGCCTCTGAGGCGGAAGATATGCTTTTAGTAAATCAAAGGGCAAATCTGTCCGTGATGTTTGGAGAGCCGGTAACAGTCTGTGCAGACAGGTTTTTAAGAGATGGAGAGGCTCTGACCGTGGCGGACATTTCCATGAAATTTATTCTGACTCCGGGACACACAAAGGGAAGCGGATGTTATTATCTGGCTGAAAATGAAGTTTTATTCAGCGGCGACACGCTGTTTCATGCCAGCCGTGGGAGAACGGATTTTCCGGGAGGCAGTGAGGCAGCCATTATCCGTTCCATTAAGGAAAAATTACTGACACTTCCGGGAGAGACGGAAGTGTATCCGGGACATATGGATATGACTACCATCGACAGTGAAAAGGTATATTACTAATGATAAATATTCAGATAGAACCGAGACAATTTGAATATGATATTCAGTCCTTAGTACAGGCTTTTTATCCGGGACAGCCCTTTCAAATCAATTCAGAAGCACAGCAGGCTGACAGAGTGTTAAAAGTTGTGTTTTCACAACAGGAAATTCATGCCGTACTAAGTGATAAAAAAGGAGAGCTTTTTAGGGGGCAGACACACATAACCAATCTATGGGATGCGGAAAGGAGAACGGTAAAAAATGCCCTTAAAAAGCTTTTATACTGCCTGTTTGTAAAAGACACGGGGCATGAACTTCCATGGGGAAATCTGACAGGAATACGGCCTGCAAAGATACCGGGAATGATGAGAGAGGCAGGCATGTCAGAGAAAGAAATCAGAAAGCAGATGAAAGATACCTATTTTATTTCTGACGATAAACTGAATCTGGCCATGGATGTGTCTGAAATGGAGAGAAAGGTTCTCTCACAGGTCAATTATAAAGAGGGATACAGCCTTTATGTGGGCATTCCTTTTTGTCCGACTACATGTCTGTACTGTTCTTTTACATCTTTTCCGCTGATAAGGTATCAGGATAAAGTAGACAGTTATATTGATGCACTCATCAGAGAAATCAGGTTTGTGGGAGATAAATTAAAAAATAAGGAATTAAATTCCGTATATATTGGTGGTGGAACACCTACCACATTGGAGCCGGAGCAGTTGGAACGGCTGATTTGTGCGCTGAAGGAGAATTTTAATTTTGAAACGGTCAAAGAGTTTACGGTGGAGGCGGGAAGACCGGACAGTATTACCGAAGAAAAACTGACCGTTTTAAAGAAAGAAGGAGTATCCCGCATTTCCATTAATCCTCAGACAATGAATCAGAAAACCCTTGATCTGATAGGGAGAAAACATACGGTAGAGCAGGTAAAAGAAGCCTTTGCACTGGCGAGAAGTAGTGGTATGGACAATATCAATATGGATTTTATTGTGGGACTTCCACAGGAGACCCCTCAGATGGTCCGGCATTCTATGGAAGAAGCCATGAAACTGAATCCGGAGGGAATAACCGTTCATTCCCTTGCCATTAAGAGAGCTTCACAACTTAGCATGAATATGCAGAAGTATTCCGGGTTATCCATGGAAAACAGCACCGGGTTAATGGATATTACAAAAGAATATGCTTATCAGATGGGAATGAAACCATATTATCTGTACAGGCAGAAAAACATGGCAGGCAATCAGGAAAATGTAGGATATGCAAAGCCCGGCAGGGAAGGACTTTATAATATTCTGATGATGGGCGATTATCAGGATGTTTGGGCTCTGGGAGCCGGAGCCGTGACAAAACTGTTGTCGGAAGACAGAAAAAGTGCCAGACGGATTGATACGTTAAAAAATGTGGATCAGTATATTGACAGAATTGATGAGATGATTGAAAGAAAACAGGTATTTTAAGTAATAAAGAGAACAATCTTTCCAGTCAAAGTCTTGTTTTATTTTTTATTTAATAGTAGAATATGTAAATTAGAAACCAAAAAAGGAGCAAAAAGATGGCTTTGAATAAAAAACCGGTAACCGGAATGAAAGATATTCTTCCGGAGGAGATGAAAATCAGAAATTATGTACAAAATATAATTAAGGAAACTTATCATGCCTTTGGGTTTACCCAGATTGAGACCCCTTGCGTGGAAAATATTTCCAACCTGACCAATAAACAGGGAGGAGAAAATGAAAAATTAATCTTTAAGATTTTAAAAAGAGGAGAAAAATTGAATCTTGAAGAGGCGCAGGAAGAGATGGATGTGGTAGATAACGGTTTACGGTATGATCTGACGGTTCCTCTGGTCCGGTATTATTCAAAAAATGCCAACAGTCTGCCGTCTCCTTTTAAGGCGCTTCAGATGGGAAATGTGTGGAGAGCGGACAGACCTCAGAGAGGAAGATACCGCCAGTTTATGCAGTGTGATATTGATATCTTGGGAGATCCAAGCAATCTGGCAGAAATCGAACTGATTCTTGCCACAACTACCACACTGGGGAAACTGGGATTTAAGAATTTCCAGATTAGAATTAATGAGAGAAGAATATTAAAGGCGATGGCTGCCTACAGCGGTTTTCCGGAAGAAAGCTATGACAGTGTCTTTATTATTCTTGACAAGATGGACAAAATCGGACCGGACGGTGTAAAGGAAGAACTGATACAATATGGTTTTGCACCGGAGTCTGTTGAAAAATATATGCAACTGTTTGCAGAGATTGAAAAGCAGGAAAATCCTATTGCCTATCTTGCTGAACAGTTGGGCAATTATATGAGCGAGGATGTCAAACAGTGGATGGACGAAATTATAGAAAGTGTGAAAGCCACAAAATCCTCAGATTTTGAGATTGTCTTTGACCCTACACTGGTCAGAGGAATGTCTTACTATACAGGCACCATTTTCGAGATAGCCATACCGGAGTTTGGCGGAAGCTGCGGCGGCGGCGGACGTTACGACAAGATGGTAGGCAAATTTACCGGACATGATGTGCCGGCATGTGGATTTTCCATCGGATTTGAGAGAATTGTCCTTCTGTTGCTGGAGCAGGGATTCCGGATTCCGGAAGATTACGATAAAGTTGTTTATCTGATTGAAAAAGGCGTAAAAGGTGAGAAACTTTGCGAAGTCATTGCGCAGGCACAGGAAGAGAGAAAATCCGGAATGCAGGTATTGGTAACCAGAATGAATAAAAATAAAAAATTCCAAAAAGAGCAGCTGCAGGCACAAGGATATGAGAATTTTAAAGAGTTTTATAAGAATCCTTTAAAATAACAGAATGGGAGGAAGACAGATATGGCAGAGTCAATGCAGGGACTTCACAGAAGTCACAGATGTACGGAAGTCAGCAATAAAAATATAGGTGAATCTGTTACCGTGATGGGATGGGTTCAGAAGAGAAGAAATCTTGGAAGTCTGATTTTTATTGATTTGAGAGACAGAAGTGGTATTTTACAGTTGGTTTTTGATGAAAATGACGGACAGGTTTTTGAAAAGGCGAAAGATTTAAGAAGTGAATATGTGATTGCCGCAGAGGGAAAAGTCAGAAAGCGTGACGGAGCAGTCAACGAAGAACTTGCTACCGGCGATATTGAAGTGACGGTAGACCGTTTAACAATACTGTCAGAGTCAGAGACGCCTCCGTTTCCGGTGGAAGACGACGTAAATACCAGAGAGGAGCTAAGGCTTCAGTACCGTTATCTGGATTTGAGACGTCCTACTTTGCAGAAAAATTTAAAACTGCGCAGTGATGTGACCACCTTTATCCGAAAATTTATGTCGGAGGAAGGATTTATTGAGATTGAGACACCGACTCTTTGTAAGTCTACACCGGAAGGCGCCAGAGATTACCTGGTACCAAGCCGTGTGCATCCGGGAGAGTTTTATGCCCTTCCCCAGTCTCCACAGCTGTTTAAGCAGTTATTGATGTGTTCGGGATATGACAGATATATTCAGATTGCCAGATGTTACAGAGACGAGGACCTGCGGGCAGACAGACAGCCGGAATTTACACAGGTGGATATGGAATTGTCCTTTGTAGATATTGATGATGTCATTGACGTCAATGAGAGAATGATTCAGGCAATGTTCAAGGAAATCCTGAATGTGGACATTCCCCTTCCAATGCCTAGAATGACATGGCAGGAAGCCATGGACAAATATGGTTCCGATAAACCGGATACAAGATTTGGCATGGAACTGGTCAATGTGACAGAGGTGGTAAAGGACTGTGGATTCGGTGTATTTACCGGAGCCATTGAAAATGGTGGAACTGTCCGTGGAATCAACGTAAAAGGACAGGGAGCAATGCCAAGAAAGAAGATTGACAAACTGGTGGAATCTGCCAAAGGAAATGGTGCAAAGGGGCTGGCGTATCTTTGTATCAATGAGGATGGCACATATAAATCATCTTTTGCCAAGTTTATGACAGAGGAAGAACTGGAACATCTGGTAAAGGCAATGGACGGACAGCCGGGAGATTTGCTGCTGTTTGCTGCTGACAGAAATAAAATTGTCTGGAATGTACTGGGAGCCCTTCGTCTGGAACTGGCAGAGACATTGGAGTTAATAGATGATAATCAATGGAATTTCCTGTGGGTGGTAGAATTCCCACAGTTTGAATGGTCCGATGAACAGGAGCGTTACATTGCCATGCATCATCCGTTTACCATGCCGATGGAAGAAGATATTCCGTATCTGGACACTGATTTGGGAAAAGTACATGCCAAGGCTTATGATATCGTATTAAACGGTACGGAACTAGGCGGTGGAAGCGTGAGAATCCATCAGGCAGATATTCAGGAGAAAATGTTTGAAGCCCTTGGATTTACACAGGAACAGGCTTATGAACAGTTCGGATTCCTGCTGGAGGCTTTCAAATACGGTGTTCCCCCTCACGCAGGACTGGCATATGGACTGGACAGACTGGTAATGCATATGGCAGGTGAAGATAATATTCGTGAAGTCATTGCATTTCCTAAGGTAAAAGATGCCTCCTGTCTGCTGACATCGGCACCTTCACCGGTGGATAAAAAACAGTTGGATGAATTATCCATTGGAATTAAATAACAGTATTAACGAACAAAGGACAATGAAGTCGAATGTGTGATTTCATTGTCCTTTTATCATATACGTCCGGCTTACTGTTTTGTGCTGGATGAAAAATTTACAGCGAAAGGAGAACAGAAAAATGAAAAAATATTATCATTTTATAGCACTGACCATAGCAGGAATCATTAACGCATTGGGGGTAACCATCTTTTTGACGCCGGTAGAACTTTACGACAGCGGCATTTCAGGAACATCCATGATATTGGCACAGATTACACCACCATGGCTTTCACTGTCAGTATTTTTGATTATTTTGAATGTACCAATGTTTCTGTATGGATTAAAAAAACAGGGAAAAGAATTTACCATCAGCGCCATCTACACGGTATTGGTTTACTCCTTTTTTGCATGGCTGATTACAGATATTCTTCCCATCGATGTGAGCATCATGTCACCATTGGCGGGAAGTGATTTATTTCTTTGTGCCATCTTCGGAGGAATCGTTTCCGGCACGGGAAGCGGACTGGCAATAAGATTTGGGGGAGCAATGGATGGAATAGAAGTTCTGGCAATTATTTTTGCAAAAAAACTGGGAATTACCGTCGGAACATTTGTTATGATTTACAATGTGGTTTTATATATTATCTGTGGAATCATTATGCAAAGCTGGATTCTTGCGCTGTATTCCATGGTAACCTATGCGGCGGCGCTGAAAACCATCGATTATATTATTGAAGGTTTTGACCGGGCAAAATCGGCCATGATTATCACAGAAAAGCCGGAGGAAATCTGCAAACAGATTTCAGAAGAGTTTGAAAACGGAGTTACGACTTTGGATGCCCACGGATATTATTCCGATACAGCCAAAACAATGATATATTTTGTGGTGAACAGATTTCAGGTGGGAAAACTGAAAGAGATTGTACATCGGACAGATCCGAGAGCCTATGTGTCCATCACGGAAGTGGCAGATATATTGTAGAAGGGATATCCCTCCTACATATATCTCATTTTCCGCAGTTCTTCCTGCAATTTTCCCGCATATTCCGCCAACTCGTTATATTGTTCCGTAATATGTTTCTGGGTGGCTTTCAGATTGGAAATTTCGTTATTTTTATCATAGAGTTGTTTCTGTATCTCTATTAACTGATTACTTTTATCGGACAGAGAGGATTTTAATTCTGCTATATTTTTTTCCATGGCGCTAATTTCCGGTGACGCATTTGGGGCGCCATTGATATGAATTAGCTGTTTATCTTTACTCAGGTAATAATGATTGGAATTTAAGACAAGTCCGATTTTGTCATTTGCCTGAAATACATCAAATCCTTTGTTAGTATCAATATTTCGCTCAATCAGACAGCTTCGGTTCGGCGAGGAGGACAGGATATAATATATTTCATACTTGCCGTCATTTTGATTGTGATTGCAATAAAATATATACAGCTCGTTCTGACACATGAGCGGAGATACATTGACAATTTCCACATTGTGTTCCTTGTCCTCCATGGGAATGGAAAGAAATTCCGTGAAACGGTCTCTGTTTAACACGGCCAGTTTGATTTTGTTGTCGGTGGATATGTAATAGACATATTTTTCTTTGCAGGAAAAAACATCAAAATCTTTTTTTACATCATTGAACAGCAGACCTTTGGAAAAAATCCGTCCGCCGTTGGCTGTGTACATATATACTTTCTGACTGTCTAAAAATAAAATAATTGGTTGTCCGTTTTCAAATGCTAATATTTTATACATAATATTTCTCCTTTTTAAACTTATATAAGAAATTACCTTTTTGGTATGGATTAACCTCTCAATCGTACTAATTAATATATATGAACCAGGTTGGGAAAATAGAACAAAAATATTTCCACCACATATTATATAGTACAGAACGAAAGGAGAAATAAGATGTCAAAGAATTGTAAAAAATGTTGCAGAAAAATTGATGTATGCAATAAGGAAATCTGTGGAAGACCGGAACTGCTGTCTGTGTATGCTCCGGTAATTTATGATGAGATAGGGGTCAATGTGTGCCGTACTGTCAAAATTCCTATTTCAGTGTTGGAAGATAATCCTACCGTGGAAACCATTCGGGCAGATGTCATTGATATATCACTGTCAAAGAAGCATGGATGCAAAGGAGAAATGGGGGAATGCAAACCGCAGAACATGCATCACTCGGAAACAAAAGTGACAGCTACCTGTAAACCAAACTGCAGTAAGGTGAAGCTGACAAATATCTGTGTGACCTATGATGTGAAACTTTATGATGACTGTGATAAATTTTTGGATTCCACAATTATCACGGTCAACTATTTACCGTCAGATAAATACAGCCCGGATTATAAATGCAAAGATGAAAAGACAAATCCGTCCTGTATTACGCTGGAACTGTATACTCCTTACGGTGTTGCCACCAGACATGACGGTTGTAAAAAACTGATCAATGTTGTCAGCATGGCAGAAGGAAAGACAGAAGTAAGAAACGGTATTAACCTGACCGGTGTGGGAAAGGCGATGAATTTCGATTCCTGTGAAGGTACTTTCTCTGCAGGGCTGTCCCTGATTTTAAGAACCGTATACTTCGAAGCGTACAAAATTGACCATAAAGGAAAAACCGTGCCGCCGAAAGCCGATACGGAGGACGAGAATGAGAGAGTGTGCAGAAGATTTGTGGAAAACGGACTGCTCTCAAGAGAAATCAAACCGTTGGAGCTGGAAGAGCCGAAATGTGAAGAAAAATTAAAAAAAGAGACGAAATGTGAGCGGGAAAGCTGCACCATCCCGGTGAAAAACAAATGTTGTGACAAAGAGAAGGAGCATAAAAAACCGGAAGATAAGAAGGAAAAACCTTGCGAATGCAAAAATATGGAATATGATGACGAAGAGATGGAGTATTAATTCGTCCATAATCACAAAGAAAATTGACGAAAAAGGAAAAAGAGATTTAAAAAAATACTGTATTGTGGTAAAGTAGTATAGAACTAAAAACTGCACTGGGATTTTTACAGTGCAGTACATACATGAGGAGGTATTGAGATGTTTTCGTTTGATGAAGTAAAAAACGCAGACAGGGAAGTGTTTGCTGCGATGGAAGATGAGATGGGCAGACAGCGTTCCCATCTGGAATTAATTGCATCAGAGAATCTGGTAAGTAAAGGTGTCATGGCCGCAATGGGCAGTCATCTTACAAATAAATATGCGGAAGGATATCCGGGTAAGAGATATTATGGCGGCTGCGAGTATGTGGATGTGGTAGAACAGATAGCAATCGACAGGGCAAAAGAATTATTCGGCTGTACTTACGCAAATGTTCAGCCTCACTCGGGGGCTCAGGCCAATATGGCAGTATTTTTCGCTTTGGTAAAACCGGGAGATACAGTGATGGGAATGAGTCTTGACGCAGGAGGACATTTGACCCACGGTTCTCCGGTCAACATGTCCGGTACATATTACAATATTGTTTCCTACGGTGTAGATGATCAGGGATTTATTGATTATGAGAAAGTAAGAGAGATTGCAGTGGCAAATCAGCCGAAATTGATTGTGGCAGGAGCCAGTGCATATCCAAGAAAAATAGATTTCAAAAAGTTTCGGGAAATTGCAGACGAAGTCGGTGCATATCTTATGGTGGACATGGCGCATATCGCAGGGCTTGTGGCAGGCGGACAGCACATGAGTCCGATTCCTTATGCCCATGTGACAACAACCACCACCCACAAGACGTTAAGAGGTCCGAGAGGCGGATTGATTTTATCCAGTGAGGAGTTTGCCTTGGAACATAAATTAAATAAAGCCGTGTTCCCGGGGATTCAGGGAGGACCGCTGATGCATGTGATTGCCGCAAAGGCAGTATGCTTTAAAGAGGCCTTATCAGAGGAATTTCAGACCTATGCAAAGAATGTGGCAGAGAATGCCCAGGCATTGGCGAAAGGACTTATGGACAGAGGATTTGATTTGGTTTCCGGTGGAACGGACAATCATCTGATGCTGGTAGATTTGAGAAGCAAAAATATTACCGGCAAAGAATTTGAGATTGCTCTGGATGCCGCAAACATTACATGTAATAAAAACGCCATACCAAATGACCCACAGAAGCCGGGTATTACCAGCGGTGTGAGAATCGGAACTCCGGCAGTAACTACAAGAGGTCTTGACACGGCGGATATGGATGTGATTGCAGAGTGCATGGCGGACATTGCAGCGGATCCGAATGGAAATTGTCAGATGGTTCTTGAAAAAGTCAAAGGACTGACAGATAAGTATCCGTTATATGAATAGAAAACAGTTTTTTGGAAATAATTACATGTATGAAGAGTGTAATTAACAAAGATTTTATAAAGTGTGGAATCACAGGCTGGTGTATGGAAGTACTCTTTACATCGGCCTGTTGCTTTAAGAAAAAAGATTATAAACTAATCGGGCAGACATCTATGTGGATGTTTCCTATTTATGGCATGGCGGCAGTGATACGGCCGGTCAGCCATACATTGAAAAAACATAACAGAAAAACCATAGAGCGAGGATTGGTTTACACAACAGGGATTTATGTTACTGAGTTTGTCACAGGCAGTCTGTTAAAGAAAAAGGACAGATGTCCATGGGATTACAGCAGGAGCCGGTACAATGTAAAAGGGGTAATTCGCTGGGATTATGCGCCAATATGGTTTGCGGTAGGACTGATTTATGAGAAAATGTTAAGCAAATAGAGAAAGCAGAAAGACCACAAGACAGCAAATGACAGATACCTGAAACAGGTTTGCACCAAACCACGCAAAAATGATACCTGCAATTAAAGCAATTCCACCGGCCACAGGTGAACCGGTGGCATCCAGAATGGCAGGAAAAGTCATCACTGCGATGGTTACATAAGGTACGTAATATAAAAAAGATTGTATAAACTGATTTTTGATTTGCCTGCGAATGAATGTCAGTGGCAGAATTCTGATGGATAAGGTAACTATTGCCATCAGGGCAATGTATATATATGTATTATGTGTCATAGTATTTCACCTGAATTTTTTATTTCTGAATCGGTCTCACCGGTCTGTTTCACAGGAAAGAGTAGGGCTGCCAGTGCGGAAATCACTGCCGTTAATATGATAGTTTTGGAACCCTCCGACAAATTTGAAAACCGGGTAAAACAGTAACTGGAGAGAAAACTGATTACCACCAGACCGGCAATTATTTTATTCTTTCTTGCAGGAGGAATAATAATTGCAATAAACATGCCAAACAGCGCAACGCTCAATGCACCGACAATTCTTTGGGGTAACGCTGTTCCTGCCATAACGCCGATGGCTGTGCCAAGGGACCAGCCGGGAATGGCAAGGAGCATAGCGCCATAGGTATAGTAAGGGTTTAAGTACCCCGGCTGTGCAATGGTAATTCCAAATAATTCATCTGTGGTATCATATCCGATGATGAATCTGTGTATGAAGGATGTACCGGGTAAAAATTTCTGACTTAACGCACAACTCATCAGCAGATAGCGGATATTGGTTATCAGAGTAATAAAAACAATTTCCATATATGCTCCGTCAGTGGCAATGACGGTAAAGCCGGCATATTCGCCGGCAGAAGCATTATTCAGAAAACTGACTAAAAATCCCTGAAAGGGAGTGAGTCCGATGTTTCTGGCAGTGATTCCCAGAGAAAAGGATACGGCCAGATATCCAAGACCGATGGGAATTCCGTCCCGCATTCCTTTTTGAAAGGCTCTTTTATTATTCATAATATAAATATATCATCCTTTGTTTTGCTTACTTTTTATATAGATTATTTTTTCCAGAAATCAACAATTCTGTCCATTCTGGATGTCATTGCCAAAAACAGCATATCCACCAGTGTAATGGCAGCCATTGACTCTACAACCACAACGGCCCGTGGTACGATAATCGGGTCGTGACGTCCTTTAATGTTGATTTCAATATCTTCATGAGATTTGTTGACCGTAGTCTGGGTTCTGGCAATGGAAGGCGTAGGTTTTATGGCAGCCCGGACAATGATTTGCGAACCATCGCTGATTCCTCCCATAATTCCTCCGGCATGGTTGGAGGTTTTTACAATTCTGCCTTGTTCCATTTTAAAACCGTCGTTATCCGTGGAACCATTGGACATTGCTGCGGCAAATCCATCGCCTATTTCCACACCTTTGACGGCGCCGATGGACATGATGGCTTTGGAAAGATTGGCGTCTAATTTTTCAAAAACAGGTTCGCCGATACCGGCAGGCATCCCGTCTACGATACATTCGATAATACCGCCAGCGGAATCCATGTCTGCCATCTTTTCTTTTAACAGTTTGCCGGCTTTTGCGGCGGCATCTTTGTCCGGCATATATACCGGATTCTGATTGATTTCCTCTTTATCAAAGTTTTTATAGTCAATTTCCACGTTTCCGATTGATTTGGAATAAGCGGTAATGGAGATGCCCAGTTGTTCTAAAATTTTTGAAGCAATGGCGCCGGCAGCCACACGTCCGATCGTTTCTCTCCCGGAAGAACGTCCACCGCCCCGATAATCCCTGAATCCGTATTTCTCATCAAAGGTGTAGTCGGCATGACCCGGTCTGTAGTAGGTGGAGATTTCACGATAATCGGTGGAATGATGGTCTTTATTGCGTACAAGCATGGAAATGGGAGTGCCGGTGGTTTTTCCCTCAAAAATGCCGGAAAGAATTTCCACCTGATCATCTTCCTTTCTCTGCGTTGTGTACTTGGACTGACCGGGTTTTCTTTTATTCAGAAATTTCTGAATATCTTCCTCGCATAAATCAATGCCGGCAGGACATCCGTCCACCATAACCCCCAATGCCTTTCCGTGAGATTCTCCCCAAGTAGTTATTTTAAATATATTACCGAAAGTGGAACCAGCCATAGTGACCTCCTTTGATTGTTTTAGTTTCTTGCATATTTTAAACTTATAACAGTATAGCAATTGTGAAGAATAAGTGCAAGTTATGTAAAGAAGGCTTTTGCCACAAAAAACTTGCAATACTTACTTAAATCAAATAGAATAGAAGTCGTGTAAAGTAGGAGGAAGAAATGTTTCAAGTATTAGCAAAAGACGGAAATGCAAAACGGGGAGAACTTACCACAGTACATGGTAAAATACAGACTCCGGTATTTATGAATGTGGGAACTGCCGCAGCCATTAAAGGAGCCGTTGCCGCAGAAGATTTATATCAGATAAAAACACAGGTGGAGTTGTCCAATACTTATCATTTACATGTAAGGCCGGGTGATCACATTGTGAAGAAATTGGGCGGGATTCATAAATTTATGAACTGGGACAAACCGATTCTCACGGATTCCGGTGGATTTCAGGTATTTTCCCTTGCAGGACTTCGGAGTATCAAAGAAGAAGGAGTGTATTTCCGTTCACATATTGACGGAAGAAAAATCTTTATGGGACCGGAGGAAAGTATGCAGATACAGTCCAATCTGGCATCGACCATAGCCATGGCATTCGATGAATGCCCTTCCAGTGTTGCTTCAAAAGATTATATTCAAAATTCCGTAGATCGGACTACCCGGTGGCTGAGGCGCTGTAAGACGGAGATGGACAGGTTAAATACCCTTGATGACACAATCAACAGAAACCAGATGCTGTTTGGAATTAATCAGGGAGGAATCTATGAAGATATCCGTGTGGAACATGCAAAGACTATATCACAAATGGATTTGGACGGCTTTGCCATCGGCGGTCTAGCTGTGGGTGAAAGCCATGAGGAAATGTATCGGATTATAGAGGCAGTAGAACCTCATCTGCCAAAAGACAAGCCGATTTATTTAATGGGTGTGGGAACACCGGCAAACATTTTAGAATCCGTGGAGCGCGGAGTGGATTTCTTTGACTGTGTATATCCTGCCAGAAACGGCAGACACGGTCATGTTTATACCAATCGGGGAAAGATAAATCTGTTCAATGCAAAATATGAGACAGACAGCGAACCGATTGAAGAAGGATGTCAGTGTCCTGCATGCAGATATCACAGCAGGGCATATATCAGACACCTGCTAAAAGCTAAAGAAATGCTTGGAATGCGTTTATGTGTATTGCATAATTTGTATTTTTATAATACAATGATGGAGGAAATCAGAGATGCCATAGAAGCAGGCAGATTTGATGCGTATAAAGCTAAGAAATTAGATGGATTTAAAGAAAATGACCGGAAATAGGAGGAATTTAAAATGTCAATTTTAGCAACGAACAGTGGTGCTGCAGGCAGTTGGTTAGTAATTATCGTATATGTAGTGATCATCATAGGATTTATGTATTTTGTAGCAATCAGACCACAGAAGAAGCAGGAGAAAAAACAGCGTGCTCTGATGGAAGGTGTGGAAATCGGAGACAGCATTCTGACCAGCAGCGGATTTTACGGTATGGTTATTGATGTGACGGACGATACGGTGATTGTAGAGTTTGGCGGAAACAAGAACTGCCGTATTCCAATGCAGAAAACAGCAATCGTAGATGTGGAGAAAGCAAACGTATAAAAATATATAAAATTGGAAGGATCCTGATTCTGAAATAGTATCAGGGTCTTTTTTTGCCTGAAAAATGGTCGCGATATTAAAATTCATCAATAAAGTAGTTATATCTGTATGGTTGAAAAAAAGCGCATTTTGGAGTATAATTTATAAATTAATGTGGCTTTTTGTATATATAAACCCATTAGTATGAAACCAGAAAGAAAGAAGGAATTACAATGAATTTTAATGTTGCAGTTATTCCCGGCGATGGTATCGGACCGGAGATTGTGGCAGAAGCCAAAAAAGTGCTGGACGCAGTCGGAAATAAGTTCGGACACAGTTTTCATTACACGGAAGTGGACATGGGCGGTGTCTCTATTGATAAATTTGGTGTTCCACTTACTGATGAGGCTTTAAAGACAGCCGGGGCAAATGATGCTGTTTTGCTTGGAGCTGTAGGCGGTGTGGTCGGAAAGGACAGTTGGTATGAATTACCGCCCAACCTGAGACCGGAAGCGGGACTGTTGGCAATTAGAAAGGGATTAAACCTGTTTGCCAATCTCAGACCTGCATATCTTTATAAAGAATTAAAAGATGCCTGCCCGCTGAAAGCGGAGGTGGCAGAGGCAGGATTTGACATGATTATCGTAAGAGAACTGACCGGAGGTCTTTATTTTGGAGAAAGAAAGACGGAAGAAGTAAATGGGGTTCTTACGGCAACAGATACATTGACATATAACGAAGAAGAAATTCGAAGAATTGCAATAAAGGCATTTGAGATTGCCATGAAACGAAGAAAAGAAGTGATCAGTGTGGATAAGTCAAATGTTTTGGACAGTTCCAGACTTTGGGATAAAGTCGTCAATGAAGTGGCGAAGGAGTATCCGGAAGTCAAACTTACCCATATGCTGGTTGATAACTGTGCGATGCAGTTAGTGAAGGATCCGGCTCAGTTTGATGTGGTCGTCACGGAGAACATGTTTGGAGATATTTTATCTGATGAAGCAAGCATGGTGACGGGTTCCATCGGAATGCTTTCATCCGCTTCTCTTCGGGAAGACAAGTTCGGGCTGTATGAGCCAAGTCATGGCGCTGCGCCGGATATTGCAGGACAGAATAAAGCAAACCCGATAGCAACCATTCTTTCTGCAGCGATGATGCTTCGATATTCCTTTGATTTGGATAAAGAGGCAGACGCCGTGGAGGCGGCAGTGCAGAAAGTATTGGAAGACAATATCCGGACTGTGGATATTATGTCTGAAGGAATGACATTGGTAGGCTGTAAGGAAATGGGAGATGAGATAGCAAAACGTATTTAGGCATTTAGAATAGAAACAAAAAACGGAGGTAGTAAAATGAAAAGTGATGCAGTAAAGAAAGGAATACAGCAGGCACCCCACAGATCATTGTTTAATGCTCTTGGGATGACTGAAGAAGAACTGGCAAAACCGTTGGTTGGTATTGTCTGTTCATATAATGAAATTGTTCCGGGGCATATGAATCTGGACAAAATTGCACAGGCGGTCAAAATGGGTGTTGCCATGGCGGGAGGTACACCGGTTATGTTCCCGGCCATTGCTGTCTGCGACGGCATTGCCATGGGACATGAAGGAATGAAGTATTCCCTGGTTACAAGAGACCTGATTGCCGATTCTACGGAATGTATGGCAAAGGCGCATCAGTTTGATGCACTGGTCATGATTCCAAACTGTGACAAAAATGTGCCGGGACTGTTGATGGCGGCGGCAAGAGTCAATGTGCCGACAGTCTTTGTTTCCGGCGGACCAATGATGGCAGGTCATGTGGGAGGACATAAGACCAGTCTTTCTTCCATGTTTGAAGCAGTGGGAGCAAATGCGGCAGGAAAAATGAGTCTGGAGGAAGTAAAAGAATATGAATGTAAGGCTTGTCCGACATGCGGTTCCTGTTCCGGCATGTACACGGCAAATTCCATGAACTGTCTGACAGAAGCGCTGGGTATGGGGCTTCCGGGTAATGGAACGATTCCGGCAGTTTATTCGGAAAGACTGAAATTGGCAAAACATGCAGGTATGGCTGTTATGGAATTATACAGAAAGAATATCAGACCCAGCGATATTATGACGAAAGAGGCTATTTTGAATGCATTGACTGTAGATATGGCATTGGGATGTTCAACAAACAGTATGCTTCATCTTCCGGCAATTGCACATGAAATCGGATTTGATTTTGATATTTCTTTTGCAAATGAAATCAGTGCAAGGACTCCGAACCTTTGTCATCTGGCACCGGCAGGTCCTACATATATGGAGGATTTAAATGAGGCCGGCGGTGTTTATGCCGTTATGAATGAATTAAGAGAATTAGGATTATTAAATGAAGAGTGTATGACGATAACAGGAAAGACGATAGGAGAAAGCATTAAGGGCTGTGTCAACAAAAATCCGGAAGTTATCAGACCATTGGATAATCCATACAGTAAAACAGGCGGTTTGGCAGTATTAAAAGGAAATTTAGCACCGGATGGTTCCGTGGTAAAACGTTCTGCCGTAGCTGATTCCATGATGGTACATGAGGGACCGGCAAGAGTCTTTGACTGTGAAGAAGATGCAATTGCGGCAATTAAAGGCGGAAAGATTGTAGACGGTGATGTGGTCGTTATCCGATATGAAGGACCGAAAGGAGGTCCGGGCATGCGTGAGATGTTAAATCCTACATCCGCCATCGCCGGTATGGGACTGGGCGAGACGGTTGCCCTGATTACAGACGGAAGATTTTCAGGCGCTTCCAGAGGCGCTTCCATCGGCCATGTTTCTCCGGAAGCAGCCGTAGGCGGACCAATCGCATTGGTAGAAGAGGGAGATATGATTCAAATCAATATTCCTGAAATGACATTGAATGTGGATGTGTCTGATGAGGAAATGGCAAAGAGAAAAGCAGCATGGACGCCGAGAGAACCGAAGGTTACCACCGGATATCTGGCAAGATATGCATCCATGGTTACATCAGGTAATAAAGGCGCTACATTAGAGATAAATAAGTAATAAAAAGAGAGAGGGATAGAATATGATTTTAAATGGCTCACAAATAGTTATTGAATGCTTAAAAGAACAGGGTGTTGATACTGTATTTGGATATCCTGGAGGAACAATTTTAAATATATATGATGAACTTTACAAAAATTCTGATGACATCAACCATATCCTCGTTTCCCATGAGCAGGGAGCTGCCCATGCGGCAGACGGATATGCACGTTCTACCGGTAAAGTTGGTGTCTGTATGGCAACTTCAGGACCGGGAGCAACCAATCTTGTAACAGGAATTGCCACGGCATACATGGATTCGGTTCCGGTTGTTGCAATTACAGCCAATGTTGCAAAGTCAGGTCTTGGTAAGGATTCTTTTCAGGAGATTGACATTGTAGGTGTGACAATGCCGATTACAAAACATAACTTTATTGTAAAAGAGATAGAGGACTTGGCGCCGACCATCAGAAAGGCGTTTAAGATTGCCAAAAGTGGAAGACCGGGTCCGGTTTTAGTTGATATTACAAAGGATGTTACGGCAAATAAAATTGACTTCAAGCCGGAAAAACCGGAAGAAATTCAAAGATATCATGATATGATTACAGAAGATGATTTAGACACCGTGGCAGAAATGATTGATGCTTCCAAGAAACCGTTTATTTTAGTAGGCGGCGGCGCAGTTATTTCAGAAGCCCATGAAGAGGTAAGACAGTTTGCAGATTTAGTAGATGCACCGGTCTGTGATTCTTTGATGGGAAAAGGCGCTATTGAGGGAACCAATCCGAGATATACAGGTATGATCGGTATGCATGGTACAAAAACATCCAACTTTGGCGTGACAGAATGTGACTTGCTGATTGTTATCGGTGCAAGATTCAGCGACAGAGTTATCGGTAACGCCAGAGCTTTTGCAAATAATGCAAGTATTGTACATATTGATGTTGATCCCTCAGAGATTAACAAAAATGTTCATGCAGACGCAAGCATTATCGGCGATATCAAAGAAGTATTGACAAGACTGAACAAAAAAGTAAATAAACAGGACAATAAGGAATGGATGGCTCATATTGAAGAAATGAAAGCACAGTACCCGTTAGACCTTGACAAGTCCAAACTGACAGGTCCGTCAATGATAGACGCAGTTTATCGGATTACGGAAGGCGATGCCATTATTACTACGGATGTAGGACAGCATCAGATGTGGGCGGCACAGTTCTACAATTACAGTAAACCGAGACAGTTAATTACATCCGGCGGACTTGGAACTATGGGTTATGGCGTAGGCGCCTGCATTGGTTCTAAGATGGGAAATAAAGATAAAACCTGTATCAATATTGCAGGTGACGGATGTTTCAGAATGAACATGAATGAAATTGCCACGGCAACACGATACAACATTCCGATTATTCAGGTTGTTATCAACAATCATGTGTTGGGTATGGTAAGACAGTGGCAGACGCTGTTTTATGGAAAAAGATATTCCAACACGGTTTTGAATGATGCCGTAGATTTTGTGAAAATTGCGGAAGGTCTGGGAGCAAAAGCATATCGTGTTACCACCATAGAAGAATTTGAGGCGGCGTTAAAAGATGCAATCCAGATGAATATTCCATGTGTCATTGACGCACAGATTAACGAGGATGATAAGGTATTCCCGATGGTTCCGGCAAATACGGCAATCAGCGAGGCATTTTCCGCAGAAGATTTGGCAGAAAAAGGATATGACTGTTAAGTAAAGATTTTCCAGCTGATGGCTGAACGGCTACAACGGATATATAATATTTTAATAATAAAGAGCAATATGGAGGTATTATAAAAATGGCTAGAGTATATAATTTCTCGGCAGGTCCGGCAGTTTTACCGGAAGAAGTATTAGAGGAAGCAGCACAGGAAATGCTGGATTATAAGGGAACAGGAATGAGCGTTATGGAAATGAGCCACCGTTCCAAAGCATTTCAGCAGATTATTGAAGAGGCAGAGCAGGATATCAGGGATTTAATGAATATTCCTGATAATTATAAAGTATTATTTTTACAGGGCGGCGCTTCACAGCAGTTTGCGGCAGTACCTATGAACTTAAAGAAAAATGGAAAGGCTGCGTATATCATTACCGGTCAGTGGGCAAAGAAGGCGGCTGCGGAAGCAGAAAAGTATGTGGAAGTACAAAGAGTTGCTTCTTCAGCGGATAAAACATTCTCCTATATTCCAGATTGTTCTGATTTGGACATTGATGATGATGTAGATTATGTATATATTTGTGAAAACAATACAATTTATGGAACAAAGTATCACACACTGCCAAATACAAAAGGACATACACTGGTAGCAGATGTTTCATCCTGCTTTTTATCAGAACCTGTAGATGTGGAAAAATATGGCGTGATTTATGGCGGCGCACAAAAGAACATCGGACCGGCAGGTGTGGTTATTGCCATTATCAGAGAAGATCTGATTCCTGAGGAAGTAGATACTTCCGTACCGACAATGCTGGCATGGAAGACTCAGGCGGATGCGGCATCTCTTTATAATACACCACCATGTTATGGTATTTATATCTGCGGTAAAGTCTTTAAGTGGATTAAGAAGATGGGTGGCTTGGAAGCCATGAAGAAGCATAATGAAGAAAAGGCAAAAATTCTTTATGACTTCTTAGATAACAGTGAATTGTTCAAAGGAACGGTTGTGAAGGAAGACAGATCACTGATGAATGTACCGTTTGTAACCGGCGATGAAGAACTGGATGCAAAATTTGTTGCCGAGGCAAAAGCCGCAGGTCTTGAAAATTTAAAAGGTCACAGAACCGTTGGCGGTATGAGAGCCAGCATTTATAATGCAATGCCAATCGAAGGCGTTCAGGCTCTGGTGGACTTCATGAAAAAGTTCGAAGAAAACAATAAGTAGTGTGGAATAATTTGTATACGACTGCGTTATTCTTGCATATAAACATTATGTGCATAAAAAGAAACGTATGTCCTATGGTGAGAGGAGAATAAAGATGATAAAAGTAAATTGTTTAAATCCTATTTCAAACTTAGGATTGGACAAATTCGATGAAAATTATGAAATTACAGAGGATTTTGCCAAGGCAGACGTGGCGTTGGTACGAAGCGCTGCCATGCATGAAATGGATTTACCGGACAGTCTCATTGCCGTGGCAAGAGCAGGAGCCGGTGTGAATAATATTCCTTTGGAGAAATGCGCGCAGAAAGGTATCGTTGTATTTAATACACCCGGCGCCAATGCAAATGGTGTAAAGGAACTGGTAATCTGCGGAATGCTTCTTGCATCGAGAGATATTATCGGCGGAAACCAGTGGGTAGCCGACAATAAGACCGATGAAAATATTAATAAAACGATGGAAAAGGCAAAGAAAAACTTTGCAGGAAATGAATTAAAAGGCAAGAAACTGGGAGTTATCGGTCTGGGTGCCATCGGAAGGCTGGTGGCAAATATCGGTGTTTCTCTGGGAATGGAAGTGTATGGTACGGATCCTTATCTTTCCGTGGAAGGCGCTTTGAGCATTAAGAGAACGGTTCAGATTGTAAAAACGAGAGAAGAAATTTTTAAGGAATGTGATTTTATTTCCGTACATACACCACTTGTAGATGATACAAGGGAAATGATTAATAAAGACTCCATGGCAATGATGAAAGATGGCGTTGTTATCCTGAATTTTGCCAGAGATTTGCTCGTCTGTGATGATGATATGAAAGAAGCATTGGCAAGTGGAAAAGTAAAGAAATATGTAACAGATTTTCCAAATGCAAAAACTGCAAATATGGACGGTGTCATTGCAACGCCGCATCTTGGAGCATCTACGGAAGAGTCAGAAGATAACTGTGCAATCATGGCAGTAGAGCAGATTATGGATTTTGTTGAAAATGGAAATATTGTAAATTCTGTCAACTATCCGGCAGCAACCTTGGGTGTCTGTGATAAAGTCAGTCGTGTTACGGTTTGTCATAAAAATATACCAAATATGCTTGGTCAGTTGACTTCCACGGTGGCAGCCGAGGGAGTAAATGTGGCAGATATGGTAGATAAGTCAAAAGGTGATTTTGCTTATGCGATTATGGACTTAGACCACCCGGCAACAGAGGCATTGGTAGAAAAGTTAAATGCTGTGGAGGGTGTGATTAAGGTAAGAGTAATCAAATAAATATTGGAGACAATAAGAAAATAAATTTTGATAATGGGGCTGTTTGCAGGATAGTCCCATTTATCATATTTTATGAAAAGCAAAGTGGTACAGGAAGAAGTGGAGAAAAAATGAACTTTTTATTGGCAGGCAGTGTGTCAGAGTTGGAATCAGGAATGGATGAATTGAATAAAGAGGTTGGCGCGTTAACAGGAATGCTGGACAACTTTTTGGAAAAACTGATTGATTTCGGAATCAGTCTTGTTATTGCAATAATTATTTTCGCTGTCGGAAAACTCGTTATTAAACTTTTAAGAAAATTTGTAAAGAATATTTTCAAAAAATCCAACGCTGACGAGGGTGTGGCAAAATTTGTAGATTCTCTTGTGAAATTTGTGGGGTATGTTATTGTCCTGATTATTATCTGTGGACAAATCGGCATTGAAACAACTTCCTTTATCACGCTGCTTGGAACAGCAGGTCTGTCTATTGGTCTGGCATTGCAGGGCAGTTTATCCAATTTTGCAGGAGGTGTTCTGATTTTATTGTCCAAACCTTTTGTGATAGGAGACTATGTGATGATAAATGGTGAGGAAGGAACAGTATCGAAAATAGATATCGTTTATACCACATTGGTCAAAGCAGATAACAGGTTGATTAAATGTCCCAATGGAGAGGTATCAAACAATACCATTATTAATTATTCCAATCAGGACGGACGACGTGTGGATGTAAAATTCTCCATACATTATGACAGCGATTTACAGAAAGCAAAAGAAATTGTGAGAAATATTATTCTGAATACTCCATATACATTAAAGGATAAACCCAATGATGTGGTAGTTATGCTGTTAGATGAAAGCAGCGTCAATCTTGAGACAAGAGCATGGGTCGCACCAAAAGATTATTGGGATGCATATTTTTATTTGAATGAGCATATAAAAAAGGGATTGGAAGAAAACGGGATTACGATTCCATATAATCAGTTGGAAGTTCATGTAATGAATCATAAAAATATCGATTTGGGAGAGGAGAGATGAGGTATATGAATATAAGAGAACAGGCAAAATCGGTGAAAATGGCAGCTCCAAAGATGGCTGGAAGCAGTGGCGAACAGAGAAACAATGCCCTAAAAGCCATTGCAGAGGCACTGAAAAAAAATCAGGATAAAATATTTGCTGCGAATAAGGCAGATTTGGAGCAGGCAGAAAAGGATCATGTGGCAGCGGCAATTGTAAAACGATTAAAATTTGATGAGACAAAATTGAGAGATGTGATTGCAGGAATACATGATTTAATTCATTTAGAGGACCCTTTATTTCAAAAGCAGATGACCCGTCAGTTGGACCAGGGACTTACTTTGATACGGGAGACTTGTCCTATTGGTGTGATAGGCGTTATATTTGAAGCAAGACCGGATGCTCTGATACAGATTTCTTCTCTGTGTATTAAAAGTGGAAACTGTGTTATTTTAAAAGGCGGAAGTGAAACAATGAACAGCAACCGCGTGCTGTTTCAGATTATTTATGATGCGGTCATTCAGTCAGGAATGCCGGAAAACTGTATGTTACAGTTGGAAGCACGATCAGAAATTTCAGAACTGCTGACCTGCAATGGTGATGTGGATTTACTGATTCCAAGAGGTTCTAACGCCTTTGTCCAGTATATTATGGATCATACAAAAATTCCTGTAATGGGGCATGCCGACGGAATATGCCACATTTATGTGGACAAAGAGGCTGATCTGGATAAGGCTGTTTCTGTGATTATTGATGCAAAAATTCAGTATGTCTCAGCCTGCAATGCAGTGGAAACCTTACTGATACATAAAGATATTCTGAAAGTATTTATCCCACGCTTGTATGATGCACTGAAAGAACATCAGGTGGAATTGAGAGGAAGCAGAAAAATTGCAGCCTTGTGCCCGTGCAAAGAGAGCAGTGCGGAAGATGATAAAACAGAATATTTAGATTACATTGTTTCAGCCAAAGAAGTGGAAGGTGTGGAAGAAGCGGTCAATCATATCAATGCCTTTGGTTCTCATCACACAGACTGTATTATTACCGAAAATCAGGAAACTGCGGAATATTTTATGCGATATGTTGATTCAGCAGGAGTATATCAAAACTGTTCTACACGATTTGCAGATGGTTACCGATATGGCTTTGGTGCAGAAGTAGGAATCAGCACCAGCAAGATTCATGCCAGAGGTCCGGTAGGATTGGAGGGGCTGGTAAGCTATAAATATAAGTTATATGGCAATGGCAATATTGTTGAGGATTATGCAAAAGGGAGAAAAACATTTCATTTTCTAGATTTATAAAAAAGTACCGGTAGCGAATGATGAAAATTCATTTGCTACCGGTACTTTTTTGAAGTGCATGTAATGGATGGATTTAGAAAATTTGAAAGGTGTATTTGCATAAAACTGAAAGAATTATTGATTTACTTCATATATTTTGACAACCTTTCTGTTTCTTATTACCACTTTGCAGATAAATCCGTAATAATATGGAACTTCAATAAACTGTCCGTCTTTTGTAAATCCGGTAAAATAAACCCGTGAAAAGTTGTATGACCGCATTAATTTTCGGAAATTCTGTTTTGAAACTCTTTTGTAAACATCTGCTCCCTGAACATAATCAATGGCGTAAAATTTACATTTTTTTGCAAGTTTTAAATTTCGTTTTTTTCCATATCCGACCATACGCTCAAAGCCCCAGTCTACATTGCTTTTAAAGTTATAGTTAAAATCACTTTTTACATATTTAATTCTATTTTTTTTCAGGGCAGAGAGTATGACATTTTTCTCTGTAGCGGCAGATACCGTATCATAATCAGATATGACGGTACTGCTAAAAAACAATATAAAACAAATCAGAAAAATTACAATTCTTTTCATGCAAATCATTCCTTTCATTATCCTTAAAATTGTGTTTAATTTAAATATTTTTCATAGATTTTTATAACGTCTTTCATGGACTGTGGACTTGGAGCACCGATAGTTGTACGCTTGTTCACACAGGTTTCCAAACTGATAGCATCGTAGATGTCCTCTTCAAACACAGGACTGATGGCTTTATATTCTTCCAAAGTCATATCATCTAAGGCAATTCCTTTTTCTTCGCAGAATAAAACCAACTGTCCTACAATTCCATGAGCATCTCTGAAAGGCACGCCATGATTTACTAAATAATCAGCGGCATCTGTAGCATTGGTAAAACCGTGTTTTGTGCTCGCCTCCATAGTATCCAGGTTAAATGTCATTGTGTCAATCATTCCGGTAAATAATAGGATACATCCTTTTACCGTGTCGATAGCGTCAAAGGTTAACTCTTTATCTTCCTGCATATCTTTATTATAGGCAAGCGGAATCCCTTTCATGGTAGTTAAAATAGAAATAAGAGCGCCATAGACACGTCCGGTCTTGCCACGGATTAATTCGGCAATATCCGGATTTTTCTTCTGCGGCATAATACTGGAACCGGTACTGTAAGAGTCATCTATGTTTACAAAACCGTATTCATTGGAATTCCAAATGCAGATTTCCTCACAGAAACGGCTCAGATGCATCATAATGGTAGACAATGCACTTAACAGTTCAATCACATAATCTCTGTCTGAAACGGAATCCATACTGTTTAGGGTAGGACCTTCAAAATCTAACAGACTGGCGGTGTAATCCCTGTCCAGCGGATAAGTAGTGCCTGCCAGTGCACCGGATCCTAAAGGACAATAATTCATTCTTTTATAAATATCATCTAACCGGTCGCGGTCGCGCCGGAACATTTCAAAGTATGCGCCAAAATGATGTGCCAGAGTGATTGGCTGCGCTTTTTGCAGATGGGTAAAACCAGGCATATAGGTTTCTGTATTTTCTTTCATAACTTTTAACAAAGAGGTGAGAAGCGTCTTTAATAATCTGTTTAATTCTGAAATTTCATCTCTTGTATAAAGTTTCATATCAAGAGCTACCTGATCATTACGGCTGCGCCCTGTGTGAAGTTTTTTTCCGGCATCTCCAATCCGCTCAATCAGATTCGCTTCCACAAAACTGTGAATATCTTCACTTTCTTTTGTGAAAACTAAATTGCCGGCCTCAATGTCTGACCTGATACCTTCTAAACCATCTATAATCTGATTCATTTCCTTTTCGGAAATAATAGCTTGTTTTCCAAGCATTTTTACATGGGCAATACTGCCACGAATATCCTGTTCGTAAAACTTCTGGTCAAAAGAAAGAGATTCATTAAAGTTATGTACCAACTGATTTTCTTCCTTTGTAAAACGACCACCCCATAATTTCATATGTATACCTCCTTGTAAGGTCAGCTTTCCTGATAAAAGGGGTCTGCACCTTATGTTTTTATAATTTGTATATAAAATACAATTATATGATTATAACATTGTGGTGCTGGTTTTTCAAACTATCTTTTGTTATAATAATAAAAATTTGTGATGATAAATAGATAATGAATAATTTTTATGCAAATTGTATCAGAATGGAGAATCACATGAAACTATATTTTGCACCTATAGATGGTGTCACAGGATTTATATACAGAAATGCTTTTGCAGATTTCTTCGGAGGACCCCACAAGTATTTTGCACCATTTATCTCTCCCTGCCATAACCCTAAATTAAAGGGGAAGGAGATCAGAGATTTACTGCCGGAAAACAACAGTGAAAAGGTAACTCTTGTGCCCCAGATTATGGCAAACAATGCAGAATATTTTATAAAGGGAGCAAGACAGCTTCAGGAAATGGGATATCAGGAAGTCAACCTCAATGCCGGATGTCCGTCAGGCACCGTGGTATCCAAGAGCCGTGGCGCCGGTTTTTTGAAAGACACTTATGAAATGACAAAATTTTTTGATACCGTATTTGACAGACTGGATATGAAGATTTCCGTAAAGACCCGCATCGGATTACTGGAATCATCGGAATTTGAGGAGATTATGGAAGTATACAATCAGTTTCCGTTTGAGGAAGTGATTGTTCATCCGAGAACAAGAGTACAGTTGTACAAGGGTAAACCGGACATGGAAGCCTTCGATTATGCTTATAAAGTCAGTAAAAATGAATTATGTTACAATGGAAATGTATTTACGGTAAAAGATTATGAAAAGATATGCCATACATATGACATCAGTGCAGTCATGTTAGGCCGGGGTCTGTTAAGAAACCCAAATCTGGCAAATGAGATTCTTACGGAGAATTTTTCTCATGAAAACAGCGGGGAGACTGTCCATTCCGAACAAAATGTTTCAAAGGAGAAATTAAGAGCATTTCATGACAGATTATATGGTGACTTTACAGAGGAAATGAGTTCGTGGAAACATTTACTGAATAAAATGATTGAAATGTGGAATTATCTTTCTTTTATGACTGCCGATCAGCATAAATGTGCCAAGATGATTCGAAAAGCACAGAATGTATATCAATATGAAAAAGCAGTGGATGAAATTTTTGAAAGATATATGTAATCGTGTTGTGATATCGTACTGGTAATCATATAAGGCGGACAAAATAACAGGGGAATGTTTCTCATGGAGAGGAGATACCCCTTATTGTCCGCCTTTTTCTTTTGAAAGTGGTATTGTCTTTTAACTATGCAAGAACTTGCACAGACAAAATTCCCGTATTAGGATTCGTTCTTGTAGCGGTAGTCAATCACACGCTTTGTTTTCTTTTCACTTCTCGGAAGTGTACCGATTGGAACCACTGTAATTTTTGGCGTAATATTGATCATTGAACGGAAAAGCTCCGTGATTTTCTTTGCCGTATTTTCAAAGTTGACCCTTCCTTCTGCCTCAATGGTAACAATCATAATATCTTTATTAATTTCCTCATCATGGGCGATGGTGACGCTGTATTCGCTGGATACGCCGTCCACGTTCTGAATCAAATCTTCAATCTGGCTAGGGAACATGTTGACACCGTGAACTTTAAACATATCATCGCTTCTGCCCTTAATGATATCAATGCGGGGATATTTACTGCCACAGTCACATTCTCCCGGAAGAATACGGGAAATATCATGGGTACGGAAGCGGATGAGCGGGGCACCTTCTTTTACCAAAGTGGTAATGACAATCTCGCCTTCTTCTCCGTCAGGTACAGGTTTTCCGGTGACAGGGTCGATAATTTCCAGATAGATATAATCATCCCAATAGTGCATCCCGTTTTCATGTTCACAACTGATACCGATACCCGGACCATAAATTTCTGTCAGTCCGTAAATGTCATATAATTCAATACCAAGTCCTTTGCGGATGGAGTCTCTCATTTTATCGCTCCAACGCTCAGAGCCGATAACACCCTTTTTCAGACAAATTTTATCTTTTAAATCACGCTTGGTAATTTCTTCTGAAAGAAGTAAAGCGTAGGAGGATGTGGCGGTAATGACCGTGGATTTTAAATCCATCATCATCTGCAACTGTTTTTCCGTATTGCCCGGTCCCATAGGAATAGCCATTGCTCCCAGTTTTTCACATCCAGCCTGAAAACCGATGCCCGCAGTCCAAAGACCATATCCGGGAGTGATTTGTATACGGTCCTGACTGGTAATTCCTGCGGTCTCATAACATCTTGCAAACATAATTGCCCAATCGTTTACATCTTTTTCTGTATAAGGAATAATGACCGGCTTTCCGGTAGTGCCGGAGGAAGAGTGGATACGTACAACTTCTTCATCGGGAACAGCCTGTATTCCCAATGGATAAGCGTTTCGTAAATCTTCTTTGCTGGAAAAAGGAAGAGCCTCAAAAGCTTCCTGGCTGTCAATGCCGTCAATCCCCATTTCCTGATACAATTTTCCGTAGTAACTGCCTGACTTGATTAACCGTTGAATTTGTGCATCAATCTGTTTTATTTGTGTATTATTTAACTTCATATGTCTCTCCCATTCTGATACCGGCATGGAATGCATCTTTATTTAAGAAAATAAACCGCTCCGGTATTCTTTTTTCAATTTCATTTATAATCACATCTGCACCAATCTCTATTTTTTTGCAACCAACGGCCACGCCAAGAATTGCAATGTTAAAAAATTTAGAACTGCCAAAAGGCCTGCATAATTCTTCGCCATCCACTACCACGCAGTGACACTTTTTATGTAGATAGTCAATCATCTCCGTGCCGTCATAAGATAGATTTTCAGCAGAAGCAGTGGAAGGAGCAATCGGTACACGGTTTACAATTATGGTACCATCTTCTTTTAAATATGCAAGATTCCGTACCGCTTCGGAAGGTTCGAAAGCCAGAATCAAATCTGCGCTTCCCATAGGAATAAGAGGAGAACTGGCCGTATTGCCGATGCGGATATGGCTGGTGACGGAACCGCCCCGCTGTGCCATTCCGATGGTTTCTGCAGAATGAACAACATTCCCTAAATTCATGGCGGCGGAGGCAATCAGCTTGGAGGCAAGAACAGTTCCCTGCCCGCCTACGCCGCAGATTAAAATATCTTGATTCATTATTTTTCACCTCCTATGGCATTTACAGGACAAATCTGGCTGCATAAACCGCACCCGGTACATAAATCAGAATTGATGGTCACTTTATTCTCTATGATACTGATGGCAGGGCATCCGATTTCCCTGATACATTTTTTACATTGAATACATGTGTCTGAAATCTGCATTTTTTTATCTGATTGAAACAATGCGATACAAGGAGACTGAAAGATAATTGCCTTTACGCCGTCTGTATTGGCACAGTCACGGATTACATCAATGGTATTCTTTAAATCCAGCGGGTTCGTTGTGACAATTTTCTTTACGCCCATGCCTTCCAAGACTTTTTTGATATCAACTTTTTCTACCACATTTCCCATCATGTTTCTGCCTGTTCCGGGATGTGGCTGATGTCCGGTCATGGCGGTGGTGGAGTTATCTAATATGCACAGTACTATATTTGCTTCGTTATAAATGGCGTTGACCACTCCGGTCATACCGGAAGCAAAAAAAGTGGAATCACCCACAAAGGCAAAACAGGTACTGTCCGGATCCATCCAGGAAAATCCCTGTGCCATGGTGATGCCGGCGCCCATACAGAGACAGGTATCCACCATATCCAGAGGCATGGCATTTCCTAAAGTGTAACAGCCGATATCCCCACAGAAATAACTTTTTTTACCGGTCATAGCCTTTTTGACTGCATAAAAGGAAGCGCGATGGGGACATCCTGCACACAGTACCGGAGGACGAACCGGAAGCTCTGGCATATCGGACACATCTGTTCCTGCAAAACGAGGTTCTGTCTGTAAGAAATCGCACAGAACTTTCTCGATATAGTTGGCTGAGTTCTCACCACTGTGTTTTATATGACCGGCTTCTTTTCCGTAAATGTTCACGGATAAATGGTGTTTTCCTGCCAGTTTTAACAGTTCTGATTCCATAAACGGGCTGAGTTCCTCAATACACAAAACGTCATCCACCCCTTCCAGACAGGATAAAACAAACTGTTCAGGAAAAGGGTATGGAGTGGCAATCCTGCAGAGCTTTACTTCAGGATGATGTTGTAAATATTCTTTTGCATACGCATAACTGACGCCGCTGGCAAAAACTGCTTTTTTACCGGTTCCGGTAACCGTATTTCCGGAATATGTAGAAAAGTCGTCGCCAATCAGAGGATTGCGCTTTTCAATCATTGCGTGATTTTGGAAAGAAAGTTTCGGGAAAATCACCCATCGTTTGGAATCTTTTACAAATCCGTCAAAGTCTTTTGGTCTGGTTGTTTCCGGAATATCAATGGAAGCGTATGCGTGACAGATTCTTGTCGTAGGTCGGAATAAAACAGGCGTTTTATATTTTTCTGAATATGTAAATGCGTCCTGTATCATCTCATAAGCTTCTTCCGGGGAAGAAGGATCAAATACAGGAATGCGGCAGAACTGTGCAAACATTCTTGTATCCTGTTCCGTCTGGGAAGAAATTGGCCCCGGGTCGTCCGCAGAGACAATGACCATACCGCCCTTTACGCCCACATATGCCAGAGACATTAAAGGGTCGGAAGCTACATTTAATCCTACCTGTTTCATGGTTACCAGCGTCCTTGCTCCGCAGTAGGAGGCGCTGGCGGCAAGTTCCAAGGCGGCTTTTTCGTTGACGGACCATTCAACATGTACATTGCCCTGTTTGTGTTTGCTGACCGTCTCAAGTATTTCGGAAGACGGGGTGCCGGGATAACCGGAAACCAAATTGATTCCGGCTGCCAAAGCCCCCAGGGCGATGGCGCCGTTCCCCATTACGTATTCTTTTTTCATTTGGGTATCCTCCAGATAAATTTTCATAAATAAAATTATAAGACATTCTAAGAATTCTTGCAATGAAATGTTACGGCGGATGAAATGAATAATGTAAAAGAAAACAATGGAAAAATTATAGAATTAATATATAATAAGAGTATAAGTGATTGTGCGGTAAATGAGAGGAGAGGATAATATGATTCTTACTTTTTTGGGAGCAGACCATGAGGTAACGGGTAGTTGCCACTATGTAGAAGTGGGGGATAAAAAAGCCATCATTGACTGTGGGATGGAACAGGGAAAAGACATTTATGTGAATCAGGAACTTCCGGTTCTGGCAGGAGATATCGATTATATTTTCCTGACACATGCGCATATAGACCATTCAGGACTGATTCCGCTGATGGTAAAAAAAGGATTTAAAGGGCAGATATTTGCCACGAAAGCAACATGTCAATTATGTAATATTATGTTGCGTGACAGCGCCCATATTCAGGAGTTTGAGGCCGGGTGGAAAACCAGAAAGGCAAAAAGGGCAGGAAAGGATGCGGTAGAGCCTATTTACACTATGGATGATGCCGCTGCAGCATGTCAGTTGCTGGTGCCTTTGGAATATGATACTATGGTTACCATATGTGACGAAATCAAGGTGAAATTCGTAGATGCAGGCCACCTTCTTGGCTCGGCAAGTATTGAAATGACACTGACGGAAAATGAGCAGTCAAAAAAGATTGTTTTTTCCGGAGATATAGGCAATATTGACAAACCGATTATTAAAGATCCTGTATTTATGGACGGTGCAGATTATGTTCTCATAGAGTCTACTTACGGTGACCGCCTGCACGGTGACCGGCCGGATTATGTGGGAGAACTGGTCCGCATCTTAAACGAAACTTTTGACAGGCGAGGAAATGTTGTCATTCCATCTTTTGCTGTGGGAAGAACTCAGGAAATGCTTTATTTTATGAGGAAAATAAAAAATGAAGGCAGAATAACCAATTATCCGGATTTTGAAGTGTATGTGGACAGTCCGCTTGCGGTGGAAGCCACCAATATTTTTCATGGGGATGTGATGGAATGTTTTGACGAAGAAACTATGGAACTGATTAAAAACGGAATCAATCCATTGCAGTTTGAAGGACTGAAACTTTCCGTGTCCAGTCAGGATTCCATTGCCATTAATGAAGACACAAAACCGAAAGTAATTTTATCAGCATCAGGAATGTGTGAGGCGGGACGGATCAGACACCATTTAAAACACAATTTGTGGAGAGAAAACAATACGATTCTCTTTGTAGGATTTCAGACGCCGGGAACACTTGGAAGAACCATTCTTGAAGGGGCTCAGACTGTAAAAATATTTGGAGAGGAAATTGCAGTCAATGCCCATATTGAAAATTTAAAGGGAATCAGCGGACATGGAGACCAGAAACAACTCATTAAATGGCTGAATGCCATGAAACAGAAACCGGAAAAAGTTTTTGTAGTACATGGAGAAGATCAGGTGTGCGACATTTTTGCCGAACTGCTGAATAAGGAATACGGATATAACACTTATGCTCCATACAGCGGAACGCAGTTTGATTTGCTGAAAGGAGAATTAATCAAAGAAGGAGTGCCGGTAAAAATCAGTCAGAAAGCAAAACAGAGAAGAGCTGCGGGATTATATGAAAATCTGCTCAATGCGGGCTACCGTCTGCTTTCGGTAATTAAGCGCAATGAAGGAGGAGCAAATAAAGATATCGCAAAGTTTACCAGTCAGATACAGGCTCTTTGTGATAAATGGGACAGATAGATTTTAAAAAGAATATAAAAGGCAGTTATGGTTTTGCGACCATAGCTGCCTTTTTAGAAGATGACAAAATTTCTTATATTATTTTGTTAAGATTTCCAGTATCTTATTACTTCGCTCAATAAAAGCAGTCATGCTGTCCGGATTTAAAGGCGTGTGACTGATTAATGCCAGATCATAAAGCTGTTTACAGATCAGTTCCGTGTTTTCACCTTCCGGTGTATCAACAATGTATTTTACTAAAGCATTATTGGCATTCAGTGTAAGCGTTTCTCCGGCGCCGCCAAACATGGACGGATCCATACCGCTCATGCCGTACATTTTCATCATATCCTGCATACGTCGGGTTTCCTCAGAGACAGTAATCAGGGAAGATACTTTATTATCTTTCAGTTTCTGTACTTTGATATCAATGTCACGTCCCAGTGCCTTTTTGAAGGTCTCTGCCAATTTTTCTTTCAGAGATTTCTCATCTTCCTCGCTTAGTTCTTCCGTAAAAGAATCGTTTAATTCATCATCAATACGTTTGAATTTTACGCCTTCGTTTTTGGATTCCAACTGTGAGATGAAAGGCTGGTCAATATTATCTTTTAAGATAACGGCATCAATGCCCTGTGCTTTGAACATATTGACATACTGACTTTGCTGTACCGGGTCGTTGGTGTAGAAAATCGTATTTTCGTGTTTTTCTTTATTTTCGTCCAAAGCTTCTTTAAATGTCAGATATTTATTATCCAGATTTTTGAATAATACATAGTCAGACATTTTTTCACAGAACTTTTCATCCTTCAGGCAGCCAAATTTGATAAACGGACTGATATCATCCCAGTATTTTTCATAATTTTCTTTATCGGTTTTGCACATTCCGGAAAGTTTATCAGCCACCTTCTTTGTAATATAATCTGAAATTTTCTTGACAAATCCGTCATTCTGCAGGGCAGAACGAGATACGTTCAGAGGAAGGTCCGGACAGTCAATTACACCTTTTAATAACATTAAAAATTCAGGAATCACTTCTTTAATATTGTCGGCGATAAACACCTGATTGTTATACAATTTAATTGTTCCCTCAATGGATTCATATTCCATATTGATTTTAGGAAAATAAAGAATACCTTTTAAGTTAAACGGATAATCCATATTCAAATGAATCCAGAAAAGCGGCTCTTTGTAATCCATAAATACACGGTGGTAGAACTCACGATACTCTTCGTCGCTGCATTCGTTTGGATGTTTGGTCCAAAGCGGAGTGGTATCGCTGATGCTTACCGGACGTTTTACAATTTTTGCCATATTTTTTTCCGGCTCAATTTCTACGGTTTCCTTAGTACCGTCCTCATTTTCTTTTTCTTCTGTCTTGGCAGGCTCTACAATATGTTCCACAACCGTATCTTTTTCTGTCACATCCTCTTCCGGTATCGTATCATATTCTGTCTCGGCAGTAGGATCAGAGAGAAAGATTTCCACAGGCATAAAAGAACAGTACTTATTCAATACTTCCCGGGCACGGTACAGATTGCAGAATTCAACACTGTCCTCATTTAAGTAAAGGGTAATCACGGTACCGCGGTCTGATTTATCAGAATCGCTCATGGAAAATTCCGTTCCGTCTTCACAATCCCAAAGAACAGCTTTGGCTCCGTCTTTGTATGACAGTGTTTCGATGGTTACCCGGTCGGCAACCATAAATGCAGAGTAGAAACCGAGACCAAAATGTCCGATAATCTGGTCTTCGGAAGCCTTATCCTTATATTGTTCCAGGAAAGCCTCAGCACCTGAAAAAGCAATCTGATTGATATATTCGTCCACTTCATCTTCCGTCATACCGATACCGTTATCAATAAATGTAAGGGTTTTTTCTTCCGGATTTGCCAGTATCTGAATTTTAAATTCCTCGTTACTGTCCACACTTGCCTCACCAATCATTTCCAGTTTTTTTAATTTGGTAATTGCATCACATCCGTTGGAAACCAATTCCCTAAAAAAGATATCATGGTCTGAATAGAGCCATTTTTTAATAATAGGAAAAATATTTTCGCTGTTAATTGATAAAGATCCTTTTTTTGCCATAAAACATTCACTCCTTTATATAAAATAATTATTTACTGATATCTGTTGGCAATTTTCACCAACAATGTTCATTTTAACGCAGGAAATAAAAAAGTCAATAAAAAATTAGCACTCACCAAAGAAGAGTGCTAAAAATTTACGTTTTGTTCATATTTTAATAACAATTAAAAGACATTTACAGCATTTCACACTGAAAGTGACTGTTCAAAAAAGAAACGATGGTCTCATCCCAGTATTTGTCCAGCGTTTTATCCATAGTGAATGTATTCAGAGAGACTCCGGTAATCACTTCTATATGATTATCTTCGTAGAGAACATGAAGATAGAGCCCGCCCACTTGTTCCGGAGGCAGGTTCATTCCTGATTTGGAAATGATCGATTCATATTTTGTTTTGGATAATGCAAAAACCAGTTTCATACGGCTGGGCACTTTGCTTCCTTTAATAGTTTCGACTGCAATATGTTTGAAATCTTTCCAATAAATAAAGTCATCAACGAGCATGTCCTGTTCTTCTGAAGAAAAAAACCTGGGATTGATTCTTCCGTTGAAAGTGATGATATTGGAAACAGCTATTTCACCGTCACATAGGAGAAAGTCATCAAATGTATCTGCAATCAGCAGTTTCTGCATAAAAATGTTTATATCTTTAATTTTCAAACTAATCATAAAAAGAATTATAACAAAGGAAGAAAAAATATTCAATGTAAAGAAATGTGATGTTCCTCATTGACTTTTTTTGAGGTATATAGTAAATTAAAGAGAACGATTAAGCTTCCGTAGCTCAGTTGGTAGAGCAGCTCACTCGTAATGAGCAGGTCACGTGTTCGAGTCACGCCGGGAGCTTTTTTAAAATGATACACAAACACATTGAAGCAGAGGAGCAGATGAATGAATGGCAGCATAAAAGTTTTCGGGTTCCGATCAGGAAAATCTTACAAAATGATACCTGCCTTGCTGTATTACGCATCCATGGCTTTTTTTATCGCCTCTGCCATATATGGTGAACTTCGTTATTACGAATTTGAGACCATGGATTATGTGCTTATGGTATATAAATATATCTTTTTTACGATTCTATTTTTCAGTCCGCTTATTTTTTTATCTGATTTTAAATACAGAGAGAAACTTCCGCTTTTTAAGAAACATACTGCCGGCACATCGGCAGCAGGATTAATTATCGTATGTCTGTTCTGCTATTTTATTGCACAGGTAAATATTATGTGTATGTCAGATACGTGGATAGCATCCAGAAATAAACATGCAGAGCAGTTACAGAGAGAACAGGAAAAAACGATACAAAAACAGAGGAATGAGGAAAAGAAAACAAAAGAAACAACAAAAAAAGTTTCTTATGATGAACAGAATAATATTGCACATATTGGGGAGGTGTAATGAATTATGAACAAAAAGAAAATAGTGATTATCGTACTGTCCATATTGGCATTGGTTGTTATTGCGGGTGTAGTGGTATTTTTAAATATGGATAAAAAGAATAATAATAAACAGAAAGAAACAGAGGCGGCGACAGCATTGGTTGAAACTGTCACGGAAAATCCCGGAACTTCAGTAACCGGTCAGGAGGACGAAAAAAAATCGGATGACTCGACTGGTGGGAAAACAGGCAAAGAGCAATCTACAGGGGAACCGGCTACCAATAAAACTTATGGAAACAATCAGGGCGACAATTATGCCCTTGACATTTTTACTGACGAAGCAATAGAAAATCAGACAAAACAGAACGGCAACAGTAAGAAAAACAACAATAAGAAGAACAATAACGTTTCCAATGGGAACGGCAATAATAATAGCGATAATAGTAATAACAAATCAGATAATGACGAAGAAAACGTCACAAAGAAGAATGATTCCAAAGATAATCCGGCAAACAGTGATGACGGTTGGACTGATTTTTATTAAAAATGGTAAAAAATAATAACATATAGAGAGGAAAAAAGGATGAAATTGGATAAGAAGTTAAAAGTAGGTGTACTTGGAGCAACAGGAATGGTAGGTCAGCGATTTATTACTCTTTTAGATAACCATCCATGGTTTGAAGTTGTAACATTGGCGGCAAGTCCACGTTCCGCAGGAAAGACTTATGAAGAAGCGGTAGGTGGCAGATGGAAAATGACCACACCGATGCCGGAGCGGGTAAAAAGCATGATTGTGCATAACGTAAATGAAGTTGAGACTGTTGCCGCAACGGTAGATTTTGTGTTCAGCGCCGTAGATATGACCAAAGAAGAAATCAAAAGAATTGAAGAAGATTATGCAAAGACAGAAACACCGGTTGTTTCAAATAACAGTGCACACAGATGGACGCCGGACGTTCCGATGGTTGTTCCTGAAATTAATCCGGAACATTATGAAGTCATTGCGTCACAGAAGAAACGTCTGGGAACCACAAAAGGTTTCGTAGCCGTGAAACCGAACTGTTCTATTCAGAGTTATGCTCCGGTTCTTACGGCATGGAAAGAATTTGAGCCGGTAGAAGTAGTGGCTACCACATATCAGGCCATTTCAGGGGCAGGAAAGACATTTAAAGACTGGCCGGAAATGGAAGGAAATATTATTCCGTTTATTGGCGGCGAAGAAGAAAAGTCAGAGCAGGAACCGTTAAGACTTTGGGGAAAAGTGGAGAATGGAGAGATTGTCAAGGCATCTTCACCGGTTATTACAACCCAGTGTATCAGAGTTCCGGTATTGGACGGACATACAGCGGCAGTATTTGTTAAGTTTGCAAAGAAACCGACCAAAGAGCAGTTAATTGAAGCAATGGTAAACTTTAGTGGAGAACCGCAGGAATTGGAACTCCCAAGTGCACCAAAGCAGTTTATTCAGTATTTGGAAGAAGATAACAGACCACAGGTATCTCTGGATGTGAATTTTGAAAACGGAATGGGCGTATCAGTAGGACGTCTCAGAGAGGATACAGTTTATGATTATAAGTTTGTAGGGTTGTCACACAATACTTTGCGGGGGGCTGCCGGCGGAGCCGTTTTGTCAGCGGAATTACTTGCAGCAAAAGGATATATTGAAGCAAAATAATATAAAATTTCATATGAAATTTTTGTTTTACTATGGACTATTTTGTCATTTTATGAGAAAATAGTCCATAGTTGCGAGTTGAGCAATTTTATTACATATTTCGAAAGGAGTATTTATTCAAATGATTTATTCAAAAGAAGTTGAAATGATGTGTCCTGTAGCTAAGGGCGCAAAACATGATCCTGCTCCAATTCCGGAAGAAGGAAAGTGGGTTCATTCAAAAGAAATCAAAGATATTTCAGGTTTTACACATGGTGTCGGCTGGTGTGCACCACAGCAGGGTGCCTGCAAGCTTACATTAAATGTTAAAGAAGGTATCATTGAAGAGGCATTGGTAGAGACAATCGGATGTTCCGGTATGACACATTCAGCAGCAATGGCGGCTGAAATCCTTCAGGGAAAGACAATTCTTGAAGCGTTAAACACTGACTTGGTTTGTGATGCCATCAATACAGCAATGAGAGAATTATTCTTACAGATTGTTTACGGTAGAACACAGAGTGCGTTCTCAGATGACGGTCTGGTAGTTGGTGCCGGTCTTGAAGACTTAGGAAAAGGTCTCCGTTCACAGGTTGGTACAATGTACGCCACAAAGGCGAAAGGTGTCAGATATCTGGAAATGGCAGAAGGCTATGTAACCGGTATTGCTCTTGATGCAGATGATGAAGTGATTGGTTACCAGTTTGTTAATCTTGGAAAGATGACAGACTTTATTAAAGCAGGCGATGATCCTACAACAGCTTGGGAAAAATCAAAAGGTCAGTACGGCCGTGTTGATGACGCTGTAAAGATTATCGACCCAAGAAAGGAATAGGAGGTAACGACAATGGCATTATTTGAATCATATGAGAGAAGAATTGATCAGATTAATTCTGTTTTAAATAGTTATGGTATTGCTTCTATTGAAGAAGCTGAAAAAATCACAAAGGATGCTGGATTGAACGTTTACGATATGGTAAAAGGTATTCAGCCGATTTGTTTTGAAAATGCGTGCTGGGCTTATATTGTAGGTGCAGCAATTGCTATTAAGAAAGATTGCAGAAGAGCTGCCGATGCTGCTGCAGCAATTGGTGAAGGTCTTCAGGCTTTCTGTATTCCTGGTTCTGTTGCTGATCACAGAAAAGTAGGTCTTGGACATGGTAACTTAGGAAAGATGTTGTTGGAAGAAGAGACAGAGTGTTTCGCATTTTTAGCAGGTCACGAATCATTTGCGGCTGCGGAAGGTGCGATCGGTATTGCTGAGAAGGCTAACAAGGTTCGTAAGAAACCTTTAAGAGTTATTTTAAACGGACTTGGAAAAGATGCAGCTCAGATTATCTCAAGAATTAATGGTTTCACATTTGTTGAGACGAAGTATGACTATAAAGAAGCAAAATTAAATGTTGTATACGAAAAGGCATATTCCAACGGTCTTCGTGCAACAGTAAAATGTTACGGTGCGGATGATGTACAGGAAGGTGTTGCAATTATGCATCATGAAAATGTTGGTGTATCTATCACAGGTAACTCCACAAACCCTACAAGATTCCAGCATCCGGTAGCAGGTACATACAAGAAAGAATGCATTGAACAGGGTAAGAAATACTTCTCTGTTGCTTCCGGCGGTGGTACAGGACGTACACTTCATCCGGATAACATGGCTGCAGGTCCTGCTTCCTATGGTATGACAGATACTTTAGGACGTATGCACTCTGACGCACAGTTTGCAGGTTCATCATCTGTTCCGGCCCATGTTGAAATGATGGGACTTATCGGAGCAGGTAACAACCCGATGGTTGGTATGACTGTTGCAGTTGCAGTTTCTGTTGAGGAAGCAGCAAAAGAGGGCAAATTCTAGAAAAACCTACAAATAAAGGTGTTTCGGAAAATAAAAGAGTTCCAATCTTTGTGAAAGGAACTCTTTTATTTTATAATCCTTGTTATGAAGTTTCTATGCTATAAAAGCGTTACATTTTCTTCCGGTAATCTCTTGGTGAAAGACCGGTCTTTTCCTTAAAGCATTTTACTGCTTTTTTGTATGCAGCGTCCAAATATCTTTAGTTATGGAGATTTAGCAATTTTGCGGGGGATGCGCATGGTATACCATCATAGGGAAATTGACCGCAAGTTGTTTGAAAAATACCGAAGAAGATTAAGTCCTTATTGCAGTGTGGCAAGCTTATACTTTTGGGCGGTGGCAGGAGGCGCTATACCTGAAATGAAAGATTATGCACCTAAAAGGAGTGACAGGAAAAATGAACGAACGAACAGAAGCGCCTGCGGATTCCTATAAATATTGGGAGGTATAATTTTATGACCTATACATATCATTACGACTCGCCTTTGGGCGGTATCACTCTCTCCAGTAACGGAACAGAGCTTACAGGGCTTTGGTTTGACGGGCAGAAATATTTTGGAGATACATTGGAAGAAAAATCCGAAGAAAAAAGTTTGCCGATATTTGAGCAGTCAGCCCGTTGGCTGGATATTTATTTTAGCGGTAAAGCCCCTGATTTTACCCCACCACTATATATGCAGACAACACCGTTTCGCAAAAAGGTATGGGAGATTATGCTTACAATTCCATTTGGGAAGACAATGACCTATGGTGAGATTGCGGAAAGAATCGCAGAACAGCGAGGACTTTCTAAGATGTCCGCACAGGCTGTCGGTGGTGCCGTCGGACATAATTCCATTTCTCTAATAATTCCCTGCCATCGTGTTGTCGGAACAAATGGAAGCCTAACAGGATATGCAGGCGGCATTGAGAAAAAGGTGCAGCTGCTCACGTTAGAAAAAGCAGATATGTCTGCGTTCTTCATACCGAAGAAAGGAACTGCCTTATGATTTCTGCAAAATGGAAAAGCAGGGTGTCTGCCAAATAGTTTCATAAGAAGAACAGATTTTGTCTGCAAGGCTGACAATACAACTTTCCCGATACTTTGGAAGTTTTATATTTAGCGGAAACATATGCTTTACAATAATGTCCATTTCAATAGGGGTCAATTCAAAATCCCGGCTGGCATTTTCTAAAGCCTTTTTTGCATGGCGGAAGCCATGCCATTTATGATTTTCATCTTTTACATGCCAATCATATAAAAAATAATCATGCAACAAGGCACCACGGATAAGGCTTATATCATCACAGCAGATATGAAATTTTTTAGCGATATAAAAACTGACATAAGCAACAGCAATACAATGTTCCAGACAACTGGTGCTTCCGTGCTGAATATATTTATCCATACGTTTCACTTTTTCATTCTCGATAATCGGTCGAATAAGACTGATAAACTCTGTTCTGATATCCATTGATTTCTCCTATTTATTTTTTGTTCAAAATTATCATTATTTTAATATTATATGAAAACACTTAAAATGTATATACATAAATTTAAATTTATCTGATTTTTGCACATCAGAATGGAAAGATTGTTTTTTGTGCACAGAAATTGTATAATAAAAACCGTAAAAATATTAGAAAGTTTGAGCGAATGAAGAAAATAACCATAGGAATTGTGGCCCATGTAGACAGTGGTAAAACCACCTTATCTGAAGGGCTGCTTTACACAACAGGAAAAATCAGAAAACTGGGGAGAGTAGACCATAAAGATGCATATTTAGATACGTTTCAGATGGAGCGTGACAGGGGAATTACGATTTTCTCCAAACAGGCTGTCATGGAATATAAGGATATGCGTCTTATTTTGCTGGATACACCGGGACATGTGGATTTCTCTGCAGAAATGGAACGTACCTTGTCCGTACTGGATTATGCAGTGCTGGTAATCAGCGGCAGTGAGGGCGTTCAGGGACATACAGAAACCTTATGGAAATTACTGAAAACCTATCACGTTCCTACATTTATTTTTGTAAATAAAATGGACATGCCAAATGTCAGCGGAGACTTTCTGCTGCATGAATTAAAAGAAAAACTGGCTGATTCCGTGGTACGGTTTCCCATGGGTGTGGGAACTTTGGAAGATATTGCCATGTGTAATGAGGATTTGTTTGAATCCTATATGGAGGGTGGCGAAATTAGCGACATCGCTATTTCCGAACTGATTTTTGAAAGAGAATTGTATCCGTGTTATTTTGGTTCGGCATTACAGTTAGAAGGAATCGAGGAACTGCTGGAAGGTCTGTACCAGTATACATTTGAACCTATATATGGGGAAAATTTTGGCGCCAAAGTATATAAAATTTCAAAGGATAAGAATAATAACCGTTTAACCCATATAAAAATCACCGGAGGAAGCCTGAAAGTAAGAGATACGGTGGAAGGAAGCAACGGAGCAAAAGAATGGAGTGAAAAAGTCAATGAAATCCGTATTTATTCCGGCGAAAAATATGAGGCGGTGGGCGCTGCCATGCCGGGAGATGTCTGTGCGGTTACAGGACTGACAAACACATATCAGGGAGAAGGGTTAGGAATGGAAACGGAGCTGACTGCACCCAGCCTTGTTCCGGTTCTTTCTTATCAGTTGATTGTGGAAAATCAGGCAAATATGAATCAGGTATATCAGCAGTTAAAAGAACTGGAAGAGGAAGACCCTACTTTAAAACTGACATGGAATGAAGAAAAGAAGGAACTTACTGCCAATGTGATGGGGCCGATTCAGATAGAAGTGCTAAAAAGCATGATTCAGGAACGATATCATCTGGATGTGACTTTTGGAGCGGGAAGTATCTTATATAAAGAAACAATCGCAGACACTGTAGAAGGGGTAGGTCATTTTGAACCGCTGCGCCATTATGCGGAAGTACATTTGCTGTTAGAGCCGGGAGTACCGGGAAGTGGACTGAAATTTCAAAGCAGTGTCAGCGAAAATGAGCTAAGCAAAAACTGGCAGAAACTGATTATGACCCATTTGGAAGAGAAAACCCATCGGGGAGTACTGACAGGAGCACCCATAACGGATATGTGTATTACCATTATAGGTGGGAAAGCTCATTTGAAACATACAGAGGGTGGTGACTTCAGACAGGCTACCTATCGTGCAGTCCGTCAGGGGTTGAAAAAGGCGGAATCTGTGTTATTGGAACCTTATTATGATTTTGTGCTGAGTATTCCCACAGAGTATGTGGGAAGAGCCATGACGGATATCAGTCAGATGGAGGGGCAGGTCAATGCGCCTGAAACTTCCGGTAATACAAGTGTGCTGACCGGTTATGCTCCGGTTGCTGTCATGTGGAATTATATCAATGAAGTGAATGCCTATTCTCATGGAAAGGGAACTTTGACATTGAAATTGAAAGGTTATGCTCCCTGCCACAATGCGGAAGAAGTGATGAAACAGATTGGTTATGACAGTGAATCCGATTTGAAAAATCCCACCGGATCGGTGTTTTGTGCCCATGGATCAGGTTTTAACGTGCCGTGGAATGAAGTAGAAAATTATATGCATGTGAAAACATCCCTAAATTTTAATGATCCGGATTTAGATGAAGATTTACAGGAAAGCCGTAAAAATATTAAAAATGAGGCCGGTGCAACAGAGAAGCATTATGACTCCTATGCTACAGATAAGGAATTGGAAGCAATTTTTGAAAAGACTTTCGGTCCGATTCAGCGCAAAAAATATACAGAGAAAAAAGTGCGAAATTACAGTCCGAAACCGAAACTGCATAAAGGAAAACAGAAAAATCATCTGCCGGAATGTGTTTTGGTGGACGGATACAATATTATTTATGCATGGAAAGAATTGAAGGAGATTGCTTTAGAGAATATTGACGGAGCAAGAGACCGACTGCTTGATATTCTGTCTAATTATCAGGGCTATAAAGATAATACGGTAATTGTTGTCTTTGATGCATATAATATCAACCGTCATAAGGAAACCATCTACAGACATGATAATCTTTATGTAGTTTTCACAAAAGCGGCGGAGACGGCAGATATGTATATCGCCAAGACGACCCACAGGATGGCAGACAAGTACCGGGTGACGGTAGCCACTTCAGATGCACTGGAGCAGTTAATTATCATGGGACACGGAGCGCTCAGAATGTCGGCGTTGAATTTTTATGAAGAAGTAAAACAGGTGGAAAAGCAGATTCGTGAAGAAATTCATCGCAAATGACAAATGCTTATGTTATACTTATTTTATTATAATTAATTGGAGATTTACTATGACGGAAACAGGAATCAGGACGGTTGTTTTAGAAGAAATAAAGGATATTGCACGGAAATATGGTGTGAAAAAAGTTCTTTTGTTCGGTTCCAGAGCAAGAGGAGACTTTCATAAAACAAGCGATATTGATTTGGCAGTTTCCGGTGGAAACAAGGCAATGTTTCAACTTGATGTGGAGGAGAAAACTTCTACATTATTAATGTTTGACGTTGTGGATTTAGATGCAAAAATACAAAAGGAATTAAGAGAATCAATCAATCAGGAAGGAATTATCATATATGAAGAAGTTTAATAATTATGTATCCAATTTGCATGTACTTGAAAAAGCAGAACATGAAGATTTGGAAAATGAATTTATTGTGAGTGGGATTATTGATAAATTTTTTATACAGTTTGAATTAGGTTGGAAGGTTTTGAAAGTCAGTCGTTATGGAGAAAATTTAAAAGATATCGGATAACAATACAGAATTCAGAGGCACGGAATGTATTTATTCTTACAAATCCGTGCCTCGAGAGAGAGTTTTTTGCAAACTCTTTATTATAAGAGTATTCATTAAATTAAAGTTGATATTTTCTCATCCAATAACCGATTTGCAGTATATAAGCAAGCATCTGAGGTCCAGCCATCAGCTGACCGTACCAAGGTTTCCCATAATCTTTGGGGCTGGATATAAAACTGCTTAGTTTCTCTTTGTCAATGATTGTCTGAAGTTTTTGGTTGGAACCGTATTCTTCCCATACCATCTTGCCTAATATCTGTTCATATTTCGGGTCGTAAGTTTTCGGATAAGGGGTTTTCTTTCTATATAAAATTTCCATTGGAAGATATTTTTTTCCACACTCCACAAGAAGGCTTTTGGTCTGGTTGTTATAACACTTAAATTCCCATGGCACGTTAAACACATACTCAAGAATCCGGTAATCGGCAAAAGGTACTCTTGCTTCCAGTCCGGAATACATGCTGCACCGGTCCATTCGGGTTAATAGCGTCATCATAAACCATTTCATATTCAGCCATGTAACCTTTCTTCGCAGTGTCTCTGTCTCATTTTCCTCAGGAAGATATTCGCATTCATTGACGGAATTTTGGTAAGCATCATTTACATAGTCTTCCAGATGCAGTTCATTAATAAAATCTTTTTGAAACAGATACGTTCTGGCATTTAAATCATAAGACCATGGAAAAGTGTTTTGGTTTAACATTTCTTTCCGATGAAACCAAGGATAACCGCCGAAAATTTCATCGGCGCATTCTCCTGTCAGCGTTACCTTGCATTCTCTTGACACCAGCCTGCAAAAATATAGCATAGAAGATTCCACGTCTGCCATGCAAGGCATATCTCTTGCGTCTACCGCTTCAAAGAGGCAGTCAATCTGATTCTGATTATTGCATTCCAGATATTTGTGATTGCTTCCGATATATTTTGTCATAATATCCACAAAAGGCCGGTCTCTGGTAGATTGAAAAGAGTTTGCCTTGAAATGAATATCATTGTCTGCAAAATCAAAAGAGTAGGTGGTTAATTTTTTACCATTCAAATGACTGCTTACAATGGAAGAAACCAAACTGGAATCCAGACCTCCGGAGAGAAAGGTGCAGATCGGAATATCCGATACCATCTGTTTTTTAATACTGTCTTCAATCAGATAGTTGGTATAACAGACGGTGGAAGCATAGTCTTCCCGATGCATACGGCTGTGGAGCCTCCAGAAACAGGTGTCCTGACAGGAAACATTTCTGTTTTCGTTCAAAGTCACTGCTATAAAATGTCCGGGAAGCACCTCTTTGATGTTTTTAAAAACACCATTTCCCAAAGTGTGGGCGGGACCAAGTCCGATGATTTCACACCAACTGTCTCTGTTCAGTTCCGGTTTAATGCCGTAGGCGAAAATTCCTTTCGGTTCGGAAGAAAATACAAACTGTTTTTCATCACTATAATAAAACAACGGTTTTACACCCACGTGGTCTCTGGCAAGAATCAGTTTGTTATTGTCATAGATGGCAAATGCAAAGATACCGTTGAAATCCTTAAAAATTTTCGTTCCAAATACAAGATAGCAGTACAGGATGATTTCGGTATCACTGGTTGTTCTTAAATCAATATCATATGAAGAAAGCCGATATTTTAATTCGTTTGTATTATAAAGCTCCCCGTTATATGCAATGGTGGCACGTTTGCCGTTATAGCGTCTTGTCATTGGCTGATGACCGCCTTTAATATCCCGGATGGATAATCTGGTATGAGCCAACCCGCAAAAACCTTCCATATAGATTTCATCATCATTGGGACCACGGTGTTTGATGGAATTTCTCATATTTTTTAATTTGTTTCTTAAGAGATTAAAAGAATAATCCTTGAACACATCATGTTTTAACTGATAAAAACCAGCGATACCGCACATAGAACACTCCTAATTATAATTATAGAATAGTTACATGAGGACTTTTTATGACAGGCTGAATCTGTCTGCCCACCAATGCCTTTTCGATAGTTTCTTCGATTAAATCCACATGAGCAATCATGGAATTGGGTTTTGTTATATAGTTATCCTGTCCAAATGGCACGAAAAAAATGTTTTTTGTATTGAGAAGAATTCCAATATTTTTTAAATTCATTCCTAATGCATCATTGGTACTTAAAAAGATAACCAATGGACGGTTATTTCGAAGATGTGCCTTTGCAGCCATTAAAACCGGTGTGTCAGAGATACCGTTTGCCAGTTTTGACAATGTGTTGCCTGTACATGGCGCAATAATCAAAATATCCAGCATTGATTTCGGACCGATGGGTTCGGCGTCCGGTATGGTCGTGATAGGCGGCTTGCCACTAATTTCTTCTGCCAGTTTCAGAAAGTCTTTACTTTTTCCAAAACGGCTGTCAGTTGTGGAAGCGTTATCTGAAAAAATAGTAAATAAATTTGCCTCGGTATCGGCAAGTCTTTTGAGTTGTTCAAAAACTTTTTTGTAGGTACAGTAAGAACCGGTGATTCCCACGCCGATGTTCTTGTCTTTAAAGTTATGAGCCATTTATCTCAGTCCTTTCTAAATATGAAATTATGCTTTTTGCAATTAATTCCCCGGCGGATTTTGGTGCGGTGGCACCGGGAATGCCGGGGCATGTAATCAGAGATAAATGATGTTTGAGTGCAAAATCTTTATTCAATCCATAAGGAGCAGATGCAATTTCAAATAAAATACAGCTGTTTTTCATTTTACAGTAGTGAATTTCATGGACAATTTCTTTTGGAACAGTGTTGATAATGATATCGAATTTGTCCATATGTTTTTCCAGATCCTCATAAATAATTCCCTCATATCCATAGGCACGGGCCTGGGTCAGATGTATGGAAGTATGGTCATATACGCTGATTTTGCCTGACAGTGCGGATAAAGTCCTTGCGATATTTATGCCACATTTTCCAAAGCCCAGAATAAGAATGTTGGCGTTATTTATTGTAAAATCCGTATGTTGAATAATATAAGCTACCAGTCCCTCCGCTGTTAGTACGGAATTGTTCCATACAACATTTTCATCATTCAACACGTCAACAAACCGAATGTCGTTTACGTGCATCAAATTTTTAGGCAGACTGCCTCCAAAAACGGTCTGACCAGGTTTTAATAAACTGACAAATGTGTCCATAGGAAAACTGGAGTAAAAATCACAGTTTAAGTATTTTCCTTTTTTCATAATCGGTGTGGAACAGATAATATATTGGTCTTTGTTAAAGTCCAAGGTGGATTTCATGTATGCCGGGTATCCCGTTTTACTTAAATACTGACAAATATAGTCTTGTCTTTTGTCTCCGGATAATACAGCAATCGGTTTCATATACACCTCCATGGTTTAAATTATGCAGGTATGGATGAAAAGTGATATAAATATCTTTTTTTATATAATAAAAAAGGAACACCTAAGTAAAAAAAAACACTAATATATCATAAAAAATTATGATAGAATTTATTGGGATTATGAAAGATGGGATGAATTATTTAATTATACTTGATGGAGGACATTATGCATTTAAAAAAAGTATCCAAAAAAATCACATCCGCTATTCTTAGCTTTGTACTGGTATTTACATTAATTCTCACAAATATAAATGGAATTGTCTCATCGCCAAAGGTTTATGGCGATAACTTACCGGTAGTAACATTGGGAAGTGGTAGTATCGGCATCGGATCTAATGCGACGGAAGCGGCGAAACTGCCAAGAACTTCCACCCAGGGAACATATCGTTTTACGACGGATAATTATAATAACAATCATGAGGCATTAGATACCAATGATTGGGCAAGCAACTGGCTCTGGGATTTGGAAGGAGACAGAGGTGCAGACGGAACCAATGCTTTATCCGGTACAGCCTATGCATTTCCTATGTGTTATCTGATGAAAACAGATGGTCTGAGAGTGACAAAACCGGCAATGACAAGTAACGAGACAAATGTCAGTGCTTATAACATAAAAGATAATGATACTTTGTGTGATTTTAAAATTTCACCGGACTGGACATGCACAAACAATAACATTGACGAAATAACAGACTGGTCTTATGAAGCAGTAACATCCAATCCGTCCAATAGCAGTCAGAAAATGCGCACAACCATGACGCAGGGAAGTCCGTTTATGTTTTTGGAATTGGAAAATTCTAACGTGATTTATCTGGAAAAACTCCGTCAGACATTTCCGAGCGAAATTGTCTATGAAGATACATATAACGGCGCCAAAATGATTGTATTCAGAACGAATGATATCACCAGTTCTGTGAATGGTTATCCCAGCGCCACATATCAATATTATGCATTGTTCCTTCCACAGGATGCAACAGTAGAACATCTGGGTACAACAGACGCTACGAACAATGATAAAATCGGAAGATTAAAAATCACCTTTTATTCCAACAGTAAGGCATATATGTCTTTGGCATGGTTATATGAAAGTCAGTCACACAATGATGATACAGGTATTAATTGTGCAAAAGAATACAGACCATATGCTTTCAATTTTATTGTGGATACAAAGGCAGACTATTCCTACAATGAAAGTACGGGAGATGTTGCTACTGAATATACATATACAGTAGATAAGAAATCTGAGAGTACGGCAGACGGAACGATTATGGGAATATTATCTCATCAGTATAAATATATGAGCGGATACTCCTATATGAATCATCAGGCAATTACGCTCAGAGGATATATGAAGTTTTTAAAAGGTTCTTCTTATACCACTCATATGACATATAAAGGTATTCTTCCTTACATGCCTGCGTTAAGCAGTGATGATACGGAAGGAAAAGAAATGCTACAGAACTATGTCAATGATTTTGTGAACAGTCATATGTCAGGGTCCGGAGATTGGACTTTGGCTAATGACGAGGGAGATGAAACTTATTATCATGGAAAAAAACTGAACCGTTCCGCACAGGTTGTGGCAGCGGCGAAAGCGATCGGTGATGAAGAAAGTGCTTCAAAAGTATTAAACGGACTGCAGAAAAATCTGGAAGACTGGTTTACTTATTCAGGAAGCAATGATGAACATTATTTTACATATTTAGGTGAAGGCGTGGGAGTACTTTTAGGATTCCAGACTTCTTTTAATGCAGTGGATCAGTTTAATGACCATCATTTTCATTATGGTTATTTTATTGAATCAGCAGCCAGTGTAGGACTATATGATAAAGAATGGTTAAATGAGTATAAAGATGTTATTAAACAACTGATATATGATATTGCATGTCCATACAGGGACAATGATGATTGTATTTCAGATTGTGGATATGCTTATCCGTACCTGAGAAGTTTCTCGCCATATGAAGGGCACTCATGGGCATCCGGATATGAAGATGAAAGAACAGGAAATAATCAGGAGTCTACATCCGAGGCAATGAACGCCTGGGCAGGAATTATTCTTTATGGGGAACTGACAGGCGATACAAAGATTAGAGATTTAGGTGTGTACCTTTATACAACTGAGGCAGCGGCGGCAGACGATTACTGGTTTGATAAAGATGAAGATACATATAAGATTGATGATTCCAGATATACTGCCCCTATGGCATCTATGGTATGGGGAGGAAAAGCTGATTATGGTACATGGTTTGGTATGGAGTACACACAGGGCATTCAGATATGTCCGATGCAGTCATGGTCTTTCTATCTTTTAAGTGACGGGAAAAATATTTCCGGCAGTGATTATATTAAAAAATATTATAATGCAGATAAGACTTATGCAAATGCCAATGGAGGAAGTACATCGCTGTGGAATGATATGTGGGCGGCCTACTATGCACTGGCAGACCCGGATGAGGCAATGAATACAGTCTGGTCTAAGACGGCAATTAATGACGGTGAATCTCAGGCGCATACATATCATTATATCAAAGCACTTCAGGATTATGGTACTCCTGATTTGAGTTTTACAAGCAGTAGTGCCACAGCCTCTGTATTTAAGAAAAATAATGTTTATACATTTGCCGTATATAATCCGTCCAGTACAACGGAGACGGTAACATTTTCAAATACAGAAGGTTATACTACATCTGTGAAAGCCGCACCGAATACAATGACTTTGGTAAATTCTGACGAGCTGACGAAGACGGCATATACGGTCGAATACTATGGAAAAGATTTAAATTCTGACAGTTACTCTTTAATAGAAAGTTCCGTCAAGTATGCAGATGCAGGTGCAGGAGTTACGGCAGATGCCAAGAGTTTCACTGGATATACCTTTGATGCATCAAATTCTGCCAATATACAGTCAGGTACAGTAAGTGCAGACGGAAATCTTGTATTAAAACTTTATTATACAAGAAGTACATATACGATTACCTATGATTTGACAGGTGGTGAGAAAAATGATACCAGTCTTTATCCGTCATCTTACACCTTTGGCGAAACGAAGACATTAGATACTCCAAAAAGAGACGGATATGATTTTTATGGATGGTATAAGGAAAGTACATATGAAACAAAGGTTTCGTCCATTACTGCAAAAACAAGCGGAAATCTCACATTATATGCAAAATGGATTCCGGCAGGAACAATTCTGATAAATGAGGATATGTATCTGACTTTTGATGGAAATATGAATGGTACATTTACGATTGTGGGCGATTCACAGTATAATGCAGTCAATGTACTTTACAAGGTAGTTGATACCGAGAGTGAAGCACAGGAACTGGCAGAGAGTCAGGCAGAAGTTGGTTTTGTTTCATGGGGCTTGGATGTAAACTCCACGGGCTGGACCAGAACGGAGGATTTCTCTTCCAGAAAAGGACGGTATATTGTATTTTACTTTATCCGTTATTCTGATAACGGAGGATTTAAATCGGATTATGGATATGGAAAGATAAGCAATGAAAGTAGTGGAGCAGGTACAGTCGAAACAACGACTTTGACTGAAACCACTTCGGAAGAAACTACCACAACTGCACCTGTCATCACATCACAACCGACAGAGACAACCACGCAGTCTTCCGGTAACAAACCTAGTGCTCCAAACGGGCTCACTTATGCAGGAAATGACAGTCTGCCATATTATTTTGCATGGGCTCCGGTAGAAGATGCGACATTTAATTTCTATGTAAACGGAGTATGTATTGCCAATGGAATTACAGGAGCCTCTTATAATGCTCCGGCAGAACACTTTACTGAAGGTGGAACTTATACCATTGGTATTACCGCAGTAAAAGATGGTGTGGAATCAGAAATGACCACGATAGAGTACACATTTGAGACGCAGTCGACGACAGAATCGGAAACAACCGAAGAGACAACGACGGAAGTGGTTACAGAGGAAACAACAACACAGGAGATGACAACAGAAATAGAATCTGAAATTGTTGTCAATGAAAATGTGAAAGTAGAAGGTTACCAAATCAGCACTATTTCTGAAGGAAGCAGAGTTATCGGTTCTGTAGAACCGGTGATTGAAAACAAAAAGGTAGCGAAATGGGGATTTGTGTACGCCATTGTGGAATTGGAAAATCAGGTATTGGATGTGAATGATGATGATATGTATGCAGGCTCAGATAATCCATATGTAGCATCCATGGAATCAACGGCTACAGGTACATTATCAGTACAGATGGGAGAGTCAGCCACGGCAACATATTTTACCAGAACCACATTATTTGGCGAAAAAAATGCCAAGGAATTCAATGCTAAATATAAAGTCAGGGCTTATGCGTTGATGGAAGACGGAACGTATTACTACAGTACGATTACTTCTTACAGGGTATTTGATATAGCAAAAGTGTTGTATGACAATGCGATGATGAACAATTATTCAGGACATAATTATTTATATCATCATATTTTGAAAGTAGTAGATACCAATTATCAGGAAGTAGATTATGACTGGCAGGGGACAATTGTAAAATAAACAGTCTAATCTATCTTAAAGGACCATCACAGGCATGGATGGTCCTTTATTAACAAAAGGAGAACTTATGGAAGAAAAGCTGCAGACATGGGCAAAAAAATACAAATTAGATAATTTAAGACTTATAGGATTTCAAGGGGGATATCCTATGATAGAATTTTTAAAGAAAGAAGAATCTGTCTGGGAACATTTGAAAGAGAGCAAATTGAATAAAATTATCCGACAGGCAGAGATGTCGGCGGGGATGGAACTGGGGGTAGGCATAAATTTCAGAAAGACAGCATTTGTTCTGATCAATAATGAAACAATTGTAATATGTGGTCATGAACTGATTATGGAGAAAATACTTAATAAAGTTTTCTTACAAAATATCCGATAAATAAACGATAAAATTTAACAAACTAAATAAAACTGTAACAAAAATGTAATATTTTCTTGACAAAGTGTAATAAAAGAGGTAATATGTTCCTTGCATATGAGATATGCAGTAAAGGAGTGTATTTATGAAAAAGGCTAGATATGTTACCGGCTTACTGATATTCACATTAACTCTTGTTATTGCAGTTGCAGGCAGTTTATTGATCATTGATCGTTTTAGTGAGCGTAGAGTAGCTGAAGTTCAGACTACGGATAAGTCGGATAACAAATGTAATGTTTTGAAATCAGACAACAGGACAGAGAAACTTTCCGTAAAAGAATCAAAGGATACAGAGGAAAAAGTCAATTCAGATACAAAACAGAAAATAGTTCTTTCAACAAACAAAACGAAAAAAACCACAAAGAGAGCAGATAAAAAGAAAAAACATACAAAAAAAGCAACATCGAAACTGAAGAATATCGGAACCTATATGATTACAGGATATTGTGGATGCAGCAGTTGCTGTGGAAAGAGTGATGGAGTTACAGCCTCCGGTACACGTGCCACAGCAGGAAGAACAATTGCCGCAGATATAAGTAATTTACCATTTGGCACAAAGGTTGTAATTGACGGTCATACTTACACAGTAGAAGATGTGGGCGGAGCAATCAAAGGTAATCATATTGATGTATATTTCAGTTCACATTCAAAAGCCTTACAGTGGGGGGTAAGGTATTGTGATGTATATGTTGTAAGATAACGGATTTGTAAGATACAATAAATATTAAAAATTGGAAAGAATAAAAACAGCGAGGGACACTTCTTTATGTGAAGTGTCCCTTAAAAAATGAGATTCTAAGGGCGTAGATATTTCTTAATGTTGAAAAGAGACGGCGTTTATTGTATAATTTTCCACATATGCAAGTTCTTATTGGGAGGAAACAAATGGAATTAGATAATAAGAATGTAGAATCAAAAAATTTTATTGAACAGATAATTGATAAAGATTTGGAAGAGGGAAGATTTGATCATGTCCAGACCAGATTTCCGCCGGAACCAAACGGCTATCTTCATATCGGACATGCCAAATCCATCTTATTAAATTATGGAATTGCCAAGGAATATCACGGCAAATTTAACATGAGGTTTGACGACACAAATCCGACAAAGGAGAAAGAAGAGTTTGTGCAGTCTATCCTGGAAGATATTCAATGGCTGGGCGCCGACTGGGAAGACAGACTGTTTTTTGCATCCGATTATTTTGACGAAATGTACGAGGCGGCTGTCAAACTCATTAAAAAGGGAAAAGCCTATGTATGTGATTTGTCACCGGAAGAAATCAGAGAGTACCGGGGAACTCTGACAGAACCGGGAAAAAACAGTCCGTATCGGAACAGAAGTGTGGAAGAAAATCTGGAACTGTTTGAAAATATGAAAAATGGTATGTATGAAGATGGAACCCGGGTTTTGCGTGCAAAGATTGATATGGCAAGTCCAAATATTAATATGAGAGACCCGATTATCTACAGAGTGGCACATATGTCCCACCATAACACCGGTGACAAATGGTGTATTTATCCGATGTATGATTTTGCACATCCGATTGAGGATGCCATTGAAGGAGTAACTCATTCTATCTGTACATTAGAGTTTGAAGATCACAGACCTTTGTATGACTGGGTGGTCAACGAATTGGAATATGAAAATCCTCCAAGACAGATTGAATTTGCAAAGTTATACGTAACCAATGTAGTTACAGGAAAAAGATATATCAAACAGTTAGTGGAAGACGGCATTGTAGACGGATGGGATGATCCGCGACTTGTGTCCATTGCAGCTCTCAGAAGAAGAGGATTTACACCGGAATCCATCAAAATGTTCGTGGAATTATGTGGAATTTCCAAGAGCAACAGTTCCGTGGATTATGCTATGCTTGAATACTGTATCCGGGAAGATTTAAAGGCAAAGAAACCGAGACTTATGGCTGTCTTAGATCCCGTGAAAGTTATTATTGATAATTATCCGGAAGATAAAGTGGAATGGCTGGAAGTAGCCAACAATGTGGAGTGTCCGGAACTGGGGAGCAGAAAAGTACCGTTCTGTAAGGAATTGTATATTGACAGAGAAGATTTTATGGAAGAACCGCCAAAGAAATATTTCAGACTGTTTCCGGGAAATGAAGTCCGCTTAATGAATGCCTATTTTGTAAAATGTGTTGATTATAAGAAAGATGAAAATGGCAATATTACAGAAATCCATGTGACATACGATCCTGAAACAAAAAGCGGAAACGGTTTTAACGGAAGAAAAGTAAAAGGAACCATCCACTGGGTTTCTGCAAGGCATGGTGTGAAATCAGAGGTTCGTTTATACGAAAATATCGTTGATGAAGAGAAGGGTAAGTTAAATGAAGATGGAACGCTGAACCTGAATCCGAATTCGTTGACAGTGTTAAAAAACTGTTATATAGAACCTAATATAGAGGACGTGAAACCGGAAGACAAATTCCAGTTCGTAAGGCAGGGATATTTCTGTGCGGATTTGAAAGATTACACCGGCGAACATCCGGTGTTTAACCGAATCGTATCACTGAAAAGTTCTTTTAAATTACCGAAATAAGTAATAAAAAACAGACTGTGGTGTTTGCTACAGTCTGTTTTTATAAGAAATTCCACACCTTGAAAAGAGAACTTTTCTTTGTTTGTGGATTTATAAATCTTTTAATTCATCTTCTAAAAAATCGTCATCCATCTCGTCTTCATCTTCAAAAATATCAACCGCATCTTCTTTGTCTGTATCTTCAACAGTCACATCATCTTCGGTTTTGACATCATCTTCAAATAAATCGTCTTCGAAATCTGTTTTGGCATTTATATTAGCTGCCACTTTATTGATGGTTTCCGAAACTTTATCTTTTGCCATGCCGGCGACTTCTGAAACTTTTTCTTTAGCAGCGTCGATTTTATCCTCGCCGACTTTTTCAACAACCATATCCTTGGCATCATTCAGCTTATCTTTTGCCATATCGGCAGCATCGGAAACTTTTTCTTTGGCAGTCTCCATTTTATCTTTTATAATATTGATATTATCCTCACCGATTTTTTCAGATACAGCGTCCTTAATTTTATCTGATGTTTCAAGTACCATATCGGCAGCGTTATCGGCCATATTTTTAACTTTCCTTTTGTTAATAGTTAAAGTGACTTTGGTTGTACCATCGCTGCTGTCATCTTTTTGTACATCAAAGGCTCTGCTGTCATCAAAATCTTCAAAAATACTTTCATTAGATTCTCTTTCTTCTTTACGCTTTTTTACATAGAGTGCTCCACCTACTGCGGCACCGGTAACAGCGGCCGTTCCGAATAATTTTTTAAAAAATCCCATATAAAAACCTCCAATTCATTTGCTTGTAAATATTATAATACTATTTTAGCCTAAAATAAAGCCATAATACACAAATATCTTCCATTACTTGAATAAGCATGAAAAAAATGTTAGTCTGATTTTGTCGAAAAAAGATAAAACCGAAAGGTATGGTGGAAAAATGAAATTATATACGGAAAAAGAAAATACAATAATAGAGGGTGTGGAAGATTTTGAACTGTCTCAAACATTGGAATGCGGTCAATGTTTCCGATTTTATAAACAGGGAGAAAATGATTATGTGGTCGTTGCATTCAAAAAATTACTTCACTTAAAACAGGAACATAGAAGATTGATATTTTTTGACTGTGATATGAGTACGGTAGAGCAGGTGTGGATTCCGTATTTTGATTTGGAAAGAGATTATGGTGAAATCAAACATTTTTTACTTCAGAGAGATAAACGGTTGGAACCGGCGATAAAAGAAAAGCAGGGTGTGCGGATTCTAAATCAGGAATTTCATGAAACGCTGATATCATTTATTATTTCTCAGAATAAACAGATTCCTCATATAAAACAGCTGATAAAGCATATCAGTGAGGAATATGGGGAATTTCTGGGAGAAATCAACGGAGAAAAATATTATTCATTTCCGGATGCAGAAATTTTAGGTAATATTACGGAAGAGAAGTTTCGCGAGATGAAAACCGGATTCAGAGCGCCTTATTTAGCAGATGCAGGAGAAAAATTGAGCAGGAAGCAATTATTACCGGAAATGTTCCGAAAACTTGATGAAGAAAATGCTCGAAAAAAATTAATGGAAATCAAAGGCGTAGGTGAAAAGGTGGCAAATTGTGTGATGCTGTTTACGCTGAATTACAGAGAGGCCTTTCCCATTGATGTGTGGATGAAACGGATTATGGAAACATTATATTTTGACGGAAGGAATACGCCGAAAGAAGAAATTGCAAAACTGGCAAAAGAAATGTATGGTAGTTTCGGAGGATATGCCCAGCAGTATTTGTTTTGTTATGGAAGGGACAATAAGGTGGGAAAATAAAAATGTAACAGATTTGTTAATTTTTTGTTATTAGGGTTGCATTTATCAAAAAACGTGATAGTATAAATATTAGCGATTAGCACTCACAAGAAATGAGTGCTAACATTTATGAATATGGAGGTAAGAAAATGAAGTTAGTACCATTAGCAGACAGAGTAGTGTTAAAGCAGTCTACTCCGGAAGAAAAGACGAAATCAGGGATTATTTTAACAAGTCAGTCACAGGAAAAACCACAGCAGGCAGAAGTTGTTGCCGTAGGGCCGGGCGGACTGGTTGATGGAAAAGAAGTTACAATGAATGTAAAACCGGGTGATATGGTTATTTATTCAAAATATGCAGGAAATGAAGTGAAATTAGAAGATGAGGAATACATTATTGTAAAACAGTCAGACATTCTCGCCATTGTGGAATAATATCTGTGGCAGCATGATAATAAATAAGATGATAGAAAGAAGTTTGAATTGATAAGGAGGCATTGATTATGGCAAAGGAAATCAAATATGGAGCTGATGCAAGAACATCTCTGGAAGCAGGTGTCAATCAGCTGGCAGATACCGTAAAAGTAACATTGGGACCAAAAGGCAGAAATGTAGTGTTGGATAAATCTTTCGGAGCCCCACTGATTACCAACGACGGTGTTACTATCGCAAAAGAAATCGAGTTAGAGGATGCATTTGAAAATATGGGTGCACAGCTGGTAAAAGAAGTTGCGACAAAGACAAATGATGTGGCAGGTGACGGTACTACAACAGCAACCGTGCTGGCGCAGGCAATGATTAATGCAGGAATGAAAAACCTGGCAGCCGGTGCAAATCCAATCATATTGAGAAAAGGAATGAAGAAGGCGACAGATTTGGCAGTAGAAGCCATTGCAGATATGAGCAGCGTTGTTACAGGAAAGGAGCAGATTGCCAAGGTTGCAGCGATTTCTGCAGGAGATGAGGAAGTCGGAAATATGGTTGCAGATGCTATGGAGAAGGTATCCAACGACGGTGTGATTACCATTGAAGAATCCAAGACAATGAAAACCGAACTTGATCTGGTAGAAGGAATGCAGTTTGACAGAGGTTATATTTCGGCATATATGGCTACGGATATGGAAAAGATGGAAGCAAATCTGGATGATCCGTATATTTTAATTACGGATAAAAAAATTTCTAATATTCAGGAAATTCTTCCTATTTTAGAGCAGATTGTACAGTCCGGCTCAAAACTGTTAATTATCGCCGAAGATATTGAAGGAGAGGCTCTTACGACGCTGATTGTCAATAAATTGCGTGGTACATTTAACGTAGTGGCTGTAAAGGCACCGGGATATGGTGACAGAAGAAAAGAAATGTTAAAAGACATTGCAATTCTCACAGGCGGTCAGGTGATTTCCGAAGAACTTGGATTATCCTTAGCGGACACGACGATTGAAGATTTGGGAAGAGCAAAATCAGTCAAAGTGGCAAAAGAGAACACAATTATCGTAGACGGAATGGGTGATTCCGCTGAAATTGAAGCAAGAGTGGGTCAGATTAAAGCGCAGATTGAAGAGACCACATCTGAATTTGACAGAGAAAAATTACAGGAAAGACTTGCTAAATTAGCAGGCGGTGTTGCAGTTATCAGAGTAGGCGCTGCAACAGAGCCTGAAATGCAGGAAAATAAATTAAGAATGGAAGATGCGTTAAATGCCACAAGAGCTGCTGTGGAAGAAGGCATTATCGCAGGTGGCGGTTCTGCGTATATTCATGCTTCCAAGAAAGTGGCTGAACTGGTTCAGACATTGGAGGGTGATGAGAAGACAGGCGCTTCTATCATATTAAAGGCTTTGGAATCCCCATTGTTTACTATTTCTGAAAATGCAGGCTTGGAAGGTTCTGTCATTGTCAATAAAGTAAGAGAGTCTGAAGCAGGCGTAGGATTTGACGCACTTCATGGAGAATATGTGAAGATGGTGGATGCAGGAATTCTTGACCCGGCAAAAGTGACAAGAAGTGCATTGCAGAATGCTACCAGCGTGGCAAGTACACTTCTTACAACAGAATCTGTTGTGGCAAATATAAAAGAAGATATTCCGCCGATGCCGGCAGGAAACCCGGGCATGGGAATGATGTAAGTGTCGTTCACTAATTTGAATATATGAATGAATAAAAGCATTGTCTGTACAACCGCAGACAGTGCTTTTGTTCATTTCAAAATATATCAAGTTTTTACAAGAGAATGGGAGTTAAAAACTATTTCTAATTCACTTTTGGTTATAGAAAAAAATAATCAATACAATTATCTTATAACAATACACAATATAATAAAATTGTGATAGTATATATTTGATAAAAATGGTAAAAATTGTAAAAAAAATTTATATATGGTTGCGTGGGAGAACTTAATCAAACATACGCCTGTCAAAAGATTCCTTTTGGCAGGTATTTTTGTTTTTATATTGATTTACAGAGAAGTTTTGTCATTTTGCATAAAAACATTTTTATAATTGGCATCATAGTGTGGATATGTTACAATAGCAATTAGGAAAATAATCCGAAAAACTACAATAAAAAGGAGAAAAATGAATGAAAAAAATTCGACATCAGTTATTATCATTTGTTTTGGTTTGTACATTGATTGTGACAAGTGTTACACTGATGCCTTCCACACAGGCAGAGGGGGCTGTTTCACTGACCCAGTCCGTGACAAACTTAAACTTTAAAGAAAACGAAGATGGAAGCTGTACTATCAGTTGGAATTGCAGTCTTGCAGGCTGTTCCTATAATATATATAAAGCGGACAGCAGATATGCAGCATACCAAAAAATCGCAAGCACTACAGACAGGCAGTATGTGGATGAAGATTATGACGGGGAATACTATGAGGTAAGACTTGTTTCCGGTGGAAAAGAATATGTACAGACCAATGGAAAAACTTCCTATGAAATTCAGACATTTGGTTATAAAACGAATATTTTTGAGCCGACAGATAAAACCAGCGATATTCAGTCCTGTATCAACAATATCTATAAAACAACAGAAAGCGGACAGTTTATTTCGGACAGAAACGCTCTGCTTTTTGCTCCGGGTACATATAGTAATGATTTGCGTGTCGATATTGGATTTTATACCCAGGTTGCCGGTATGGGCATCTCACCGGAAGATACTGTTGTGGGAAACATTAACTGTAAAGCAGAATGGATGATGGGAAGAAAACCGGACGGTTCATTGAATTATAATGCGTTATGTAATTTCTGGCGTTCAGTGGAAAACTTAACAACAACCGCCAGTGAAACCATGTGGGCGGTATCGCAGGCTACGTCCATGCGGAGAATGAATATTAAGGGAAGTTTGAATTTGCACCAGAACGGCGGATATGCCAGTGGCGGCTTCCTTGCAGATTCCAAAATTGCCGGCAGAAAATATCAGTATACGGATAGAAAAACAGGTAAAAAAGTCAACGCTGAGGCAGGTATATCCAGTGGTTCGCAGCAACAGTGGCTGTCAAGAAACGTAGAGATGAACCAGTGGGACGGAAGTGTTTGGAATTATGTATTTGTTGGCTGTGAAGTGAAGTCACTGTACAATAATACCGTTAAGAATGGTCCTGACGGCGGATGGCCGAATCAGGCATATACAAAGGTTACAAATACACCGCAGGTACAGGAAAAACCGTTTTTGACAGTAGATGAAAATGGAGAATATGGTGTGTTTGTTCCTGCTTTAAGAAAAAATTCCAGAGGCGTATCATGGGATGGAGAAGAAGTTGCAGGTGAATTTATCGGGATTGACCGGTTCTATGTGGCAAAACCGACAGATACGGCAGCAACGATCAATACCCAGTTAAAAGCCGGAAAACATCTTATTTTAACACCGGGTATCTATCAGATCAGCGAAGCAATTAATATTCAGAATAAAGATACCATTGTTTTAGGCTTGGGATATGCAACATTAAAACCTACAAACGGAAACCAATGCATGACCATAGGAAATGTGGCAGGCGTGAAAATCGCAGGCGTTTTGTTTGATGCGGGCCGTAAAAAATCACAGACACTTCTGACAGTAGGTACAACAAAGACTAATACGGATAATTCCGCAAATCCTATCTGTCTGATCGACACGTTTTACAGAGTCGGCGGTGCAGACGCCACTCCGTGTAAAACAACAAACTGCGTGATTGTAAACAGCAATAATGTAATTGGCGATAACTTCTGGATTTGGAGAGCAGATCATGGAGCCGGTGTTGCATGGGATAAAAATACCTGTGATACAGGTGTGATTTTCAATGGTGATAATGTTACTACATATGGACTTATGGTGGAACATTTCCAGAAATATCAGACTGTATGGAACGGAAACGGTGGTAAATGTTATATGTACCAGAGCGAACTGCCTTATGATATTACCAGTCAGAGCGTGTGGAATGCACCGGGGGCTTACGGATATACGGATTACAAAGTGGCAAACAACGTAACAAGCCATGAAGGCTATGGAATCGGTATTTATTCCTGTTATCAGAAAGCACAGTGTTTCCTGAAGTCGGCCATTGAATGTCCGGATACCCCGAATGTTAAATTCCAAAATGTCTGCACATACAGTCTGGCAGGCAATGGCGGTATTGATTATGCCATTAACAAAGCAGGTTATGGCGTATACGGAAATGGTCAGATGTGTAAGGTGCTTTCTTATTGTAATGGAAAATTCGTAGCAGACCAGACCTATGAGAAAGCAAGAAGAAATATCTATACTACCAATGTGGAGATTTACGGTAAAGGAAAATTTGATACGGAAATTACCAGAAAGTATACAGGTAAGGTAATTAAACCAAAAGTAAAAGTGGTTGTGGATGGCATTACCCTTCGTAATGGTATTGATTACACAGTAAAATATTATAAGAACAAAAAAATCGGCAATGGCAGAATTACAATAAGAGGTATCAATGCATATAAGAATATGGCCAGAATAAAACTGAAAATCAGACCTGCCAGAACAAAGATAACAAAGAAGAAAGCCACAAGAAAAAAGATTACTGTTAAATACAGGAAGAGTAAAGGCGCTACCGGATATGAAGTATCCTATTCCACAAGAAAGAGTTTTAAAAAGAAATATACTGTTGTAAAGAAGAGAAAGAAGAGAACCTTTACATTTAAGAGGAAAAAGAAGGGTGCGTACTATGTGAGAGTTCGAAGCTACAAAAAGGTAGGTAAGAAATATTATTATAGTAAGTACACAAAGAAAATCAAATTTAAAAAGTTGAAATCGAAACGCAAATAGCAGTATATAATTATACAGCACATATAATTTTTCATTATGATTCAGTTGAAAAAGGGTATGTGCTGTATTTTTGGTTATATACCTGATTTTCTTTGAAGAGATAGGATAGAGTTTTTTATGATATGGGCTCTTTCTATATTTATCTTTGAAAATCACAGAAGGTATGATAAAATATCTGATGTTGAGGTTTTATGATGCAGTTAAAAGAGTTAAGTGGGATTGGTGAAAAAACTGAAAAATTGTTTCATCGTGCAGGGGTAGATTCTGTTGAGGATTTACTTTCCTATTATCCAAGATATTATGATACATATGAAGCCCCGGTTTTTATCAGAGATTTGGAAACGGACAGAACACAGGCAGTTAAGGGAACTGTGGTGAGAGAAATCACTGTCAGAAGAGTAAGAAATCTGACGATTGTGGATGCATATATTAGAGATGAAAAAGGAAACGGTATGAAAGCCACCTGGTTTAATGCGCCTTATATGAAGAATACGCTGCATCGTGGAGATGTATTTATTTTCAGAGGATTTGTTCATGAAAACAGGGGAAGTTATGTGATGGATCAGCCTAAAACTTTTTCTTTCGTTCAATATCAGAAGAAAATGGGAGAAATGCAGCCGGTATATCCTTTGGTTTCAGGACTTACCAACAACATGGTATTAAAAGCTGTAAAACAGGCATTTAATCTGGTAAAGAAGAGTGAGACCATTCCGTTGGAAATTAGAAAAATTTTTCAATTGCAGAATGTGGAAGATGCACTGTATAATATTCATTTTCCGAAAACAAACAATGATTTTACGATAGCAAGAAAACGATTGGTTTTTGAGGAATTTTTTCATTTTATCATTACACTCAGAAAATTAAAAGAAACAAATGATACAATAAAAAATTATCATGTACTTACGGAACCGGAAGAATTAGAAAAAATCATTGAAAATCTGGGATTTCAACTGACCTCAGCCCAGATAAGAACATGGCACGAAATACAGAGAGATATTTCTTCGGACAAGGTAATGAACCGGCTGATACAGGGAGATGTGGGTTCCGGCAAAACTATTGTGGCAGTGCTTGCCTTATTGACCGCAGCATTAAATGGAGAACAGGGCGCTTTGATGGCGCCCACAGAAGTTCTGGCGAGACAGCATTTCCAGAATATCAGTGAATTGATAGAAAAAAATTGTCTGAACATTAAACCGGTTGCACTGGTTGGCTCTATGACCGCCAAAGAAAAAAGAGAAGTATATACACTGATTGAATCAGGAAAGGCAGACATTATTATCGGAACTCATGCGTTGATTCAGGATAAAGTAAATTATCACAACCTGGCACTGGTGGTGACGGATGAACAGCATCGGTTTGGTGTGAGACAAAGGGAAACTATTTCCGAAAAGGGAAATTATCCTCATACCATGGTCATGAGTGCCACGCCCATACCAAGAACTCTTGCCATTATTATGTATGGCGATTTGGATATTTCCATCATAGACGAACTGCCGTCAGGAAGAAAACCCATTGCCAACTGTGTGGTGGGTACGGAATATCGGCCAAAAGCGTACAGATTTATTGAAAATCAGGTAAAAGAGGGACGGCAGGCATATATTATCTGTCCTACAGTGGAATACAGTGAGGCTGTGGAAGGAGAAAATGTCATTGAGTATACAAAAAAACTTCAGGCGGTTCTGCCATCCCATATTCAGGTGGATTTTCTTCATGGTAGAATGAAAGCGTCAGAGAAAAATGAGAAGATGACAGCATTTGCTGAAAATAAAATTCAGGTGTTGGTTTCCACCACGGTCGTGGAGGTAGGAGTTAATGTACCCAATGCCACCGTCATGATGGTGGAAAATGCGGAGCGGTTCGGTCTGGCACAGCTTCATCAGCTGCGTGGCCGTGTGGGCAGAGGCGGTAATCAGTCGTACTGCATTTTTATCAACGGCAGCGGCAAAAAAGATGCCGGCCGCCGGTTAGAAATTTTAAATCAGTCTAACGACGGATTTTTTATAGCCAATGAAGATTTGAAACTGCGGGGACCCGGGGATTTTTTCGGCGTCAGACAAAGTGGCGATTTTGAGTTTCGTATTGGCGATATTATGAATGATGCAGATATTTTGAAAGATGCTGCCAGAGGAGTTGATTTAATAGAAAATAATGAAATACATATTTCAGAAGAAGAAAGAGCCTTATTATATAAACAACAAAATGAAATTATCAGCATATAAAGTTTCATAAACGATATTTCTTTTAGATTGCAAAACAGATAAAAGACCAATGAAAGTCAAGTGAATATTTTAAAGGAGTGATAGAAAGATGAATATTATCGTATTATGCGGTGGCAACAGTACAGAGAGAGAGGTGTCCATTAATTCCGGATATAATATTTGTGAAGCGTTGAGAAGTAAAGGTCATAATGCAGTGCTGCTGGATGCATTTTTTGGAACAAAAAACAGCAATGTTCTGCAGGATGCACAGTCTGGTTATGATGCATTAAAAGAACGGGATGCCATCAGAAATATGTCAGAAAAATTAAAGGAAGAAGCAGACAGAAAAAACTTCTTTGGAGAAAATGTAATAGAAATCTGTTCAAAAGCAGATATTGTGTTTATGGCGCTTCATGGAAAAAACGGAGAAGACGGCAAGTGTCAGGCGGCATTTGATTTGTTTGGCATTAAATATACAGGTTCCGGCAGCCTTGCCAGTGCCATGGGGATGGATAAGGCAGTGACAAAACAGATTTTTATGTCTACCAATATTGATACTGCCAAAAGTGTCTGGATAAAAAAAGGGGAAGATACTTCTTTAGAGCATTACAATATGCGTGTTCCAGTTGTGGTAAAGGCATGTAACGGTGGCTCTAGTTTAGGAGTTGTGCTGGTAAAAGATGTTAGTGAATACGAGTCAGCCCTTGCGGAGTGTTTTGCTTTGGACAGTCAGGTACTGGTAGAGGATTATATTGACGGCAGGGAGTTTTCGGTGGGAGTTATCGACAATAAGGCTCTTCCGATTGTTGAGATTATCCCAAATCAGGGCTGGTATGACTATGAAAATAAATATAAAGACGGCGCCACCACCCACGTGTGTCCGGCAGAACTGAGCCGGGAACTAACTGAAAAAATGCAGAAACTGGCAGAGAAAGCTTATGCGGCAATTGGATGTGAACCATATGCAAGAATTGATATTATGATGGATCAGAATGAAAATATGTACTGTCTGGAGATAAACACCCTTCCGGGAATGACTTCTACCAGTCTGATTCCGGATGAGGCAAGAGCAGTAGGTATTGATTATCCTACACTGTGTGAGAAGATTGTACATCTTTCGTTGGAGAAATATCAGTAAATATATCTGTTGGAAAAATATAAATTTGAACAAATAAGGGAAAACTACAATATGAAATTAAAAAATATGACATTAGACAACATCGCGATAGCCTGCAATGGAACATATGTGGGAGATGCAGCGTTGAAATCAGAGCAGATTACCGGCGTGGAGAAAGACAGCAGGCTGATTGAAGAAGGTTTTTTGTACATACCTTTTGCCGGAGCAAGAGTGGACGGTCATGATTTTATTCCTCAGGTCTTTGAGAAAGGCGCTTTATGTACATTGAGTGAGAAAGATTTGCCTGCTATGGGGAATCCGTATATCAAAGTAAAATCCACGGCACAGGCGCTGAAAGATATTGCGGAATTTTACAGAGAACAGTTGGATTGTAAAATTATCGGAGTGACGGGAAGTGTGGGAAAAACCAGTACCAAAGAGATGATTGCCTCTGTTTTGGAAGAACGGTATCAGGTTTTAAAAACAGAAGGAAACTACAACAATGAGATTGGTATGCCCCTTACTATTTTGAAAATCCGGGAAAACCATGACATTGCCGTTATAGAAATGGGAATCAGTGACTTTGGAGAAATGCACAGACTGGCAAAAGTTTCCAAACCGGATGTGTGTGTGATTACTAATATTGGAACCTGTCATTTGGAAAACTTAGGCGACAGAGACGGCGTTTTCAAAGCAAAAACGGAAATGTTTGATTTTGCAAAAGAACATTGTTTTGTGGTATTAAACGGTGATGATGACAAGTTGATGCATATCAAAGAAGTAAAAGGAAGTACTCCGGTATTTTTTGGCATAGACACAGAGCAGGAGGTCTGTATTGAGAAACATCAGACGCTGGGAGTGAAAGGTACGGAAGCAACCATCCGATATTTTGACAAAACCTTTGATACCCTGATTCCCATTCCGGGATATCACATGTTGTACAATGCAATGGCAGCTACATGTATCGGCATCCATTTTCATATGTCATTTGAAGAAATTGACAGAGGAATCAGGAAATTAAAGGCGCTTGGCGGTCGGAACCATATTTTTGAAGCCCACGGGAAAACAATTATTGACGACTGTTATAATGCCAATCCCATGTCCATGAAAGCCAGTCTGGAAGTGCTTTCGCAGGCAAAAGGAAGAAAAGTGGCAATTTTAGGAGATATGTTTGAACTGGGTGAGAAGGAAATCAGCCTGCATAAAGAAGTGGGAGAGACTGCCGCAGGCTTCTGTATTGACCTGATTATCTGCATCGGAAAGTTGGCAAAAAATATATATGAGGGTGCAGTTACTAAAGGGAACCAAGTGCTCTATTTTGAGACGAAAGAATCATTTTTTGAAAAAATGGACATTTTATTAAAAAAGGGTGATACAGTTTTGGTAAAAGCATCAAACGGAATGAAATTTCAGGAAATTGTAGAAAAATTGAAGTAATTGTTAAAAAATGACTTGAAGAAATTGTCAATTCAACAACAAGTTACCAGTTTATATTTTTTCATTTTTCACATAATAGTAGTGTAACAAAAATTCAATTGAAGGTTGGTTACTAAATTTTCTTAAAATGAAAAATGGAGGTATGTCATGAGTAACACAAAAGTAAATGTTCCAGAAGCTAAGAGTGCAATGAACAGATTCAAAATGGAATGTGCATCTGAAGTAGGTGTTCAGCTTACAGACGGATACAATGGTAACTTAACATCAGCTCAGGCTGGTTCTGTTGGCGGACAGATGGTTAAGAAGATGATCGAAGCTCAGGAAAGACAGATGAGCGGTAAATAAGCTTACCCGTTTTTCGGAGTAAAAAAAGAGGCTCACTTAAATGTGAGTCTCTTTCTTTGGCTTTTCTTTTATAAAATCAATCATACAGTCCAAATATGTAGAGATCGTTTCATCGGAAACTGCATCTGCCTTTATAAAACGTTCTTTACTTTTATATTCTTCTCGAAATAAGTATTGAAAATCATCACAGGAAGTGACAGGTAAAAAGTCACCGGTATGTTTTTCATAACAGGTAGAAGCTGTAGCCTGTTTCCGATACTGTTTATCCACATATCTGGCAACACTTTTATGAACCGCCACATCTTCCGTTGTCAGATAATAGTAATCTTTATAATTACTGTAAAAATATTTATAAGTTCCCTGACGAATTTGAACGGTCAACCGACCTTTCTTCTTTTGAACCATCAGTGAAATTTCCTGTCCATGATAAGAAATATCTATCGGAAGATCAGTAAAAAGCTGAAATTGAATGATCAGTTCTTTTTTTGGGTCTCCTTTATAATCCGTGAACTCATTGACGGCATAATGGTCAATTTTATATTGATGTGAAAATAAATCCTGAAACGAGAGCAGGGACAACAGATTTCCCATATGAAACACATCCTCTTTATTATGTAACAAAAGAGGAAGTAACAGCCTCTCATCTTTGGATTCCACATAATGCTTAAAAACTTCAATTAAATCACCGCCGGAAAAAGGGTCGGTCCGCCGGATTCCCAAAAGCTGCTCAAAAGATTTCTGTTTCTGATTTTCCATTTTTAAAATGTGATTCAATGTATTGACGGACTGATAGATATCCACCTGCCTGTAGTTATCAAAATCAAAATCCAGCATATATTTTTTTCCACGCTCTTTTACAAAGGGAATATCAAAACTGTTTCCATTAAAATGAATAATTGTGTCATAGTTTTTAATAAACTTGTAAAAAGCCATAAGCACGTTGGCTTCGTCATTGAAATTTTCGGCCAGCCACTGAGTGTAGATCAACGCATCTCCGGCATAATACATGCACCCGATTAAATAGATATTACAGTATTTTCTGGAAAATCCGGTGGTTTCAATGTCAAAGAAAAAGAGTTTTTCTTTCTCTCCTATTTTTTCTATCGGATATTGAATTTTTACATCTGCTTTATTTCTTATTACTAACATAGGATTATATTAGCATAAAATCAGGAAAAGTTCATCCGGGAAAAGAAAAGAATATGCTTTTTCATTGAAGAAATTGTCGAAAAGTATTATGATAGTAGCAGTGTATTAAATAAAAAGAGAGGTAAAAAAATGTCGATTCTAACATTTAAGGGAGGCGTTCATCCATACGATGGAAAAGAACTGTCAAAAGACGTTGCTGTTAGAAAAATAAATCCCGGCAAAGAAGTTGTCATTCCGGTGGCGCAGCATATTGGCGCTCCGGCTGTTCCGGTGGTTGATATCGGTGACAGAGTTTTAAAAGGACAGCGGATTGCAGAGGCAGAGGGATTTGTATCAGCCAACGTTCATTCCTCGATTTCGGGAACCGTCAAAAAAATTGAGAAACGACTGGTTCCGACTGGAAATAAGGTACTTTCCATAATTATTGAAAATGATGAAAAATATGAAGAAATGCAGTATGAAGCAGACGGTGAACCTTGGACAAAGGAATTTATCCGGGAAACCGTAAAAGACTGTGGCGTGGTAGGACTTGGCGGCGCATGTTTCCCAACCCATGTAAAACTGACGCCGAAAAATGAAGATGATATTGATTATGTCATTGTAAACGGAGCAGAATGCGAGCCTTATATTACTTCTGACTACAGACGACTGGTAGAACAGCCGAAAGAAGTCATTGAGGGATTGAAAATTATTTTACGGTTATTTGATCATGCAAAAGGGGTTATCGCGGTTGAAAATAATAAACCGGATGCGATTGAAAATCTGACGAAACTTACACAGAATGAAGACAGAATTGAAATAGCATCTTTAAAGACCAAATATCCACAGGGATCGGAACGGCATATTATCTATGCAGTAACGAAAAGAAAGATTAATTCTTCCATGCTTCCGGCAGATGCAGGCTGTATCGTGGACAATGTGGATACCGTTTACAATGTTTACAGAGCCGTAAAGTTTCATAAACCGCTGACAGAGCGTATTGTTACTGTTTCCGGCGATGGAATCAGTAATCCATGTAATCTGGAAGTTCCGTTTGGCACGAGCCATCAGAGACTGGTGGAAGAAGCAGGCGGCATGGATGAAAATACGGAGAAAATTTTATCCGGAGGTCCGATGATGGGGCAGGCGATGTTTACATTAGATGTTCCGGTTATCAAAGGCTCATCAGCGTTGCTTGCATTGAAATATGATGAAATATCCCATTCGGTTATGACAAACTGCCTAAACTGCGGCAAATGTGCGCAGGTATGTCCGGAAGGACTGATTTGTGCAAAACTGGCACAGGCTGCTGCCGCAAATGATATGGAAGGTTTTATCAAAATGCATGGAATGGAATGTATCGAGTGTGGAACCTGTAACTACAACTGTCCTGCCAACAGAAACATTACGCAGTCAGTTCGGACAATGAAGAAAAAAGTGCAGGCAGCACGCAGGAAAGGGTAAGTGTGAGTAAAATGTATCATGTATCATCCAGCCCACATGTAAAAGCAAAAATGACAACACAATCCATTATGAGAGATGTGATTATTGCATTACTGCCGGCGACGATTTTTGGAATATATAATTACAGCAATTTATTTGGAGTTAAATATGGGATTCATTCAGCTTTGTTAATCCTTGTTACGGTGATCACCTGTGTGGCATCAGAGTATATTTATAACAAGATTACGGACAGTCCTGTCAGTATTTTTGATCTCAGTGCGGTTGTGACAGGTATGATTTTAGCATTAAATCTTCCCTGCACATTTCCATACTGGAAGGCGGCTCTGGGCGGGGCTTTTGCCATTATTATTGTAAAGCAGTTGTTTGGAGGATTGGGACAGAACTTTATGAACCCGGCGCTTGGTGCCAGATGTTTTCTGACGCTTAGTTTTGCAGGAAATATGACTGCCTTTTATCCGACAGATGTGGCCGGCGTGGATGCGGCTACCAGTGCCACACCACTGACAGCATTGAAAAATGTAGGAGAAAGTTCTTCGTCACTTTTGGATATGTTTCTTGGAAATCATTCAGGAACCATCGGTGAGACCAGTATTATTGCACTGTTGCTGGGAGCGTTATATCTTACGGTCAGAAAGATTATTGATTTGAGAATCCCCCTTACATACATTGCCGTGTTTGCGGTCTGCATTATGCTGTTTCACGGCAGTACGGACATGAATTTTCTTGCAATGCATCTGTGTGGCGGCGGATTGATTTTTGGCGCTTTCTTTATGGCGACAGACTATTCCACATCTCCGATCACAAAAAGCGGGCGATATATTTTTGGAATCTGTCTGGGTATTCTGACTGCCATATTCAGAACTTTTGGAAATACCGCAGAGGGTGTTTCCTATGCCATCATATTCTGTAATCTGCTGGTTCCTTTAATTGAAAAATGGTCCATTCCAAAAGCTTTTGGTGTGGTAAAAGCGAAAGGAGGCAGATAATATGAAGACAATCATAAAAAATACCGTAATATTATTTGTCATTACCTTGGTGGCCGGTCTGGGACTGGGATTTGTGTATAACGTAACATCCAAGGCGAGAGCAGAGCAGGAAGAAAAGACAAAACTATCTGCCTACCAGTCTGTTATGCCAGGGATGAAAGAATTTGAAAATGTAAAACCGGACAGTGCGTGTACGGAATTTATTCAAAATAAAATAAAGGAGGATGAAAGCGCAAATAATATTTCACCGATAAAATCTTTCAATGCGACAGTAGACGAAGTGGTTTTGGCAAAGGATAAAGACGGAAAAGATTTAGGTTATATTGTAACAGTTACGGACAATGAAGCTTATGATGGTTCTCTTCAGATGACCGTAGGAATAAAGACGGACGGAACGGTTCTTGGAATTTCCTTTCTGTCCTTAAGCGAGACACCGGGGCTTGGAATGAAGGTTGATGAAGACAGTTTCAAATCCCAGTTTCAGAACAAAAAAGTGGATTTCTTTGTGTATGAGAAAAACGGTGCATCTGCAGACAATGAAATCAATGCCGTCAGCAGTGCCACCATTACCACCAATGCAGTAACCCACGGCGTTAATGCGGCGATTTACTGTGTAGAGTATATAACAGGAGGTGGCAGATAATGGGAAAAATATTGGAACGATTATATAACGGTATTATCAAAGAGAACCCTACTTTTGTGCTGGTTTTGGGAATGTGTCCGACTTTGGCAGTCACATCTTCCCTGACAAACGGCGCAGGAATGGGACTGAGTACCATGGCGGTTTTGGTAATGTCCAATCTGGTCATATCCTTATTGAGAAAAATCATACCAAACGGTGTCCGTGTACCGGCATTTATCGTTGTTGTGGCAAGCTTTGTTACAATTTTACAGTTTCTGCTGGAGGCATATCTTCCATCACTAAACAGCGCCCTAGGTATTTACATTCCACTGATCGTGGTAAACTGCATTATTTTAGGCAGGGCGGAAAGTTATGCTTCTAAAAATCCTGTGATACTATCTGTTTTTGATGGTGTGGGAATGGGGCTGGGATTTACGATTGCCTTATCGTTACTTGGTGGATTCCGGGAAATTTTAGGAGCAGGAACCATTCTGGGAATAGACATTCCCCACTGGGACGGAATCGGAATTTTCGTTATGGCGCCGGGTGCGTTCTTTGTACTGGCATTTCTGATTGCCATTCAAAATCAGATTCGTATCAGCAAAGGCAAAAAACCGAGAAAACTTCATTGTGAAGAAGAATGCGCAGGGTGTGCAGGCTGCGCGCAGTTTGATCAATGTGATAAACCGGAAAAGGAGGATAAGTAAATGGTTAATTGTATGTTAATTGCAGTTGCGTCTGCACTGGTAAATAATGTAGTTCTTAGTCAGTTTTTAGGCTTATGTCCTTTTATTGGTGTATCGAAAAAAACAGATACGGCAGCGGGAATGGGTACGGCAGTTATCTTTGTCATTATGATTGCTTCAGCAGTAACTTATGGATTATATTATGCACTGTTGGTCCCTTTTCATTTGGAGTATTTACAGACCATTGTGTTTATTCTGGTGATTGCAGCGTTGGTACAGTTGGTTGAAATGGTATTAAAGAAGTTTATTAAACCTCTTTATGAAGCTTTAGGTGTATATCTGCCATTAATTACTACAAACTGTGCAGTACTTGGTGTTGCCATATCCAATATTGACAGTGGATACGGTTTTGGCGAAAGCATGGCAAATTCTCTTGGAATCTCTGTAGGATTTCTGATTGCCATAGTGATTTTGGCAGGAATTCGCGAAAAGTCGGCAAACAATAATATTCCAAAGGCGTTTCAGGGAACACCTATGGTACTTTTGGCATCAGGATTAATGGCAATCGCATTTACCGGTTTTACCGGCATTATTTAAGGAGGTAAGACATGGGAATGATAGCAATGAGCGCCACTATGGAAGCCGTTTTGTGGGCGGTATTAATTGTCGGTGGCGTCGGATTAATTATAGGAATAGCTTTAGGAATTGCCGGAAAGTTTCTGGCAGTAGACGTTGATGAAAAGGAAGCCGCTATTCGGGAAGTACTTCCGGGAAATAACTGTGGAGGCTGCGGATTTCCGGGGTGTGACGGACTGGCTGCTGCCATTGCAAAAGGAGAAAGTGACCCGGGATCATGCCCGGTAGGTGGTGCTGAGGTGGCAGAACAGATTGCAAAGATTGTGGGCATAGAGGCAAAAATCGTAAAAAAAGTTGCTTATGTGGCATGTTCCGGTGACTGTGACAAGGCAAAGAATAAATATGTTTATCACGGCAATATGTCCTGTGAGGATGCGGCAAATATTCCGGGCGGTGGAGCGAAAGCCTGCAGTTATGGCTGTTTAGGACTGGGGTCCTGTGTCTCAGCCTGTGAGTTTGATGCCATTCATATTGAAAATGGAAAAGCAGTGGTAGACAGAGACAAGTGTAAAGCATGTGGAAAATGTGTGGAAGCGTGTCCGAAAGGGTTGATTTCCATTATTCCGTATGATACCCAATATATGGTGAAATGCAGTTCCAAAGATAAAGGAAAAGATGTGATGCAGGCATGCAGCGCCGGTTGTATCGGATGCGGATTGTGCGCAAAGAACTGTCCTCATGATGCCATTGATTTTGGATTTAATCTGGCAACCATTATGCAGGATAAATGTCAGAACTGTGGAACCTGCGTTTTGAAATGTCCGAAGAAAGTAATTGAAGAAATCAAATGAATATTTTAGAAAGATTGCCTCACACTATAAAGTAGTGTGAGGTATTTTTATGGAAAATTTTATAACAAAAAATTTGAAAGAAAATGAAAAAAAACTGGATGAAATTCTTCATATTCATGAAAGTTTTGATATTTTAAAAAGAAACTTTAAAATCGGAAACCGTGACGGTGTGATGTATTTTATCAATGGATTTTGCGATAATGATATGATACAGAAAGTGGAGGAGTTTTTCTGTAATATGACGGAAGAGGAACTTCCTCAAAAAGTAGAAGATTTTTCTGAGAATAAAATCCCTTATATACAGGTGGACTTGTTTGAGGATAAGTATAATGTTTTAACATTTATTCTGTCCGGTGTGGTATGTCTGATGATAGACGGATATGAAAAAGCCATGCTGATTGATGTGAGGAACTATCCGGCAAGAAATGTTCAGGAACCGGAAAAATATAAGGTTCTTCGCGGTTCCAGAGATGGTTTCGTGGAAACGTTATTGATGAATACTGCATTAATCCGTCGAAGAATCAGAAATCCGGAATATATGTGTGAAATTGTCCGGGCAGGAAAAAGTTCCAGAACGGATATCGCCATCTGCTATATTAATGGGAGAGCCGATAAGAAACTTCTAAACTATATTAAAGAGCAGATTCAAAAAATTGATGTGGATGCTTTGCCGATGAATCAGGAAAGTTTATCGGAATGTATTCACAAGGGGCATTGGTTCAATCCTTTTCCAAAGTTTCGCTATACGGAGCGTCCGGACACGGTGGCTGCTGAAATTTTGGAAGGGCAGATTTGTATTCTGGTAGACAATTCACCGGCTGCCATGTTGCTTCCGACCACCATATTTGATGTGATAGAAGAAGCGGATGACTATTATTTTCCACCCATTACCGGTACTTATTTAAGGCTGGCCAGAGCATCTATTACGGTTCTTTCTCTTCTTTTGACACCGTTATTTTTGCTATATGCAAATAATCCGGGAATGATACCGGACTGGCTGTCTTTTACCAGAATCATAGAACCACAGAATGTTCCCATATTCTGGCAGCTTCTGATTTTGGAACTTGCCATAGATGGTTTAAAACTGGCGGCAATTAATACACCAAGTACGCTGAATACACCGCTCAGTTTGATTGCCGCCATTGTTATAGGAGAATTTGCAGTAAATACAGGCTGGTTTAACGAGCAGACCATGCTATATATGGCAGTGGTTGCCATTGCGAATTTTACCCATGAGAACTACGAACTGGCATATTCCATTAAATTTTTACGTTTAATATTGCTGGTGCTGACGGAGCTATTTCATTTTACCGGATTTATTGTGGGAATTTTTGTTGCCATTGCTGCCATTGTATGCAATCGGACCATTGCAAGGACAAGTTATATATATCCGCTGTATCCTTTTGACTTTAAGAAATTTATGCAGAGATTTTTCCGGGTATCCATCAAAAATAAATAACCGACGAATTTACTCATTGGTAATGTGGATTTCCTGTTTATCATTGATGGTCAAACCGTCAGACAAATGGAGTTTGTAATCTTTTGTTATGAAGACCGCTTCGATTCCCTCGGACTGATTGACAAAAGAAAGTCCTTTTTCAAGCCCCATGACGAAGGTGGCGGTGCTTAGCGCATCGCCTTCTTCGGAACGGTCAGAAATAATTGTCACGGAATATAAATTGTTCTCTACCGGATAACCTGTTTCAGGATCCAGTATGTGATGATATATTTTATTGTTTTCTTCAAAATACCGCTCATAAATACCGGATGTGACTACGGACTTGTCCCGTATATGAATAGTAGCGGAGTATTCGTCATCTTTCTGGGCGAAAGGCTTTTTGATACCGATTTTAAAGTCCTCTCCCTGATTGTTACCAATGGTTAAAATATTGCCCCCCAGATTGATGATGGCGGAAGATATCTGTTTACTTTCAAGAAAATCTTTCAGTTGATCCGCCACATATCCTTTGGCAATTCCGCCTAAATCTATGGACTGGGTTGGATATGACAGTTTCACACGGTTATTTTTCAGAATGATATCCTGGTAATTTACATATTTTAATGCTTTATTGATTTTCGATTTCTTTGGTACATGGGGATTTTTGTTTATATCCCACAAGTCGGTAACGGGTGAAATGGTAATATCAAAAGCACCGTCCGTTAGTCCGGCATAATATCTGCTGTCCGAAATGAGTTCAAATGTTTCTTCGGAAACCTTCGCACCGGTTAAGGGATGAGAATTTATCCGGTACAGTTCGCTTTCTTTATTGTATTTATTAAACAATTGATCGTACTTATCACACATTTGAAAGGCGGTGTCAGCAATATTCTGTTCTCCTTCCTGATATGACGAGTAGAAAGTCAGCTGGAATACCGTATCAAAACAAAAATGGGTATAAGTTCTGGGAGCATTAGAAGTATTGTCTGAGGCTGCATCACATGCTGTGAGCAGTACAGTTATTGTAAAAATAATGAATAAAAATGAAATTCGTTTTTCTTTCATTTTACTGTTTTCAAAATCCCAAAGAGATTTCTCCTTTCTTTTTCAATCAGATAATAATATACCATACAAAAGTATTTGATGAAATATTTAATTCAGTCATTACATGAAAGACATGTAAAAAGATTTGTAAGATAAAAAAATGTATGTTATGATAGGTAAGATAAACATTCGTTCTGATTTTTGAGGAATTGGTGTGAAAATAAAATTTTTCATTGCTATTTGTGCCTGAACAGAAGAAAGGAATGAGTGATTCATATGAAAAAATATAAAAAAGATGTTGTTGTCATACTGGTATTGTTGATTGCAGCGTCAGGATTCTATTTAGGTTTGTGCTTAAACAGAAATAATACGGCAGAAAGCGTGGAAGTATATCGTGAAGACACGCTGATAGAAACTTATGATTTAAACAAAAATGGAACATATCAGATAAAAGAGGGAGAAAATTTCAATCAGATTATCATAAAAGATAGGAGTGTTTCCATGGAGGAGGCAGACTGTCCGGACAAATTGTGTGTGAAACAGGGGAAAATTTCAAAAAGTGGTGAGACGATTATATGCCTTCCTCATAAAATTGTGGTGAAAATATCATCCGGAGGAGAGCGTATTCATGAGTAAAAAAATTGCCCTCACGGCATTATTCACATCTTTTGGTATTGTATTAAGTTATATCGAAACATTTATTCCGATTGTAGGCATTCCCGGAGTGAAGCTGGGGCTGGCAAATTTGGTCATTATGCTTTCCCTTTATCTGTTTGGCATCCGGGAAGCATTTTGTATCAATCTGATACGAATTCTTTTGTCCGGTTTCATGTTTGCAAATATATTCAGTATCATTTACAGTCTGGCAGGTGCTTTTGTCAGTTTTATCGTGATGGTCATTGCAAAAAAACAAGGTCTTTCCATGGTGACGGTGGGAATACTGGGCGGAGTGTTTCATAATGTGGGTCAGATTGTTGTTGCCTCTTTTGTGGTGGAAACTTACAGTGTGTATTCTTATATTCCTGTACTGATTATTTCAGGAATGATTACAGGAACAGTCATTGGAGTGTTATCTTTCTTAATCAAAAAAAGAGCGGGTAAATATATTATAAAAATGTGCAAGGAGTAATTGTAATGATTTCATATATCATAGGTGTAGTGGATTCTGTGGAAAGTGACAGAGTGATTATAGAAAATCAGCAAATCGGTTATAATATTCTGATGCCTCAGACATCTTTAGAGATGATTGGCATTGGAGAAAAATTAAAAATATATACATATCTCAGTGTGCGGGAGGATGCCATGCAGCTGTTTGGTTTTCTTTCGAAAGACGAATTGGAACTGTTTAAGAAACTTATCAGCGTCAGCGGCGTGGGACCAAAGGGAGGACTGGCGATTATTTCCGCATGTCCCGGCGATTCTTTACAAATGGCAATTTTATCCGGAGATGCCAAGGCAATTTCCAAGGCACAGGGCATCGGTGCAAAAACTGCTCAGAGAATTATAATCGAATTAAAAGATAAGATTGATATTAATCAGATGATTGGTATGTCAGAACCGGATAGGACAGACATCAATCCAACAGTACAGTCAGATGTGGTGGAAGCGTTGGCGGCACTAGGATATTCCAGAACAGATGCGCTTCAAGCAGTAAGAAAAATCAATATTACGGAACAGACGGATGTGGAAGAAGCGTTAAAACTGGCGCTGAAACATATGATGTAAAAATATATTGTGCAGAGGAAATAATATATGTCAAAGAGAATTATACAAACGGAAATGGCAACAGAAGATGCAGCCATCGAAAAAGGATTGCGACCGGATACTTTGGAACAGTATGTGGGACAGGAGAAAGCAAAATCAAACTTAAAAATCTTTATAGAAGCGGCAAAATCCAGAAAGGAGCCACTGGATCATGTACTGTTTTACGGACCTCCGGGGCTGGGAAAAACCACGTTGGCGACAATTATTGCCAACGAAATGGGCGTAAATATTAAAGTGACTTCAGGACCGGCAATCGAGAAACCGGGAGACATGGCAGCAATATTGAACAATCTCTCAGAAAATGACATTTTATTTATTGATGAGATACACCGCCTAAACCGGCAGGTGGAGGAGGTGCTCTATCCGGCTATGGAAGATTATTCCATTGATATTATGATTGGAAAGGGGCAGGGCGCCCGCTCCATCAGACTGGATTTGCCGAAATTCACACTGGTGGGTGCAACAACAAGGGCAGGTCTTCTGACAGCTCCTTTAAGGGACAGGTTTGGCGTCATTAACAAACTGGAATTTTATTCCGTAGAGGAACTGAAGCAGATTATTACCCGTTCTGCCTCCCTTTTAGGGGTAGAAATTGAAGAAAACGGAGCGGTAGAAATGGCCAGACGTTCCAGAGGAACACCGAGACTGGCAAACAGACTGTTAAAAAGAGTAAGAGATTTTGCTCAGGTAAAATATGACGGTGTGATTACATATGATGTGGCAAATAAGGCTTTGGATATGCTGGAAGTGGATAAATTAGGATTGGATAAAGGAGATCGGAGCATACTGGAAACCATTATTTATAAATTTGCAGGCGGACCGGTGGGACTGGATACATTGGCGGCGGCTCTGGGAGAAGATTCGGGGACCTTGGAAGATGTATACGAACCCTATCTGATTCAGAATGGACTGATACAGAGAACACCAAGAGGAAGAATTGTAACAGACCTTGCTTATACGCATATTGGTATTGAAAACAAGAGATAAAAATGGTATTCTATAATTATGAAAATTATATAGGAGGAGAGAATAAAATGAGAAAGAATTTATTCAAAAAAATAACGGCTGCCGTTGTGGCATTGACAATGACAGTTGGCTTGACAGGCGTAGTACCTGCCGCAGTAAAAAAGGGTACAGATATCTCTAATGGTGTCAAATGGCAGGGCTTTTCCGTTCACACAAGAGAAGACGGCGGTGAGTGGGAAGACGCTTTAAAGAAAGACGGTCAGAAATATATGAATACTGCTGACACAAAAAAGAGTTATGGTGAAAATGCAAAGATTGCATCACAGACATCCAGTGGTTTCTTAATGAACATTACAAGTACCGGCTGGAGTGCAAACTGGGCTCCTACATCCGCAAAGGACAAGAATGGAGATCCAATATGGGAGTGTGTAGGAAACAATCCATGGGGTGTTACGGCAAAGAAAATTTTAAAGATTGAAAAAGGCCGTACATATACAGCAACATTTAAGATGAAGAGTACACTGAAAAACGAAATTACCGAATCCAAAGAGCGTGCAGACGGTACCGGATATAACGAAGGAACCGGAAGATACAACTACATTAAGCATGTTCATGTAAAAGCTTACAGAAACAACACAAAAGATGGTGATCCGGGAATCAAGGGAACAAAAGTAACAGCTACATATAAAGGAAAGAGCGTTGTAAGTACTACAAAGACAGACGCATCAAAGACAAAATATACGGTAATCGCTCTTGACAGCAGAAATGACGATTATGTAAATGTTACCGTAAAATTTACAGTGCCTGGTGATAACATTGCTTACAAGCAGAAAACCGCAGGAATTATGATTGCCATGGGTGCTTTCTTATACAGCTTCCCGGATGAGAACAACATGCAGGGTAATATTGAAGTAAAAGACTTCAAAGTTGTTGCAGGTGATAAAGTTACTACATCAAAGTTGAAAAAAGTAAAAGCAGGAAAGAAGAAAATTACTGTTTCTACAAAGAGAGTAAAAGGTGCAAAATCTTACGAATTCCAGTATGCTACAAACAAATCTTTTAAAGGAAAGAAAACAGTTAAGTCAAAGAAACCTACAAAAGTATTAAAAGGTAAGAAAATCAAATCAAAGAAGACCATCTATGTAAGAGTGAGAGTAAAAACAAAGAAAGGCTACACAGTTTGGTCTAAGGCGAAGAAAGTGAAAGTAAAATAATTTTCATAAATCATATATTTTATTCTTTTAATTTTCAAAGATTTGTGATATTATATTGATGATTTTACGTACAAGGAGAAAACTATGTCTTCAAAAAACTATATCGATGTTATTATTGATGGAAAAATTTATAATATCGGCGGCTTTGAAAGTGAAGCGTATTTACAGAAGGTTGCTACATACATTAATAATATGATTTTAGATTTTAAACAGAATGAAAGTTATCGTATGCAAAATATGGATATGCAGCGGATACTTTTAGAAATTAATATTGCAAATGACTATTTCAAAGCAAAAAAACAGGCGGATTTGCTTGAAGGGGATTTAGAGTTAAAAGAAAAAGAAGTATATGATTTGAAACACGAGTTGATTGTTTCGGATTCAAAAGCAGAAACAGCAACAAAAGAGTTGAACGAAGCACTGGAAAAAATAAAAAATCTTGAAAAAGAGATTATTAAGCTTCAGACAGAACTTAAAAAGTAATTAAGGCGATCAGGCTTCGGTCTGGTCGCTTTTATATCATAGGGGTTTTTAGAAATTTTCATGATATGGAAATCCTGTAAAAATTGCAGAGGTACGAAAAGGTACTTATTCTTACGGATCCGGTTTCCTGCAAATTTTTCAATAAGGAACATAGAGATTTAGAAAGGTAGGGCAAGGGGTTATGGCAGTGGAATTATTGGCTCCCGGAGGAAATTATAACAGTGTAATCGCCGCAATCAATGCAGGTGCAGATGCAGTATACACAGGTGGTTCTCTTTTCGGTGCCAGAGCGAATGCAGAAAATTTGACAACGGATGAATTATTGAAAGCCATTGATTACGCACACTTATTTGGCAGAAAGATTTATTTAACAATCAATACTTTAATTAAGGATAAAGAGATTGAAGAGAAGCTGTTTGAATATATGCTGCCTTTCTATGAACATGGGCTTGATGCAGTGATTGTGCAGGATATGGGAGTACTGTTGTTTATTAGGGAGAATTTTCCAAAGTTACATATTCATGCCAGTACGCAAATGACCATAGCGGGAAAACTGACAGTGCGGGAACTGGAAAAAATGGGTGTGTCAAGAATTGTTACCCCCAGAGAATTATCCATGGAAGAAATCAGGGAAATTCATAAAAGTACGGGAGTAGAGATCGAAAGCTTTATTCATGGTGCATTATGTTATTGTTATTCCGGTCAGTGCTTTTTAAGCAGTTATATAGGAGGCAGAAGCGGAAATCGGGGGCAGTGTGCTCAGCCGTGCAGAATGGAATATGATGTTGTAAAGAATGGTAAAATACTGAATCCGGGAAATAATAAATATGTTCTCAGTCCAAAAGATATCTGTACACTGAAAATTCTGCCGGACATTATTGAATCAGGTGTATATTCCCTGAAAATAGAAGGACGTATGAAAAAACCGGAATATGTGGCAGGTGTCGTAAGCATTTACAGAAAATATATCGATATGTATTTGGAAAATAAAGAACGTTATTTTGTAGATGAAAATGACGTAAAACTCCTTGCGGATTTGTTTAACAGAAATGGTTTCAGCCAAAGCTATTATTATCAACATAACGGAAGAGAAATGATTTCTCTGAAAAAACCGGAATTTCGCATGGAAAATAGTGGGTTTATTAAAAATCTAAAAGAAAGTTATATCGAAAAAACAAAGAAAAGTTTATTGGATATCAAAGTATCCGTCATAAAAAATCAACCAATTTCCGCCACCGCAAAAATTGGGGAAAAAGATATTACCGTGTATGGTGACCTGCCTCAGAGTGCTGAAAACAGACCAATTACCCGGGAGATGGTGTTAAAACAGATGTCCAAAATGGGAAATACTGATTTTGAAATTCATACGATAGAGATTTCATTATCGGAGGGGGTTTTTGTTCCGGTAGGTTCTTTCAATCAATTGAGAAGGCAGTTGACGGAATGTATCAAAGAGTATCTTTTATCCGGATACAGAAGAGAAATGGCAGTACAAAAAAACTACACAAAATCTGTATATAATAGCAGTGAATTATCATTAAATGCACTGGTATCCGACGAAAAACAAATAGAATTATTGCTCAATCATGATTTTATATCGAGAATTTATATCGAAGAGTTTGCATTGAAACAGAAAAACATTGTGGAAATAATCCATAAAATACACGCTTCAAAGAAGGATGTGTTTTTAGCCATGCCTTATATGTTCCGGGCGAAAAATAAAAAAATATTTTATGAGAAAATGGGCAGTATCCTGGAAAAGTTTGACGGATTTTTGATTAGAAATATAGAACAGTATTATGATTTGAAAAAAAATCAGGTGGAAAAGAAATATGTTTTTGATTATAATGTGTATGCATACAATTCTCAAGCAAAAGACTATTACTTGCGTAAAGGGATTGAAACAACGGTGCCTCTCGAATTAAATGATAATGAAATGAAAAAAAGAGGGTGTGAAAGGGAAGAGTTTATTGCCTATGGCTATATGCCGGTCATGATTTCTGCCGGCTGTGGGTTAAAAACATGTGGAAATTGTTCCCGGTCAGACAGTCTGTATGAAATAAGAGACAGATTAAAAAATACATTTCCAACGAAATGCGTATGCGACTACTGTTATAATATTATGTATAATTGCAAACCATTGTCTTTATTAAAATACGGAAATGAAATCAAAGACTTAAATATAGAAAGTATCCGGTTGAATTTCACATGGGAAAGCGCCGGGCAGATAAAGGATATTTTAAATCAATATATTCAAGTATTTTTTAGAAATCAAAAGATAACAGATACGACAGACTCTACCAGAGGACATTTTAAAAGGGGAGTTCTGTAAAATATGGAGATAGAAAAATGAGTACGTTTTTAGTAATTGTAACAAAATACCTGTTTATTTTATTAATGTTTTTTTACGTTTGGGAATGTTTTAGTGCCCTAAGATGTAAAAATCCATACAAAGCTTCAGGTATTTTTCAGAGACAGAATGGAATAATATTTTTAACTTATTTTCTCGGAATAACCACGATATTTTTGAATCAGCAGGATACCACGGATATCGGAGTGATTGTATTGGGCGGTGCACAGTTATGCTATTTAATTGTAGTGCTAGGTATTTTTCCGATAATTTATCCTAATATCAATAAGGCGATTCTAAGCAATATGTGTATGCTGTTAACCATAGGATTTATTATGCTTGCCAGATTAAAGTTTCAGTACAGTATCAGACAGTTTATTATTGTGGCAGTTGTTTCCATGGCTTCCTTAATTGTTCCCTATCTGATGAGCCGGTACGAAATGTGGAAATCGTTTACATGGATTTATGCCTTTGTAGGAATCGGACTGCTGGCATGTGTTTTAGTTTTGGGTAATGTTGATAACGGTGCAAAATTAGCCATTAACATCGGAGGATTTGCATTCCAGCCGTCAGAGTTTGTAAAGATTATTTTCGTATTTTTTATTGCGGGACTTCTAAGCCGTTCCGTGGCATTTAAAAATGTGGTGGTGTCTGCGGTAATGGCAGGTATTTATGTGCTGGTACTGGTGGCATCCAGAGATTTGGGAAGTGCTTTAATTTTCTTTATGGTTTATGTTTTTATGCTGTATGTAGGAACAGCCAAAGCACGATATATTTTTATCTGTTTCGCTGGTCTGTCTGTAGCTTCCGTACTGGCATATCAAATTTTTTCTCATGTGCAGGTGCGTGTCAGTGTATGGCTGGATCCGTGGTCCGATATTGCCAATACAGGATATCAGATTACCCAGTCCCTGTTTGCATTGGGAAGCGGGGGACTGACAGGTACAGGCTTATATCATGGACAGCCGAAAGATATTCCGGTAGTAGATCAGGACTTTATTTTTTCAGCCATAGGAGAAGAATTTGGTGCAATTTTTGCAATTCTGCTGATTCTTCTGTGTTTAACTTGTTTCATTGCCTTTCTCAATACGGCAATGCAGCAAATCAGTATGTTTAATAAGCTGGTTTGTGTAGGATTAGGTATACAGTACGCAGTTCAGATAATTGTAACGGTAGGTGGAGCAATAAAAATGATACCATCTACAGGTGTGACATTCCCACTGCTCAGTTATGGAGGAAGTTCCATATTGAGTACCCTGATTGTATTTGCAATTATACAGGGACTGGCTATTGTGGGAACAACGAAACATCCGGTCAAGAGAAAAGTGCCGCAAAAAGGAGCAAAACATGTCAAGGAAAGAAACACTCAGGAAATCAGAAAAATCGAAGATACGCAGGAAATCAGGATACGCTAAAACCGAGCGGAAAAAATTAAACCGGCAGGCGATGGTCACGACCATTGTAATTACTTTAATTTTTACGTTTATGATAGGCTACTATGCTTATTTTGTAATTGCTACCAGTCCAAAGATATTGAATAATACATACAATCGGAGAATTGATGAAAATGCATCTTCCGTTATCAGAGGAACTATTTACAGCAGAAGTAAGAAAAGGCTTGCCTATACTGATACAAAAGGAACGGATAATGACCTTACAGATGATACGAGAGAATATCCTTACGGAAATGTATTTTCTCATGCTGTAGGTATTACCACCCACGGCAAATACGGCTTGGAAAAGTTGTGTAACTATGATTTACTGTCATCACAGACCAATGCCCTTGAGAAAATTATCAATGATTTTTCAAATACCACGGAACGTGGCTGCGATGTTTATACCACATTAAGTGTCAGCACCCAGAAAGCTGCCTATCATAGTCTGGAAGGCTACAAGGGAGCTGTCTTTGTCATGAATCCGGATACAGGCGCAATTCTTTCCATGGTTTCCAGACCGTCTTATAATCCCAATACCATTGATGATATATGGGATGAGATAATTAATGATTCTAATGATTCCAGACTGGTAAACAGAGCTACGCAGGGAAAATATATTCCCGGCTCCATATTTAAGATTTTAACCACATTGGAATATATGAAGGAAAATAAAAGCTATAACAGTTTCAGCTATTATTGTGACGGGGAAGCAGATTTTAATAAATTTTCCATTGAATGTTTTGATGGAACGGCACATTACAGTGTAGACTTAAAGGACGCTTTTGCTTACTCCTGCAACTCTGCTTTCTCTACCATAGGGGATGATTTAAACATTTCCAGATTTAGAAAGACAGCAAATCAGTTATTATTCAACCAGCCACTGCCATTGGAAATGGATTATAACGAGAGCGTATTCCCGCTGACAAAAAAGTCTACTCAGTTTGATGTCACCCAGACCAGTATCGGTCAGGGCAAAACAACAGTGACACCTGCACATATGGCAATGATTGCGTCAGCCATTGCAAATAACGGTATCCTGATGAAACCTTATATTATCAATTATATTGAAAACAGCAGTGGTAACACAGTAAAGACGACGGAGCAGACAGAGTACAAAAGGCTGATGTCAAAAGCAGAGGCAAAACAGTTACAGGAATATATGGCTGCGGTATGTGATTACGGTACGGCAAGAATTTTAGGCAACAGTGATTATGATGCTTATGGTAAAACAGGTACGGCGGAATTAGATAAAAATGACCATATCAATTCATGGTTTGTGGGATATGCGAAAAAAGGAAAGAAACGGGTTGCGCTGGCAGTTGTATTGGAAAATCTGCCTCAGGGAAGTAATTCTGCAACAAACTGTGCGAAAGAAATATTTGATGCGTACCTTGATTAAATGCAACCTTGCATTGATATGATTCTTCCTGTATACTAAAAGTAATGAATTACTATTAACACACTAGAGAAGCGGGAGGATTGCTATGGAGAAAGCGGTCAGCTGTGGCGGTGTGGTTATTTTTAGAGGCAAGGTTTTACTTTTATACAAAAACTTTCATAATCGGTATGAAGGATGGGTATTACCAAAAGGAACGGTGGAAAAGGAAGAAACTTATCAGGAAACGGCATTAAGAGAGGTCAGGGAAGAGGCAGGAGTTTGTGCCAGAATTAACGAATATGTGGGAAAAAGTGAATATTCTTTTCATATTCCGGGTAATGTGGTAGAAAAAGAGGTGCATTGGTTTTTAATGTCTTCTGACAGTTTTTCCAGCAAACCACAGAGGGAAGAATATTTTTATTATTCAGGCTATTACAGATATATTGAAGCTTATCATTTACTGAAATTTCCCAATGAAAAAATGATTCTTGAAAAAGCCTATAACAAATATCTGAAGCGCAACAAAAACAGTTACAAAATTTATCATTAATCGAGTAGGCTGATTCCTACTCGATTTTTGCAGAGGTCATATGAACAAAGTCAATTACCAGAAAGAGTTAGAAAAAATTATTGAATTGCATGTGAAAAAAGAGGAAGTACCTAAGTTACTTCTTCATGCCTGCTGTGCACCCTGCAGTAGTTATGTTTTGGAATATTTATCCAAATATTTTCAGATTGATATTCTTTTTTATAATCCTAATATTGCCACGGAAAAGGAATATCGTCACCGGGCAGAAGAATTAATCCGTCTGACAGGGGAAATGAAATTTATTTATCCGGTCAGACCAGTCATTGAATCTTATCATGCAGAGGAATTTTATCAGTGCGTAGAAGGATTGGAACAATGTGAAGAAGGTGGGAACCGATGCTTTCAATGTTATCGGTTGAGATTGGAGCATACAGCCCGGATTGCCGCTGAAAAGAAATATGACTATTTTACGACAACCCTTTCCATCAGTCCGTTAAAAAATGCGGAAAAACTGAATGAAATCGGTAAAAATCTGGAAAATAAGTATGGGGTGAAGTATCTGCTTTCAGATTTTAAAAAGAAAAACGGATATCAGCGTTCTGTAGAATTGTCAAAAGAATATCGGTTATACCGGCAAAATTTCTGTGGCTGTATATTTTCAAAAAGAGAAGGAAATTCCATGAGATAGAATTGAAACATATTTCAGAATATGGTATATTCTTTTCAGTAAATATGTACAGGTACTTTTATTTTAAACTTTAGGAGGCGAAAATATGATATGTCCGAATTGCGGATGTGAGTGTGATGAAAATTCCATGTTTTGTACAAAATGTGGAACAAAAGTGAATACATTTGAGAATGATATTGCACCCACACCAGTAGATAAAACATATGATGAGACCTTTACGGGAATTACCATCGAATCGGGAAAAGAAGATACCGGGGAAATTTCTGATGAAGAGTTTAATAATGAAAACACCGGAAAGATGGAGAGCAATGTGGAAGAAGAGACAGATGATTTTGACGATTCCTACATAGCTTTTGCAAAACATAAATATAAAAGTGTGGAACAGCCTTATTCGAATAAGAAAGGTTCTCATCGAAAAAAATTAACAAAGAGAAACTTTTTTGTGGTTATGGCCATTACGGTTTTATTGATTGTTATCGCTGTTTTCTCAACCCTGGCAGTGAAGAAAACTGTTATGACGAAGAAATTTGACAGATATTATACCAGTGGTGAAAAATTTTTTGATGAGAAAAATTATGAATATGCCAAATCCCAGTTTATTCTGGCTTCAAGCAATGCTTTTACCAGAGAACAGAAAATAAAGGCTTATGAAAAAGTTTATGAAGTAGACGGCCTGCTGGGAAATTATGAACAGGAGCAGATTCATTATCTGGAATTATTGATTGAAGTAGATGAAAATAATGCTGAATATTATAAAGATTTGATTGTGCTTTACCAGAACAATGAAATGGACTCTCAAATAAAAGCGTTAATTGCCAGTGCGCCGGATAATATTCAGGATGAATTGGAAATGTTTAAGGGAACGGTTCCGTCTGCCAGTGTAGAAGATGGAACGTACGATAAGCCGATAGAGGTAGAACTTACCGCGGATGATGACGTGACCATTTATTATACACTGGATGGTACAAATCCGGCAGACAGTACAACAAAAAAGGAATATAAAGAACCGATTTCCCTTGCCACGGAGGGCGTCTATATTCTTAGGGCATACTCGGTGGATGCAAACAAGAAAGAGAGCAAGGACAGCAGTTTTAAATATATACTTGAATTTCAGACCGTAGATATTCCAACAGTTGAGTTAAAGAGCGGAGAGTATGCCTCTCAGGAAAAAATTGTAGTTGATGTACCAAGCGGATGTAAAGTTTATTATACAAATGACGGCACAACACCGACAAAGAAAGATAAATTGTATACGAAACCGATTACCATGCCAAAGGAAAACAGTCTGTTTTATTTTGTTGCCATCAATGATGAAGGCATCAGCAGCCGGGTTGTTACCAGAGCATATAATTATGCACCGGATACGATTTCCTATGATCAGGCTGTCGACAAATTGACCAATTATCTTATCTCCATCGGGAAGTTTGAAAATGATTATGGCGAATTTGAAAATGGGGATGTGGGATATTTAGAGTATAATGATACAATGGAATCGGATTCGGAGGACTATTATATCATTGATTGTGAGATTGAAGATAAAGATGGAAACAGTATATCTTCCAGTACCTATTCCATATCCCGTGAGTCCGGGGAAATTCAGGAAGGAACGCCGGACTAGAACGAAGTTTTCTATAGAATAAAAAGATATGTACCCGAAAAATCGGGTACATATCTTTTTTTGCGGTAAAAACCCGGCAGGCAATATTGTGCCTGCACAAAAGAAAAAAGTTCCTTATTGCAAAGGAACTTTTTTTCGTGCGGATGGCGGGACTTGAACCCGCACGCTTTGTGGGCGGCAGATTTTGAGTCTGCTGCGTCTGCCATTCCGCCACATCCGCAAACAATACAAATATTAACATTTCGTAATGAAAATGTCAATAACTAAAATTTTCACAGAACTTTTCAAAATCCATACGGCTGAACTGTTAAGAAGAAATATAAGTAAAATAAATTTGACAAATACCCCCATAGGGTATAAAATAGCATATACCCCACTGGGGTATATGCTGTGAAAGGAGAAGGACACAATGAATAATAAATGTAATATCCATAAAACTAAAATAAGAGATGAGAAGGAGTATAAAGACTTAATGAACCGTCTGAACAGGATTGAGGGACAGGTTCGGGGAATAAAAAAAATGCTGGAGGAAAATGCCTATTGTCCGGACATTTTAATTCAGGTTTCGGCAATCAGTTCGTCACTTAACAGCTTTAATAAAGTTTTACTGGATAATCATATGAATACATGTGTTGTAGAAAATATACAGAAGGGAAATCTGGAAGTAGTAGTGGAATTGACAAACACATTAAAAAAATTAATGAAATAGAGGAGGAGAAAGAATCATGGATTTTAAAATAAAAGGTATGAGCTGTGCTGCATGCAGCGCCCGGGTAGAGAAGGCAGTGTCTGCATTACAGGGAGTTGAAAGTGTCAGCGTGAATTTATTAACCAATTCCATGCAGGTGGAAGGAAGTGTTTCCGAAAAAGAAGTGATTGACGCAGTAGTGAAGGCAGGATATGGAGCAAAGGTTTCTAAAAGTGTGGACATGGACAATGAAGGCGGTGATGAAATCAGTCAGATGAAAACCAGACTGTTCTGGTCCGTTCTTTTATTAATCCCCTTAATGTACCTGTCCATGGGGCATATGATGTGGGGGTGGTGGCTTCCTGAATTCCTTGCCCATAATCATATTCTGCAGGGCTATATACAACTGGTAATTACCTTTGTAGTTCTGGTAATTAATAGGAAATTCTTTGTCAACGGAGCCAGAGGCGTTATCAATAATTCTCCCAATATGGATACACTGGTAGCATTAGGAGCGGGAGCCTCTTTTCTTTATAGTACGGTTCTATTAATTATTATGACGGTAAATCAGAGAAATGAAATGGAACATTTCTATTTTGAGTCGGCAGCAATGATTGTATCTCTGATTACGGTAGGTAAAACGTTGGAAGTTTATTCCAAAGGCAAAACCACAAGTGCCTTAAACGGATTGATGAAACTGACGCCGTCCAAAGCCAGAGTCGTGGATACGGACAGCGAAGGAAACAGAGTTTACAAAGAAATCAATTTATCGGATTTGAAAGTTGACATGCATTTTGTAGTAAAGCCGGGAGAAAGCATACCGGCAGACGGTACGGTTGTGGAAGGAGAAAGTGCAGTAGATGAATCTTCACTGACAGGGGAAAGCATTCCTGTGGATAAAACAATGGGAGACAATGTGTCTTCGGGAACTATGAATCAGTCAGGCGTATTGATATGTAAAGCCGTAAAAGTGGGAAACGATACAACATTGGCGCAGATTATACGACTGGTAAGTGAGGCTTCCGGTTCCAAGGCGCCGATTGCGAAAGCCGCTGACAAAGTATCCGGTATTTTTGTTCCGGTGGTTTTATGTATTGCGGTTCTGACCTTTGCCGTGTGGATGTTTGCAGGTGCGGGAATCGGAACTGCCCTGACATATGGGGTGTCTGTTCTGGTTATCAGTTGTCCCTGTGCGCTGGGACTGGCAACTCCGGTTGCTATTATGGTAGGTAATGGAATGGGAGCCAAAAAGGGAATTTTATTTAAAAATGCCACTGCTTTAGAAAATACAGGAAAAGCAAAAAACATTGTTCTGGATAAAACAGGTACCATCACAACAGGAAAACCGGAAGTGACAGATGTCATTCACACTGGAGAATTTACAAGAGAAGAATTATTGGAGACGGCTTACAGTCTGGAAAATAACAGTGAACATCCGTTGGCGAAAGCCATTGTTCAATACTGTGAAAAAAATCACATTGGAAAACAAGAAGTTACGGAATTTCTGTCGGAGACCGGAAACGGATTGCGTGGAAAGATAAACGATGTACCGGTGGCTGCCGGAAATATAGAATATGTGACGGAATTTACGAAAGTTTCACAAAAATACACAGATGAGGCCAACGGGCTGGCCGGGGAAGGTAAAACACCTATGTACTTTGTTTCCAATGGAGAATTAGCGGGAATCATTGCGGTTTCTGATACACTTAAAGAAGACAGTATTTCTGCCGTAAAACATTTAAAGGAGATGGGACTGAATGTAACCATGCTGACAGGAGACAATAAGATTACCGCGCAGGCCATTGCCGAAAAGGTGGGAATTGAGCATGTTGTGTCCAATGTTTTACCGGATGTAAAAGAAAAAGTGGTGAAGGAACAAAGCCTTGACGGTATCACAATTATGGTTGGCGACGGAATTAATGATGCACCTGCCCTTACAAGAGCCAATGTGGGAATTGCCATTGGGGCAGGAACGGATATCGCCATTGATGCGGCGGATATCGTCCTGGTAAAAAATCAGTTGGAGGACGTTCCAAAAGCAATCCGTCTGAGTAAAATGGTGCTGAAAAATATCCATGAAAATCTGTTTTGGGCATTTATTTACAATATTATCGGTATTCCACTGGCGGCGGGGCTCTGGTATCCTTTTACCGGAATCAGACTCAGCCCTATGTTTGGTGCACTGGCCATGAGTCTTTCCAGTTTCTGTGTGGTAATGAATGCGTTAAGATTAAATTTAAAAAAATAAATTTGGAGTGACAGAATAAAATACACAAAAAATAATTGTAACTATGTCTGATTAACTGTATAATTAAGGAGTTAAATAAAACGACAGAGGTTTATTATGAATTGTGAGTTGTTCCAAAAACAGATCAGAGATTTTATTTTTGATAAGATTGAATATTCTGAAGATTTAGAAGAATTTCTGCTCCACTCAAAGGAGTGTGAGGAATGCAGGGAAGAATTAGAACTTTACTATACGATTCATAGAGGTCTGGAGGAAGTGCAGTCTCCAGTGGAAACGGATGAACCGATGACAGCCAAAGAGGAACTGGAGTATATTTTCCAATATTACTCTGACTATTTTAAGAAAGAAAAGATTATGAAACAGATAGGAAGAATCTTTCTTATTATCCTGGCAGGCGTTTTTGTTGCCCTCGCATTTTATGTGGGAGCAATCAATATATAATCAGAGAAAGGTAGAGCCTTAGGAGAATGGACAAATTATTATTAATCGACGGACATAGTATCTTAAACAGAGCGTTTTATGGAGTACCTTTGTTTGCCAACGCAGAAGGACTTCATACAAATGCCGTGTTTGGTTTTTTGAATATGATGTTCAAAATGATAGATGATGAACAGCCCACCCATATGGGGGTGGCATTTGATGTTCATCAGCCTACATTCCGGCATGAGATGTTTCAGGAATACAAAGGTACAAGAAAACCGATGCAGCCGGAATTGAGAGAACAGGTCCCGGTCATTAAAGAGCTTTTATCTAAGATGCATATTACCATTATGGAACTTCCGGGATATGAAGCCGACGATATTATTGGAACCATGTCCGGCAGAGGAGAGCGTGATGGATTTGAAGTATGCATATATTCCGGTGACAGGGATTTACTTCAGTTGGTTACAGACAAAATCACTGTATGTATACCGAAAACAAAAAAAGGACAGACGATTGTAGAGAGGTATGGTCCGAAGCAGGTAAAAGAATTATATAAAGTTACGCCGAAAGAATTTATTGACGTCAAGGCATTAATGGGAGATTCTTCCGACAATATTCCGGGTGTGCCGGGGATTGGGGAAAAGGGAGCTACTGCCATTATTTCTGAATTTGGCTCGATTGAAAATGCATATGAGAATGCAGATAAGATTGCTAATACAAGAAATAAAAATGCATTTGCAGCCCACTACGATATGGCGCAGATGAGCAAAAAACTTGCCACCATACAGCTTGATTCTCCAATTGATATTTCTCCTGCACAATGTGCCATGCCGGATATTTATACCCGGGAGGCGCTGGATATCATAAAAAAACTGGAATTAAAAAGTATGATTTCACGCTTTACCAATGTTTCCGCTTCCAAGGATGTGGAAGAAAGGTTTGAAACCATCTCTGATTTTACGGAAGTAGAAAATCTGTTCCATCGGTTGGAGCATGGTGATGAACCAATCGGTCTGTTTATTTTTAGGGAGCAACAGTTCCGTGGCATAGGACTTTGTTCTGATGAAGAAAAAGCAATCTATGTACCGGTGCAGGGCTTTATTACAGAAAATTATCTGAAAGAAAAAGTCAGTCAGCTGGCGAAGTTTTCAAATATATATACAGTTCAAGTGAAAGAAAATAATGATTTTTTTGGTGCATATGATTCCGAAAAAGAGTTTACGGGGCTGGAAGATTTGGAATTGACGGCCTATCTGATAAATCCGACGGCACATACTTATAACTATGATGATTTTGCAAGAGATTATCTGGGAGAAAATGTTCCGACTTATGAGGAAATCTTTCCTAAAACAAAAAAGGGAGAGACGCCTTCCGTGGAAATTTTAAAAAATGCAGAAAGATATGCCTGCTATAATGCCTACATTTTTTTCAAAGTCCATGAGAAAATGATGAAGAAACTGAAAGAAATGGAAATGACAGATATTTACTATCAGATTGAAAAACCATTGATGTATGCTTTATATGATATGGAACAGTGTGGAATCCAAGTGGATGGAAAAGCATTAAAGGAATATGGAAAGCAGCTGGCTGTCCAGATTCAATCTTTGGAAAAGCAAATCTACGAAAAAGCGGGACATACTTTTAATATCAATTCACCAAAACAGTTGGGAGAAATTTTATTTGGTGAGATGAAACTGCCGGGAGGCAAAAAGACAAAGACCGGATATTCCACCTCAGCTTCCGTTCTGGAGAAATTGGAGCCGGATTATCCATTTGTAAGAGATGTACTGGAATACAGGCAGCTGACAAAACTAAAATCCACATACGCAGACGGTCTGGCAGTATTTATCCAGAATGATGGCAGAATTTATGGAAAGTTCCATCAGACTATTACGGCCACAGGCCGTATCAGCAGCACGGAGCCAAACCTGCAGAACATTCCTATTCGAACAGAGATTGGAAGACAGCTTAGAAAAGTATTTATTCCGAAAGAGGGTTATGTTTTTGCCGATGCGGATTATTCCCAGATTGAACTGAGAATTCTGGCACATATGTCGGATGATAAAAATCTTATTGAAGCTTATAAAGATTCTAAAGATATCCATACGGCTACGGCATCACTGGTTTTTGGCGTGCCTGTGGAACAGGTTACAAAGACACAGAGAAGCAACGCAAAAGCCGTGAATTTTGGCATTGTATATGGAATCAGTTCCTTTGGGCTGAGTCAGGATTTATCCATCAGTAAAAAAGAAGCGGAGACATATATTCATAATTATTTTGAAAGTTATCCGGGAATCAAAGAATATTTGGATAATTCCGTAAAAAGTGCTAAGGAAAAAGGATATTCCGTTACCATGTTTGGAAGAAGAAGACCGATTCCTGAGATAAATGTATCCAATTTTATGCAGAGACAGTTTGGGGAGCGTGTGGCGATGAACGCTCCGATTCAGGGAACAGCTGCGGATATTATGAAAATTGCCATGGTTAATGTAGCAAGAGCAATTAAGAAAAATCATCTCCAGTCAAGAATTGTTCTTCAGGTGCATGATGAACTGCTGATTGAAACAAAAAAAGAAGAATTGGAGACTGTTACAGAGATATTAAAGAAAGAGATGTCTTCTGCCGCAAAACTTCATGTACCTTTGGAGGTGGAAGTGGAAACGGGAAACAATTGGGATGAAGCCCATTAAACAGGGAGAAAATTATGGTTATTGGACTGATGGGAGGCGTCGGCTGTGGAAAGTCGACGGTTATGGATTATTTAAAAAAGACATATGATGCCGATATTATTGAAGCGGATAAAGTGGCAAAAGAATTAATGAATCCGGGAAATAAAGTTTACGATGAAATTGTTGAAGCTTTTCCTCACGTGTCGGTCAATGGAAACATTGACCGAGAGAAACTGGCAGGTCTTGTTTTCAAAGACAGGGAGAAACTTATCAGGCTGAATGAAATCACACATCCGGGAACAATCAATGAGATACACAGCAGGGTAGAAAAATCGGAAAAAGACCTGATTGTCGTTGAATCGGCAATTTTATTAGGTTCCGGTCTGGAATCCTGCTGTGATGAACTCTGGTTCATATACTGCGATTTTGAGACCCGTATAAAAAGACTTTCCATTGGCAGAGGGTATTCCAGAGAGAAGTCTGTCAGCATTATGAACAGTCAGCCTTCCGATGAGGAATGCAATCGTTTTGCTGATGAATACATAGATAACAGCGGGTCGGAAAATGACACAAAAGAACAAATTGATATGATTCTTCAGAAAGCCTTTTGCTAATTTGTTAAAAGTTTGTTAAAAATAAATATTAGTATTGACTAAAATTTTTAATCGAGTTATGATGTGTAGCATGCTACATATCATAGCTTTCTTTTTTTGGAAAAATTACATTATTTTCATTTGCATATAAATAAAAATGCGAAAGGAGGGAAAATGGAACATTTAGGATTTAAAATCAGGAAAATACATCAACTTATCAAATTGCACATGAATCACAATTTGAAACAGTTGGATATAACTGTCTCACAGATGCATGTTCTGACATATCTTTTCCGATATGGAGATGAAAAGATTACACAGAAAATACTGTCTGAAGAATTTGGTGTCAAGCATTCCACAATGTCGGGGATTCTTGCCAGATTAAAAGAAAAAGGATTCATAGATATCAGAGTGGATGAACAAAATAAAAAATATAGAAATATTTATCTCACTTCCAAAGCCCGTCGGTTAAAGGAACAGATGAATGCGAATAGAGAAAAAACGGAGTCGCTTTTAATCAAAGATTTTACAGACAAGGAAATAGAACAGCTTTGCAATTATTTGGATAGGCTGTATCATAATCTGTTGACAGACAGTGAAATATCAGACAAAGTTATGGAATGTTTTAATGAGGAAAGAACAATAGAAAGGAGACAGAGAAATGATTAAAACATTAGGAAAACATATTAAAGGATATACAGCAGCTTCTATACTGACGCCTGTCGGTATGTTAGGTGAAGTTATCGTAGAAAATTTTATTCCATTACTGATGGCCACAATTATTGATTCCATCGGAACCGGTGATTTGGCAGAAATATATAAGACAGCCGGAATTATGCTGCTGCTTGCGATTGCAGGATTAATTTTCGGATGGATGGGAGGCGTCTTTGGCGCAAAGGCTTCCACCGGATTTGCAAAAAATCTTAGAAAAGCCATGTTTGATAATATTCAGACATTCAGTTTTTCCAATATTGATAAGTTCAGTACCGCCGGACTGGTAACCAGACTGACGACGGATGTAACCAATATGCAAAATGCTTACCAGATGATTTTGCGAATGGCAGTACGGGCCCCTTTTAGCCTGATTGTGGCGATGATTATGGCATTTACGGTTTCCCCAAGACTGGCAACCATTTATCTGATTGCGGTAATCATTCTTGGATGTATCTGTGCCATAATTATTTTCTTTTCATTTAAATATTTCAATCAGGTTTTTAAACGCTATGACGCCATGAATGAAAGTGTTCAGGAAAATGTTACCGCTATGCGTGTGGTAAAAGCCTATGTCAGAGAAGATTTTGAAAAAAGTAAATTTGGAAAGGCAAGCCACAATATCTATAAGATGTTCGTAAAAGCGGAAGGAATTGTATCTTTGAATGCACCGGTCATGATGACCACTGTATATACATGTATTCTGCTGATCAGCTGGCTGGGAGCCAACATGATTGTGGCCAGTGGTAACAATCCGGTTATGGGATTAACGACAGGTAATCTGACCTCGCTTCTGGCTTACTGTATGAACATTCTGATGAGTTTGATGATGCTGTCTATGGTATTTGTGATGATTACCATGTCCATGGCAAGTGCGAGACGTATCGCAGAAGTATTAGAAGAAAAAGCGGACATTACCAATCCGGAAAATCCGGATTTCGATGTGCCGGATGGAAGTATTGAGTTTAAAAACGTAAATTTCAGATACAACAAAAACAGCGAGAAACCGATTCTGGAAAATGTTAATATTCAAATCAAATCCGGAGAGACCATCGGTATTATCGGTGGTACCGGAAGTGCAAAGTCCAGTTTTGTCAATCTGATCAGCCGCCTCTATGATATAGAAGAACCTGAAAAGGAAGGAGAAGAGAGCTATATCCGTATTGGCGGGAAAGATGTAAGAACCTATGATTTGGAGACTGTGAGACAGGAAGTAAGCGTTGTACTTCAGAACAATGTACTATTCTCAGGAACCATTCTGGAGAACCTGCGCTGGGGCGATCCGGATGCCACGGAAGAAGAATGCATACGTGCATGTAAACTGGCATGTGCTGATGAATTCATTGAGAGAATGCCTGATAAATATGAGACTTATATTGAACAGGGAGGTTCCAATGTTTCCGGCGGACAGAAGCAGCGTCTGTGTATCGCAAGGGCATTATTGAAGAAACCAAAAATTTTAATTTTGGATGACTCCACCAGTGCAGTAGACACGGTGACGGATGCAAAAATCAGGAAAGCATTCCGGGAAGAAATTCCGGAGACGACCAAAATCATTATTGCACAGCGTATTTCTTCTGTGCAGGATGCCGACAGAATTATTGTCATGGATGACGGTAAAATTAATGAAATCGGCACCCACGAATACCTGAAAGAAAATAATGAAATATATCGTGAAGTATATTTACAACAGACCAATGATAATGCTGATTTTGACAATGATGGAGGTGAGGCATAATGGCACAGGCAAGAACAATCAAAGGTCCGGGCCGCAGAAATATGGGTCCGACACAAAAAATTGAGCATCCATTTAAGATATTAAGTCAGATTATAAAGTTTATGGGAAAACGATATGCCCCTCATCTGATTATTGTTTTAATTTGTATTGTAGGCAGTGTGTTTGCCAATGTTCAGGGAACATGGTTTATGAAAGCACTGATTGATGAGTATATTCTCCCTATGATTGCTCAGGGCAGTACGGATTTTGCGCCGTTACTGGGAGCTATGGGAAAAGTTGCCGTATTTTATGGAATGGGCATCTTAGCAGCTTTTGCCCAGGCTGAAATCATGGTTTTTGTCACACAGGGTGTATTGAAAGATTTGAGGGAAGAAATGTTTAATCATATGCAGTCTCTGCCGATTAAATATTTTGATACCCATTCTCATGGTGATATCATGTCTATGTATACCAATGATATTGATACGTTAAGACAGATGGTAAGTCAGTCCCTGCCGCAAATCATCAACAGCGTCATTACGGTTGTCAGCGTTTTCGCCGCAATGTTACGGTTAAGTGTTCCTCTTACAGTTGTCACAATTTTTATGATATTTGTAATTATTATGGGGTCAAAGAAACTGACATCCCTTTCCGGTAAATTCTTTTTGGCGCAACAGGAGGATATCGGACAGGTAAACGGTTATATTGAGGAAATGATGACCGGGCAGAAAGTGGTAAAAGTGTTCTGCCATGAAGAACAGGCAATGGCAGAATTTGATGAGATAAACAGTAAATTATGTCATTCCGCATACAATGCGAATAAATTTGCCAATGTGATGGGACCGTGTAATGCCCAGCTTGGAAACTTGAGTTATGTGCTTTGTGCATGTTTCGGTGCAGTTATTGCAATCAATGGCTTTTTGGGATTTTCCCTGACACCGGGTGCACTGGTAAGTTTCCTGACTTACAATAAACAGTTTGCACAGCCGATTAACCAGGTGACCATGCAGATGAACAGTATTGTAATGGCATTGGCCGGTGCGGAAAGAATCTTTAAACTGTTGGCAGAAGAGCCGGAAGTCGATGAGGGATATGTAACTCTGGTCCGCTGTAAAAATGAAAACGGTCAGATTGTGGAATGTAAAGAGAGAACCGGAATGTGGGCATGGAAACACTACCACAAAGCCGACGATACGACCACTTATACGCCGATGAAAGGTGAAATCGTCTTTGACGGTGTGGATTTCGGTTATACCAATGAAAAGATTGTTTTACATGATGTGAAACTGTATGCAAATCCGGGACAGAAACTGGCTTTTGTAGGTTCTACCGGAGCAGGTAAAACCACCATTACAAATCTGATTAACAGATTTTATGATATTCAGGATGGAAAAATCCGTTATGACGGCATTAATATTAACAAAATCAAGAAAGCAGATTTAAGGCGTTCTTTGGGCATTGTTCTTCAGGATACCCACTTATTTACAGGTACTGTCATGGACAATATCCGTTATGGCAAATTAGATGCCACAGAAGAAGAAGTTATCGCAGCGGCAAAACTCGCCAATGCGGACAGTTTTATTAAAAGGCTTCCAAACGGATACAATACCATGCTGACAGGGGACGGTGGAAATCTGTCTCAGGGACAGCGGCAGCTTCTTGCCATTGCAAGAGCAGCGGTTGCAAACCCTCCGGCATTAATTCTTGACGAAGCCACGTCCAGCATTGATACCAGAACGGAGCGTATAGTTCAGGAAGGCATGGATGCATTGATGAAAGGAAGAACCACTTTTGTTATCGCCCACAGACTTTCTACCATAAAGAACAGTGACTGTATTATGGTTATGGAACAGGGACGAATTATAGAGCGGGGAAGCCATGATGAATTAATGGAAGAGAAAGGAACTTATTACAGACTTCAGACCGGAAGCAGTAATTAAGAGCGTTTCGCCTGCATATATTAGTAATAATATGTGCAGGCGTATTTTTATGAAGAAATATTATTATGTGGTGATGATTTTTATTTTTGGAATTATCTGTGCCGAATTAACAGATTATGTGATTTGCAGTTCTTATCATATTAAGGAAAATCTGGTTGAGACAATGGAATTTAGAAATTTAAATATAAAGGACAGCGTATTGTCAGAATCCAAACAGATTGCGGAAAATCGGAATTATGATTTTGCAAAAATACTGACAGTTAATTATCTGGGATCCGACGGTCATTTAAACCGGTTAAAATTTCGGGGGAAAAATATAAAGCAGGAGGAAAAAGCTTATATTCAGTTTTGTAATGATGATTATCAGAAAGTTTCCCAGGGATTTGCCGCAATCTTTAACGATTTAAAATATTTTCCGGTGGCAAAAAGTAAAGTGGGCAGCGACTGGGTGGGATATGATAACAGTTTTGGCGCAGATAGAAATTTTAACGGTGCTTATAAACATGAAGGCTGTGATATTATGGCAGAAAAAAATGTCAGCGGATATTATCCCATTGTCAGTGTAACAGACGGTGTGATAGAAAACATTGGCTGGCTGCCAAAAGGAGGATACCGGGTAGGTATCCGGAGTAATCATGACGGATATTTTTATTACGCCCATCTGTCCTCCTACACCAATATTAAAAAAGGAGACAGCATCAAAGCGGGGACACTTTTAGGTTATATGGGAGATACCGGATACGGGGAAGAGGGAACAAAAGGGAAATTTGATGTACATTTGCATTTTGGTATCTACATTCAGACAGAACACTATGATGAGTTAAGCGTGAATCCTTTCTGGGTGCTGAAATATTTGGAGAATCATGTGCTGTATGCAGATTATTAGAAAACCTTCTTGATATAAACACATTTAAAGTGTAAAATAAGTGTAGTTTACAGAAAGAAGGTTTTATATTATGGAAAAGTTAAGTACAAATAAAGCGCCTGCGGCTATCGGCCCATATTCACAGGCAGTGAAAACAGGAAATTTATTATTTACATCCGGTCAGATTGCACTGGAACCGGCAACAGGCGAGGTTGTGGGAACAACTATTGAAGAGCAGACAGAGCAGGTTATGAAAAATCTTGGCGCTATTTTGCAGGAAGCAGGACTAAGTTATGATCATGTGGTAAAAACCTCCTGCTTTTTAGCAGATATGAATGATTTTGCCACATTTAATGAAATCTATGGAAAGTATTTTACAAACAAACCTGCCAGAAGCTGTGTAGCAGTAAAGACATTGCCGAAAAACGTGCTCTGTGAAGTAGAAGTTATTGCAGAAATATAGTAATAGATTTTACAGTTTAAGACGATAAACATGGGAAAACAAAAGAAGGAGTTATGAAAGTGAAACAGGAATCTTTATTTCGGCATACATTGGAAGTATCGAGTTTTAAAGGGGAGGGATATCTTCCCTTAATTGATTTTGAGTCATGGCGTGTGGCAGAGCTTCGATATATTGATGAACTTGAGCCGGATAAAATTGATAATATGCAGAAACACAATGAAACAGATGAGGTTTTTGTGGTGCTTCAGGGAGATTTTACATTGTTTCTTGGAGGTAACGGTGAGGAAATTGGCGAGATTGAAGCCGTCAAACTGGAGCCGCTAAAATTATATAATGTAAAGAAAGGAACGTTCCACACCCATACTCCGGAAAAAAACTGTACCTGTCTGATTATTGAGAATAGAGATACGACAGATGAAAATTCACCCAAAGTGAAACTGAATCAGGAACAGAGTCTTAAAATCGTGGAATTATATAACAAAGTAAATAATAAGCGCTAGGCAACTGCTTAGCGCCCTTTTGGTGTTTTATGAGATTGGATAAATATTTAACTTCTCTGGGTATCGGCTCCAGAAGTCAGGTAAAAGAGCTGGTAAAAAAAGGAAAAGTAAAAATAAATGATAAAATCGTCAACAGACCGGAGATACATATTGAAGAGACAAAGGATCATGTGTCTCTGAACGGTCTGGATTTAAATTATCATAAGTTTTACTATTATATGATGAATAAACCGGCCGGTGTATTGACGGCAGTGTCCGATTTTCAATACAGAACCGTGTTGGATTTGATGGATGTGATGCCGAAAAAAGGACTGTTTCCCGTTGGAAGGCTTGATAAGGATACAGAAGGTCTGCTGTTGATAACCAATGACGGAGAATTGTCACATATGCTTCTGTCACCGGGCAGACATGTGGCTAAAAAATATTATGTGGAACTGGACGGAACGTTAAAACAAGAATATGTCACTTACTTTAAAGAAGGATTTGATATCGGTCTGAAAGCAGACACGAAGCCGGCCATATTGGAGATTTTAAGTGAGAATCAGGCGTATGTGACCATAACTGAGGGCAAATATCATCAGGTAAAAAGAATGTTTCAACATTTCGGATTGAAGGTAACTTATCTGAAAAGAGTCCGTATGGGACCGTTACAATTGGATGAAAATTTAAAACCGGGAGAATACAGGGCGCTGCGTCCAGAGGAAGTCAGCAGTTTATTAAAATGCAAAAAGGATTGTGAGGAATAAGTGCAGGAAGTAAAAATCGGCAAAAATGAAGCAGGACAGAGATTGGATAAATTTCTTTTTAAATATTTGAAAGAAGCGCCTTCCGGTTTCATTTATAAAATGTTAAGAAAAAAGAATATTGTACTTAACGGAAAGAAATCCGACGGAAAAGAGAAATTAAAAGAAAATGATATTGTGAAAATATTTATGGCAGATGATACGATACGAAAATTTCAGGGAACATCTGCTTACATGCAGATAGTTCAACCGATACAGTTAAATATCGTGTATGAGGATGAAAATGTAATCTTTATCAATAAACCGTCGGGAATGTTGAGTCAGAAAGCGGCAGTATCGGATGTCTCTCTCAATGAATATATGATTTCTTATCTGATCCATGAAGGAAGTCTCAGTGAAAAAGATTTACAGACATTTAAACCCGGCATCTGCAACCGACTGGACAGAAATACCAGTGGTCTGATTATCGGTGGAAAATCTTTAGCAGGTTTGCAGAAAATGTCGGAAATGCTGAAAGAACGCACCATGGACAAGTATTATCTGGCGGTAACAGAAGGAAATGTTTTAAGCCCCATGTCCATCAAAGGATATCTAAGAAAAGATGAAAAGAGAAACAAAGTATTTATCAGTGAAAAAGCCAACGACGGTCAGTATATTGAAACCGAATATGAGCCGTTAAAACAGACAGAAAATATGACGTTGCTCAAAGTAAAACTTATCACCGGAAAACCTCACCAAATTCGGGCGCATCTGGCATCCATCGGGCATCCTATTATCGGTGACTATAAATATGGCAATAAAAAAATGAATGAAATGTATAAAAAAGAGTATAGCATTCAAAGTCAGATGCTTCATTCATGGCAGATTGTTTTCGGAAAGGTTGATGGCGTATGTGCCAATTTGTCCAATCAGACATTTACTGCACAGCCTCCTCCGATTTTTAGCAGAATTATGCAGGCTTGTAATATCAACATCAGAAGGGAACAGTGAAGATGGGAACATGGTCATCCAGAGGTCTTCGGGGCTCTACCTTGGAAGATATGATTAATATGACAAATGAAAATTACAGAGAAAAGGGACTGGCACTGATTCAGAAAATACCTACGCCCATTACTCCGGTAAAAATAGACCAGGCAACAAGACATATTACGCTGGCCTATTTTGAAAAACAGAGTACGGTGGACTATATCGGTTCCGTACAGGGAATTCCGGTCTGTTTTGATGCCAAAGAGTGCGCAACAGATACCTTTCCTATGATGAACATTCATGAGCATCAGGTAAAGTTTATGGAAGATTTCGAAAAACAGGGCGGGATTTCTTTTATTATCCTTTTTTATTCTCACAAAAATGAAATATATTATATTCCCTTTTCTCACATTAAATCTTTTTATGACAGAAGTATCACGGGAGGTAGGAAAAGTTTTCAGTATCAGGAAATTGATAAAGATTACCGGTTAGGAAAAGCACCGGGAGCTTTGGTTCACTATTTAGAGGGAATACAGCGGGATTTAGATAAGAGAAATCTAAGTGAGTAAAGGAAGTATGCTTGACAACAAAACGGAATTAGTGTAACATAGTTTTAGTTTGTTACCAAAGCAACACTTTAAAGCGATAAAGTGAAAGGATTGAAACATGAGCAAAGTTTTATTGCATACACCGGTCGGTGTAAGGGATGTTTACGGAAAAGAATGCGCCGTAAAATTAACCATTGAAAATAATATCAACAAAGTGTTTAATTTATACGGATACCATAATATTCAGACGCCCACGTTTGAGTTTTTTGATATTTTTTCGAAAGAGCGTGGGTCCGTAGCTTCAAAAAATTTATACAAATTTTTTGACAGAGAGGGAAACACGCTGGTTTTAAGGCCGGATATGACGCCGTCCATAGCCAGACTGGCAGCAAAATATTATATGGATACAAATATTCCCATTAAATTCTGTTACAATGCAAATACATATGTAAATACCTCGGAGTTACAGGGAAAGTTAAAGGAGACGACACAGTTGGGCTGTGAGTTAATTAATGATAATTCCGTAGAAGCAGATGCGGAAATCATTGCGCTGGTCGTAGAATCACTGAAAGCTGCCGGTTTAGAAGAATTTCTTGTGGAAATCGGTCATGTGGATTTTTATAACGGTCTGATGGACGAGAGCGGTCTGGACGAGGAGGAAGAAGTAAAACTGCGGGAGATGATTCTCAATAAAAATGACTTTGCAGTGGAAGAAATTTTAAATCAAAATCATGTTACGGGAAAAGTGAAAAATGCCATGCAGAAACTTCCGGAACTGTTTGGCTCCGTGGAGGTTTTAAGTACGGCAAGAACCCTTACCGACAATAAAAAAGCACTGAAAGCGATTCGACGGTTGGAAAAACTGTATTCCATATTGCAGGATTACGGTGTCAGCAAATATATCAGTTTTGATTTGGCGTCGCTTAGTAAATATGGTTATTATACAGGGATTATTTTTAAGGGCTTTACTTATGGTACCGGAGAACAGATTGCCGCCGGAGGACGGTATGACAAACTGTTGTCCCAGTTTGGAAAGAATGCCGCAGCCATCGGCTTTGCTGTCTATATGGATCAGATTATGATAGCCCATAGTGGAAATATGACAGAGACCGATTATGATTATGAGGTGATTGTGTATGAACCGAAATATCGGAAATATGCATTTTCCCTGGCTTCTGATTTGAGGAATGAGGGGATGAAAACAGAATTAATTCCAAAGAAAAAAGAAATTGATATCAGTGAATATAAGAAATTTAAAACAGAGGACGGTGCATCTAAGGTGACTTATGTTTCAAAAGACGGTGCAGTGGCATTATAGGAGAGATTATGAGATATTTAACATTTGCCCTTGCAAAGGGAAGGCTGGCAAAAACAGCCATGAAAATGTTTGAGGAAATCGGCATTGAGTGTCAGGAGATGAAAGACGATAAAACAAGAAAATTAATTTTTGTCAATGAGGAATTGAAATTAAAATTTTTTCTCGCAAAAGCAAGTGACGTTCCTACTTATGTGGAATATGGAGCGGCAGATATAGGAATCGTGGGAAAAGACACAATTTTAGAGGAAGACAGAAAATTATACGAAGTGATGGACTTGGGATTTGGAAAATGCAAAATGTGTGTTTGCGGACCGGAATCCGCCAGAGAACTTTTGCAGAACCATACTATGATCCGGGTAGCATCCAAATATCCGAAGATTGCCAAAGATTATTTTTACAACAAAAAGCATCAGACCGTGGAAATTATCAAACTGAACGGTTCCGTGGAGTTGGCACCGATTGTGGGGTTGTCAGAAGTAATCGTAGATATTGTAGAGACAGGAACTACTTTAAAAGAAAACGGGCTGGGGGTTTTGGAAGAAATCTGTCCATTATCAGCCAGAATGGTTGTCAATCAGGTCAGCATGAAAATGGAAGATGAGAGAATCCGAAAGATTATTTCGGATTTAAAAGAACAAATCAGTAATTAAAAGAACAAGATCAGAAATAAAGTGCGAATGTTTTGAATGAAATGTTAGGAGAAGAGCATGAGAATTATAGAATTAAACGAAAATTCAAAAAAGAATCTGTTGGAGGATCTGTTAAAAAGAAGCCCAAATCACTATGACGCCTTTGCTGACAGTGTAAATCGGATTCTTGCTGATGTAAAGAAAAAGGGAGACGAGGCATTGTTTGCATATACGAAAGAGTTTGACAAAGCCGATATCAATGCTTCCAATATTTTAGTCACGGAGGAAGAAATCCAAGAGGCATATGACTCTTTAGAAAATAAAGAATTAGTAACGATTATCAGAAAATCACTGAAAAATATTAAAGAATATCACGAAAAACAAAAGCAGTACAGTTGGTTTGACGCAAAAGAAGACGGCTCCATACTGGGACAGAAAGTGACTGCCTTATCGAGAGTGGGTGTCTATGTACCGGGAGGAAAGGCCGCCTATCCTTCATCCGTTTTGATGAATGTAATTCCTGCAAAAGTAGCAGGAGTAGATGAAATTATTATGGTTACCCCGCCGGGAAAAGACGGAAAAGTTAATCCAAATACGCTGGTTGCCGCAAAGGAAGCAGGCGTGGATAAAATTTATAAAGTGGGTGGTGCTCAGGCAGTAGGAGCCATGGCTTATGGTACGGAAAGCATTCAGAAAGTGGATAAGATTGTAGGTCCGGGAAATATTTATGTGGCACTGGCAAAGAAAGCAGTTTTTGGCTATGTAAGTATTGACTCTATTGCCGGACCAAGTGAGATACTGGTTATTGCAGACGAAAGCGCCAATCCGAAATATGTTGCCGCTGATTTGTTATCTCAGGCAGAACATGATGAGCTGGCATCTGCCATACTGGTAACTACCAGCAGAAAACTGGCGGAGGATGTTTCTGCTCAGGTAGATCAGTTTGTAGAGGAATTGAGCCGCACGGAGATTATGCAGAAATCATTGGACAATTACGGATATATTTTAGTGGCGGATTCCATGGAGGATGTGATTGATACAGCCAATGAAATCGCATCGGAACATTTGGAAATTTTAACAAAAAATCCTTTTGATACAATGACAAAAATAAAAAATGCAGGCGCCATTTTCCTTGGAGAATACAGTTCAGAGCCGTTGGGTGACTATTTTGCAGGGCCAAACCACGTTCTGCCAACCAATGGTACGGCAAAGTTTTTCTCACCATTGAGCGTAGATGATTTTATCAAAAAATCAAGCATTATTTCTTTTTCCAAAGAGGCTTTGGAGCCAATGCAGGAAGATATTCGGAAATTTGCCAATGCAGAAGGTTTGACAGCACACGCAAATTCCATTAAAGTAAGATTTGAGAAATAAGTTTGTTGGTTGAAAGAGAGGTTGTTATGAGCAGAATTGGGGAATGCACAAGAAGTACAAGCGAGACCCAGATACAGTTTTCCGTAGAGTTAGACGGAACTGGAAAAGCAGAAGTAAATACAGGCATCGGTTTTTTTGATCATATGCTGATTAGTTTTGCCAAACATGGGTTATTTGACCTGACGGTGAAAGTTACCGGAGATCTGTATGTGGACTGTCACCATACAATAGAAGATACGGGAATTGCTCTGGGTGTGGCATTGAGAAAAGCGCTGGGAGACAAAAAATCCATCCGGCGATATGGACATGTAATTCTGCCGATGGATGAATCTCTGGTACTGTGTGCCTTAGATTTGTCAGGAAGACCTTATCTGGTTTTTAGCGCAGATTTTACCACAGACAGGGTGGGATATTTTGACACAGAGATGGTCAAAGAATTTTTTCATGCCGTTACTTATGCAACCGGTCTGAATTTACATATAAAAATGCTGGAATCCGGAAACAACCATCATATGATAGAAGGAATTTTCAAAGCATTTGCCAAGGCTTTGGATCAGGCAACGATGATTGATGAAAGAATTACGGATGTACTCTCAACGAAAGGAACATTATAATGAAGTATTTGAACTTAATTCCGGCACTTTACCTGTATCAGGGGAAGGCAGTGGATAAGGATACAAAAGAAATTATGGGAGATGGAAATCCGATTTCCATGGCAATTGACTTTGATAACAACGGCGCAGATGAACTGCTGATTTTTGATATGTCTTCTAATGACAGTGAACATGAAGCAAATATCAGGACCATGATTGAAATTGCAGATGCAGTGGATATTCCCATGATTGTGGGCGGAAACGTTAAACGTCTGGAAGATGTAAAAAAATATCTTTATACCGGAGCAAAAAAAGCCATACTGTGTGCCGGAACAAATCTTGATTTGTTAGATGAGGTGTCTGCCAGATTTGGAAGAGAAAAAATTGCTTTATATACCAATGAAAAAATAAACCCTGCCATAAAAGAAAAAATCTCTCTGGTGGTTTCGGAAAATATGAAAAATACAGACTTGAATGTCTTATATGTGGGCAAAGATGAAAGTGTTGATTTTTTTAAAACTTCTAATGCTTATGGCGCATCGTTGGAAAAGTTTGACGCATCTTTTGATTTTATGAAATATAAGGCAACATTAAAAAATGAAGGCGTTACCGTCAATATCTTTGAAAGCGCCATGCAGTTTTCAGATTTTAAGACAAACAGTGACGGTATGATTCCTGTCATTGTTCAGGATTATAAGACAGATAAAGTTTTAATGCTTGCATATATGAATGAAGAAGCATTTCACAAGACAATTCAAACAGGAAAAATGACCTATTACAGCAGAAGCAGGGAAACGCTGTGGGTGAAAGGTGAAACTTCCGGTCATTATCAGTATGTGAAAGAACTGTATATGGATTGTGATTCTGACACCATGCTGGCAAAAGTACGTCAGGTCGGAGTTCCCTGCCATACAGGCGCAGACACTTGTTTCTTTAAGGAATTGGTGAAAAAAGAATATGACAATACCAATCCTATGAATGTGTTTGAAGATGTATATGACGTGATTTTGGACAGAAAAGAACATCCTAAAGAGGGTTCTTATACCAATTATCTGTTTGATAAAGGCATTGATAAAATTTTGAAAAAGGTAGGAGAGGAAGCCACAGAAATCGTAATTGCCGCAAAAAATCCGGACCCGCAGGAAATTAAGTATGAAATATCTGATTTTCTCTATCATGTGATGGTGTTGATGGCCGAAAAAGGTGTAAGTTGGAAAGACATCACAAAAGAACTATCCAGAAGATAGTAAAAATATATTGTTTTAGAAAAGAAATGCTGTTTTTTATGGCATTTCTTTTTTTTGTGGATGAAAAAGTGCTTGTTGTATATTTTTCAGGAACAGGAACTACAAAAGGAGTAGCAAAGAAAATTAAGAAAGCAACTGGTGGAAAAATCTATCAGATTAAGGCGGCCGACCGGTATACATCCGCAGATTTGGATTATAGCAATGACAATTGCCGCGCCAATGTGGAACAGCGAAATGATAGTGTAAGACCGAAAATAAAAGGCAGGATAAAAAATATCCGAAAATATGACGTTATATTTTTGGGATATCCAATCTGGTGGAATAAAGAACCAAAGGTAGTGAAAGGAAGAGATTTGACAGGCAGATCCTATAAGAGCATAGCAAAATGGGCGAAAAAGAAAATGAAATAGGAAAACTCGAAATATTTTAGAATTTCAGAAGAGAATGAGACAGGAGAAGATTTCCCAATCCGTGAAATCTTCTTCTGTCTCATTTATACCGTTAAGGCAGATAAAGTAAACGCTTTTCCTGACCGCTTTTTATAGCAGTGATATAATCATGAATATTCTGAAATTTTGTGTCTGTTTCAATTCCTGAGCAGACAATAGGAAGATGATGGCTGTCACCCCCGGCAGTCATTGGCAGGTTATATTTTTTTGCATATATATATGCCTGCCTATTTTCTTCTTCATAGTTACATGCATTATATACTTCTACGGCATGAACCAGCTTTGGATATAGTCTGATTTTTGGAATATACGGTCTATCCCGGAAGGGGTGGGCGTGTACCACAAGTCCTCCGGCATTATCTACTGCTTCAAATTGTTCCCGAATGGTCCAGTGTTCCATTTCGGGATGGTTTAAAAGCCACTGTTTATCCAATCCGTAAATCAAAAAATCCTGTCCGTCAAAAGTTTCTTCCCAGCCGAAAAATACCTGGAGACCAATTTCATCTCCCGTATTTTTTGCCTGCTCATATCCATTGCAAAAATGCTGTATACGTTCTTCCCAAGAAAGATTTTTTGGAATGCAGGTATTTCCTCTGAAGAAATGATCGGTAATTATAATTCCGGTATAACCGGCACGATAATAGGCAAGTGCCTGTTCTCTTCCTGAAGCAGTGGCACAGGCACTGCCGGATTTTGTATGTAAATGGGTTTCATATTTAAACATATCTGTCTCTCCATATTTCGTTTACAGCGTTTTCTCTCAGAAATAGCTGATTGTAAAATTTGTATAAATATAGTATTATTAAATAGTATATGTCTTGTGATTTTATATAACATTTTAAGTATACCACAAATATATTCTGAAAACTATATTTAAAGGAAAACCTATGAGAAAACTGGCTTTAAGTGATGAAATATTAATGAAAATAGAAAAACCGGCAAGATATATTGGCGGTGAAGTGAATATGGTGAAAAAAAATCCGAAAGATGTTGATATCCGTTTTGCCATGTGTTTTCCGGATGTATATGATATTGGCATGTCTCATCTGGGGATACAGATTATTTATGATTTGTTAAACAAAAGAGAGGATATTTACTGTGAGAGAGTTTATTCTCCATGGATTGATTTGGACAAAATTATGCGTGAAAAGGAGATTCCTCTGTTTGCTCTGGAATCGCAGGAACCGGTCAGAAATTTTGATTTTCTGGGAATTACCCTGCAGTATGAGATGTGTTACACAAACATTCTCCAGGTGTTGGATTTAAGTAAAATCACGTTTCTGGCAAAGGACCGGGGAGAGGAGGAGCCCATTGTGATCGGTGGAGGACCTTGCGCCTATAATCCAGAGCCTATCGCTGACTTTTTTGATATCTTTTATATCGGAGAAGGCGAGACCGAGTATTACCATCTGATGGATTTGTATAAAGAAAATAAGGCAAAAGGCGGCACCAGAAGAGATTTTCTTCAAATGGCGGCTGCCATACCCTGTATGTACGTACCTATGTTTTATGATGTTTCTTATCATGAAGACGGTACCATCAGAGAAATAAAACCAAATAATCCAAATGCGGCAAAGGTGGTAAAAAAAGATATTGTATTGGATTTTGATCATGTGTGTTATCCGGAAAAACCATTGGTTCCTTTTACAAAAATTGTTCAGGACCGATGCGTACTTGAAATTCAGAGAGGATGTATCAGAGAATGCAGATTCTGTCAGGCAGGCTCTGTTTATAAACCACTTAGGGAAAAAAGTTTAGAAACACTAAAACGAATTGCCCTTGCTCAGTTGGAAAGTACCGGGCATGACGAAATTTCTCTCAGTTCTTTAAGCACCAGTGACTACAGCCGATTGCAGGAACTGATTGATTTTCTGATGGAGGAATGCAAAAAGAAACATATCAATATTTCTCTGCCATCTCTTCGTATTGACGCTTTTTCCTTGGATGTTATGAGCAAAGTGCAGGATGTGAAAAAAAGTTCCATTACCTTTGCGCCGGAAGCAGGAACCCAGCGCATGAGAAATGTTATCAATAAAGGATTAACGAAAGAAGATATTTTAAATGGTTCCAGACAGGCATTTTCCGGCGGATGGAATAAGGTAAAACTTTACTTTATGTTAGGACAGCCGACAGAAACCAATGGGGATGTAGACGGAATTATGGATTTGTGCGAGGAAATCGCCGAGCTGTATTATGACACGGTTCCAAAGGAGGAAAGACAGGGCAAATGTCAGATTACGGCAAGCACTTCTTTCTTTGTGCCAAAACCGTTCACTCCTTTTCAGTGGGCGCCTATGTGTACGGCAGAGCAGTTTTTGGACAAGGCACACAGAGTCAATGACAGATTGAAAACATTGCGGAACAGAAAAAGCATCAGATATCACTGGCATGAGTCGGATATCAGTGTATTGGAAGGACTTTTGGCAAGAGGCGACAGAAAATTATCCAAAACCCTTTTAAAAGTGTATGAGAAAGGCGGAATATACGATTCATGGTCCGAATGTCACGATAAAAACATCTGGGAAGAAGCGTTGAGAGAGACAAATGTGGATTTGGATTTTTATATTACAAGAGAACGGGCAGATGATGAGATTTTTCCTTGGGATTTTATTGATACAGGCGTAACCAAAAGTTTTTTATTAAGAGAATGGCATCATGCCAAAGAAGAAAAAGTAACCCCGAACTGTCGGATGCAGTGTTCCGGCTGCGGTGCAGCAACGTTTGGAGGAGGTGTCTGCTTTGAAAATAAGAATTAGATTTGCCAAACAGGGAATGATGAAATTTGTGGGACACCTTGACATGGTCCGCTATTTTCAGAAAGTAATGCGCAGAGCCAACGTGGATATTGTATATTCCGAAGGGTTTTCCCCACATCCGAAAATGTCCTTTGCCGCACCTTTAGGCGTGGGAATCATCAGCAGAGGCGAATATTTTGATATTGAAGTAAACAGCACAAAGTCAAGCAGAATAATGATGGAAGCCTTAAATAGACAAAATGTGGAAGGGGTGGAAGTGCTAAGTTATAAATCACTTCCAAAAGAGGCAAAAAACGCAATGTCCATTGTGGCAGGTGCGGATTATTTTGTATATCTGGACAGATTTTCAAAAGATGTGACAGACAAATTTTATCATCAACAGTCTATTCCGGTGCTGAAAAAAACAAAGCGAAGCGAAAAGATTGTTGATATCAAACCGATGATATATGAGATGGAACGCAGAGACAACGGCATTTTCATGAAAGTAGCCCAGGGCAGTGCGGCCAATTTAAAGCCGGAACTGGTCATTCAGGAACTGGCTCAATTTGCCAATGTAACTTTACCTGAATTTGTACAATATGAAAGACTCGATATGTATTGTTTGAAAGAGGATCGGTGGACTTCCTTAGATGATGTTGGAGGATGGATTGAATAATTTTCTGATTATTTCAAAAGTAAGAAACAGAATATTCGGATTTCAGTTTGAAAATGACATATTGTGCCGGATTTATGATTTTCAGTCAGAATCGCCGGTAGGAAATATTTATCTGGGATATGTAAAAGATGTTGTGAGAAATATCAATGCCGCGTTTGTGGAATTTGACGGTGAACAGAAAGGGTTTCTGTCTCTGACAGGGATTCCGTTTCCTGTAAAACAAGGCGATAAACTGCTAGTTCAGGTATCCGGTGATAAAGTAAAATCAAAAGATTATCTTCTCACATGGAAACTGAATATCCCGTCTGATGCCCTTGTTCTGACGGTAGGAGATACGGGAATTAACATATCAAAAAAAATTAAGGATAAAGATATAAGAAAAAAATTGAGAGACAGTCTTTTGAAATTAACGGATGAGACATACGGCTTTATCATAAGGACCAAAGCTGTTACCTATACATTGGATGAATTAAAAAAAGAGGCAGAAAAATTACGCATTCAATATGGGGAATATCAGAAGAAAGCAATGCATCTGAAACCAAAAACAATTATCGCCAAAAAGAATTATATTGTAGATATCTGTAAAGCTTTTATGAAAGAGCAAAATGGAACAATTCTTACAGATGTAGAAACAATGTATAATGAACTGTCCATGAATCATATCCCTGTTTTATGGAATGATGATTCAAAAATCAGTCTGGCAAATAAATATGCTTTGGAAAAACATATCCAGAATGCTACCAATCGGCATGTATGGTTAAAATCAGGCGCATATCTGGTCATTGAGCATACGGAAGCAATGACGGTGATTGATGTTAATAGCGGTAAAGCTGACATGCATACCAACCGAAAGAAGACCATATTGAAAATTAATCAGGAGGCGGCATCAGAAATAGCCAGACAGCTTAAAATCAGAAATATTTCGGGAACCATTCTTGTGGACTTTATCAATATGGACAAAGTATATTATGATGAACTGCTCAATGATATGAGATTATATACTGCCTCAGATTTCACTTTGTGCAGTGTGGTTGATATCACGAAACTGGGATTGATGGAAATTACACGAAAAAAACAACAGAAGCCATTAAGAGAAATTTTAGAATAGATTTTTATAATTGTTACTTAGGAGGAAATTATGAGAAAAATCAAACAATTTTCAGCGTGCTTTCTCTGTATGATGGTTATTTTGTTGTTAGCAGGATGCGACAGGGAACAGTCCGAAAAGAAAGCAGAAGTGAATCTTTCATGGTATATCAATTTTTCCTGGTTTACTACCGATTGGGGGAATAATATGGTTTCTAAAGCCATTACGGAAGAAACAGGGTGTGATATTGAATTTATTACCCCGTCAGGAGATCCCAATGAAAAACTGGATGCAATGATATCCAGTGACACTCTGCCTGACATCATTACATTGGGATGGTGGGAGCCGCAAATCAGTGAACTGATCAGTGAGGAAAAGGTATATGCTCTGGATACGCTGGCAGACAAATATGATACATATTTTTATGAAGTAATCAATGATGAGGTGGCAAACTGGCATAAAAGTGATGACGGACATCTGTACCGGTATCCGAATTCCGCCTGTTCGCCTTCCGATTATGAGAAATATGACACATTGGCATCCAATGAGACTTTTCTTGTGAGAAAAGATATTTATGAGGCAATCGGCAGCCCGGATATGACCACACCGGAAGGATTTATTCGTGCAGTAAAAAAAGCGGCAGAGATGTTTCCTACAATCGATGGAAAGGAAATGATTCCTGTGGGATGTACGGAATTTAACGAGATTGGCTGTGACTCCTTTGACAACTATCTGTTTGATTTTCTGGCAGTTCCCTATGTAGATGAGAACGGAAATGCCATAGACCGAATTAAAAATAAAGATTATGTGGAATGGTTGAAAGCTTTTAATCAGTTAGGACGGGAAGGTCTTTTAAAAGATGAAATTTTTCTTGATTTCCGAACGCAAATGTCTGAGAAAATAAACAACGGGCAATATTTCTGTATGCTTTATCAGTATACGGATATGGCAGATCAGGAAAAAAATCTGTATGCTAAGGACCCGGACAGCATTTATATTGCCGTGGACGGTCCTAAAAATGCAGCCGGAGATGATTACACCCTGCCTGGAACAAGTGTAAACGGCTGGACGGTAACACTTATTTCAAAAAATTGTGAAAATCCGGATAAAGCAATTAAATTACTTACATACTTAATTAGTGAAGAGGGGCAGAAGATGACATGGCTGGGGGTAGAAGGAAAAACATGGGATTATAACGAAGACGGTGTTCCGGAAATGAAAAATGATATTAAAAAAATCCTGTATACGGATCGAGCAGAGTTTGACGAAAAATACGGTGCCGACTCCTGTTACTGGATGATGCAAAATGATGCCATGGGATCACAATGGATAAAAGATGATGAAAACAATCCGGTAACACAGTTAAAACAATGGACATACCCATATACAACCTATGTGGGACAATATACCATTACCTTTGATTCTAATTCAAAAATCGGAAAAGTGAAGAACAGTATTGATACTATCTGGGGTGAAACCCTGCCGAAACTTCTTTTGGCAAAAAGTGATAAAGAATTTGACCGCATTTACCACTCTTATATAAAAACAAGATATGAGATGGGTTATCAAGATGTACTTGCAGCACTTACAGAACAAATGAATGAAAATATAGAAAAATTAGGACTGGATAAATAATGATTAAGAAAAAATCAAAACGTAAGCTTTCTTTGTGTAATAAAATTATTCTCATTATTGTTGCAGTATTGATTGCATGTACCTTTTTATGGACGGCAACCATGTTTTTTAACATGTCTGAAAATGCCAAGGAAGTTGCCTTATCCAACGAGAAAACAAATATGTTAAATGTTTCTAACCAGTTGAAAGATGTGGAGGAAACCTGCTATCTTATGCAACAGATCATGCTGCAAAAAGAGTCTGTGCTTCATTATATTCAAGAGGTGAAAAAGGGAAATGATTTAGGAACTGTTGAGAAAATTGAGTTTTATAAATCAGAAATAGGCAATATTGATTACATGATTAATATTAATCCGTATATTTATAATGTCCGTTTTTTTGTCAATGCAAATATTACGGAAAGGCAGCCCTGCTTTTATAAAATCAGCAGAATGAAAAATTTGGAATGGGCAGATGCTTATGAAAATAACAGATGGATTTTTGATTATTCTGACAGTTTATATTCCAATAATCCGGGAAACAGTCATCTTGCCGGGCTCGTGACGGATATAACAGATGATAATGGCAATTTGCTGGCCGTCTTAGAAGTATCTACGAATTTAGAGGATTTATTTTTAAACTTTTATAAGAAACAGGGAAATGAATTTTCCTGTTTTGTCACGAATGATGGAAAAATTTACAGTTCCGATGTTTCACAGAAAATTGTCAAAAATAACAGAGATGCAATTTTAAAACTGGCAGATTCTAAAAAGTCCGATTCGGTAACCATGAAGTTTAATCATGAAACCAGTGTTGTTTCCACTTTGGATTGTCCCTCTTTAAACGGTGTGTACATTCATACAAGCAGTACAAAAGAAATTGTGGAATCTTATTACAGAAGTCAGATGCTTTATTTTGTGGTTCTTTTTGTTTCCATGATATGTTTTATCATTCTCATTGTTATTTTGATTAAAAGTTCTTTTTCAAGATTTAATCATCTCACATCGGAAGTCAGCAAAATAAAAAGTGGTGAGCATATTCGATTGACAGAAAAAGGAAATGATGAAATTTCAGAACTGGGAAAACAGATTAATGATATGTTGTCAACTTTGGAAAAATTGAATATTGAAAACACAAACAAGGAACTTCTGACGAAAAATGCGGAGATACGTTCCCTGCAGAATCAGATCAATGCCCATTTCATGTACAATGTGTTAGAGACAATCAAAATGATGGCAGAAATCAAGGAAGACTACGAAATCAGTGATGCAGTTACCTCTCTTGGAAATATGTTCCGATACAGTATGCAATGGACAACAGGCATGGTAGAATTAAAGACGGAAATTAACCATATCAGAAATTATCTGGATTTAATGAATTTGAGACAGGATTACGAAATCTATTTGTCGTTAAATATTCCGGAAGAACTAATGAAAATTAAGATACCCAAAATGTCTCTACAGCCTATTGTGGAAAATTCCGTATATCACGGAATTGAAAATGTGGCGGAAGATACATCTATCTATATTAAGGCTTTTGTAGACAATGATACCATAAATATTGAGGTTTCCGATGCCGGTGCGGGAATGTCAGAGGAACAGTTGAAACGTCTGCAGGAAACAATTCAGACAGCCGATAGCATTGAGGATGAAAAAGAACATGGACGGGCGCTATATAACGTACAGCAGCGTATAAAAATGTACTTTGGAAATGCCTACGGACTTTCGATTTATTCAAAAGAAGGACTGTTTACCAAAGTATTGATACAAATTCCGGCAGATAAGGAGAACGGACAATGAAAACATTATTATTGGTGGAAGATGAAAAACTAATCAGACAGGGCATCCGCTCTATGATAGAGCGTTCGGATGTGGAAGTGGAAGAAATTATTGAATGTAATAATGGAGAGGCTGCTCTTGAAATATTAAAGAGCCGACCGGTTGATGTGATGTTTACAGATATCCGAATGCCGAAAATGGATGGCATCACATTGGTTTCAGAAGCAAAAAAATTAAAGAATTTTCCTTTAGTGGCTGCCATCAGTGGATTTGATGACTTTAAGTATGCGGTGGAAATGCTTCGAAACGGTGTAAAAGAATATATTTTAAAGCCGATTGACAGAAATAAAATTGCGGAAATACTGAAACAATTTGAATCTTATTTGGAACAAAATGAGCGCGCATATTTTCAGCGGAAAAAGACAGCGCTTCATCAATTACAGTATATGCTGTTTTATGACAGTGTGTCAGATGTTGAGATTGAAAATATCTGTCTGAGTGTCAGGGAGTTTATTAAATTCGAACGGTTTATTGTCTTTTGCTTTAGCAGAAGAGAGGAAGATGTTGATTTGACAGTTCCGGGAAAATATTATTTCGTTCAGGGACAGGAGAAGATGGACATTATCATCTGTGATGCCGGCTGCAAAACGGAAGTCATAAAAAAACTGAGCCATCATAATATTGGAATCAGCGCCGTATATTGCAATATTATGGATGTAAGACAGGCTTTTTGTGAAGCTGCGGAAATGCGGAGAACGGCGTTTGAGACCTGCCAGCCGGTGGTAGATGCCATTACATATAATTTGCCGGCCACAGAATATGAGTACGGAGTAAAACTGATGATGCAGACGGCGAACCTTATCTGCTCCAATAAACTGGAAGAGGCTTTGGCACAATTAGAAGTTTTTGTGGAAGGTGTTAAGCAAAGAAAATATCCGATCAATGAATTTCAGGAACAGATGAAACTGATTATCCAGACGACGATGAAGGTGTACGAAAAATCGTTAAAGAATAAAGAGTATGAAATTTTGGAGTTGCTGGATATGTTCAGTTACCAGAACATTGATGAATATATGGAAGTCATTCGTCAATGGATTAAACGGTTTGATGAATTGATCAGTGATAATATGGACGAGCATAAAACAAGTATAAAAATGCAGAAAGCCATTGATTTTATTAAAGAAAACTATGCAACAAACTTAAATATGGCGGTTGTTTCCAATCATGTTTCGATGAATTATTCTTTGTTTTCTTTTACATTTAAGCAGTACACCGGGACAAATTTTGTCAATTATCTGAAGGATGTACGTGTGGGAGAGGCAAAAAAACTGCTGACAGAGACAGATATGAAAGTCAATGAAATATCAAGAGCAGTGGGCTATGAACATGAAAAACATTTTATGAAAACCTTTAAAAGCCTCACAGGTCTGACTCCTTCACAGTATAGAAACAACTTATCGCAATGAGGAAATACATATGAAAATTAAGAAAGAGGATAAGAAGAAAAAGAAGATGATAATCAGATTATTATTATGGGGTCTGTTTCTTGGTATTGCTTTGGTATTACTTATTGTGGGAATTAACCTGTACATGGTGCTCAAAGAGAAAAGCAGAGTTTTATCAGTGGATGAAGTTTCCGATATTCAGGCGGACTGTATTCTGGTTCTAGGTGCAGGAATACGGGAAGATGGCAGTCCTACATGGATGCTGGAAGACAGAATTAAAATCGGAGACTGGTTATATCAACAGGGATGTGCATCTAAAATCATTATGTCCGGAGATCATGGAAGAGAGGAACATGATGAAGTAAATACTATGAAAAATTATGCTGTTGCAGAAGGAGTTCCGTCGGAAGATATTTTTATGGATCATGCAGGGTTTGAGACCTATGATTCTTTATACCGGGCAAAGGAAATATTTGGCGCGAAAAAAATTATTATTGTCACTCAGGAATATCATCTGTACCGGGCTTTGTATATTGCAGACATGTTGGGGCTTGAGGCTTACGGTGTTCCGTCTGATTTGAGATTTTACAGCAAAAAAATGGCTTATTGGAAGTTCCGCGAGTATCTGGCAAGAGTAAAATCTTTTGGAAAGTGTATATATAAACCGGAACCAAAATATCTGGGAGAACCGATTGATTTAAGTGTCAGCGGTGACGTAACCAACGATAAATAAATGTGAGAGTGGAGAAAAATGGATAAGAAATCAGTAAATGAATTGCGGAGAAGATTAAAAAAGGACAGTTGTTCTTTTACGAAAATGTGCGGCTGCTATATTGATGACCAGAAAAATAAAGTTACAAATTTAGATGAAAGTTTTTTGAATCTGGAAGACGAAGAATACTTTAAATATTTAGAGATTGCGAAAAAAGTCCTGTCCACCAATTTAGGAAACAATCTGTTGGAATTAGATTTTCCTCTGGATGAAGAAAAACCGGGAGGCCACCAGCAGTTTCTTATGGGGCTGAAAAAAAGCGCATTAATGGACGAAGGACTACTGAACCGGTTTTATGATATGATGATTGAAAATTATGATTCCATGGGGAATTATCTTATTTTATTATTTCATGACCGGTATGATGTAATGACAAAAACTTCCGATAATATGAAACTGGATGAGTCAGAGGAAGTATATGAATATATTATCTGTGCCATCTGCCCGATGATTCTATCCAAACCGGGACTGGGATATAATCAATCAGAGCAGAAAATCGGCACCCTGAACCGGGAATGGATGGTCGGTATGCCGGAGACAGGATTTATTTTCCCGGCATTTAACGAAAGAACGACAGACATTCATTCTGTTTTGATGTACACAGCGGACTCAAAAAATCCCCATCAGGAATTTATTACAGAAATATTGGGGTGTAAAATTAAAAAAACCTTTGCTCAGAAACAGAATCTTCTGTGTGAAATGGTAGCCGAAGCTACAGATGTGGAAGTCGTGAAAGATATCATGGAATCCGTCAACATTGAGCTGGCTCAGATTTGTGACAGCGAGCCGGACGAAATTGAAATTTCAAAGGAGCATGTTTCAGATGCACTGGAATATGCAGGACTGGGAGCAACAAGAGCTTCTGAAATAAGCAATGAATACATTTCCGCACTAAAAGAAGAGGAACTGCCTCTTTTGGAAGATATGGTTACAAACAAAGCGGCAAAGATTGTCAAAGATAATAACGAAAAAGCTTTCCTAAAAGAAGAAATCAAGGAACTGAACAGAAAAATAGAGGAAGCAACAGGCTCCGGTGAAGATATCATTATCCGCGTCAATGAAAGTAAAAAGCCACTGATACGACGCGAAATGATTGATGGTGAAAACTGTCTGGTGATTCCGATAGATGAAAATGAAAATGTAAGGATTAATTGAGAACAGACAGATAGGATATTGCAAATTTTTCAAAAGTGGGGCAAAAGAGAACGGATTACAAATCTTCTTAATTGATAAATTATTGACATAAAATTTTACTTGTGTTATTATATTCCAGTATGCCGCTCAGTGTGGTTCTAAGTACTGCCATGCAGTCACCGAAGCTGGCGAGTAATGAGTAATAGGAGGTGCCCATATGTACGCAGTAATAGCAACAGGTGGTAAACAGTATAAAGTTTCAGAAGGCGATGTTATCAGAGTTGAAAAACTTGGCGCTGAAGCTGATTCAAAGTTTACTTTTGACCAGGTTCTCTATGTAGATGGTAAGGTTGGAACTCCAACTGTTCAAGGCGCATCAGTAGAAGCTACAGTAGTAGGTGATGGTAAGGCTAAGAAAGTTATCGTTTACAAGTATAAGAGAAAAACAGGTTATCATAAAAAGAATGGTCATAGACAGCAGTATACAGAAGTTAAGATTGATAAAATCAATGCTTAATCAGGTGATGTTATGACAAAGATTACAATTTACTGCAAAAACGGTACATACACGGGATTTTGCATGAGGGGACATTCCGGATATGCAGAGGAAGGTGCAGATATTGTTTGTGCAGGGATATCAGTACTTGCTATTAATTTTGTCAATTCCATTGAACAGTTTACCTCGGATGAATATTCACAGTTTGAACATGAAGAAGAGGGTATGATTGAATTTGAATTTGGCGATACGATTAGCAGTGAGGCTGAGTTGCTCATGAAGTCTTTTATTTTAGGACTGGAGCAGTTGGAAAAAGAATACAAAGATTTTATTTCATTAGATTATAAGGAGGTATAGCTATGATGAAAATGAACCTTCAGTTCTTCGCTCATAAAAAGGGTATGGGTTCTACAAAGAACGGCAGAGACTCAGAATCAAAGAGACTTGGCGCTAAGAGAGCAGACGGACAGTTTGTTAAGGCTGGCAACATTCTTTACAGACAGCGTGGAACAAAGATTCACCCGGGCGTAAACGTTGGACGTGGTGGTGATGATACATTATTTGCTACATCAGACGGAATCGTAAGATTTGAAAGAAAAGGCAGAGACAAAAAACAGGTTTCTGTATATCCGGTAGCTGAATAATTAGAAAAGATACTCGCAGGCTTCAGATCTTTTATGATTTGAAGCCTGTTTTTAAAAGCAGGAAAATTTAGGCGATTTATCTTAAAGATGAATTCATGGAGGAATGTGATGTTTGCGGATTTTGCAAAAATTTTTATTCAGTCCGGAAAAGGCGGCGACGGACATGTTTCTTTTAGAAGAGAAATATATGTGCCAAACGGCGGTCCCAATGGCGGCGACGGCGGAAAAGGCGGCGACGTTATTTTTGAAGTGGACAAAGGCTTAAATACGCTTTATGAATTCCGGCATAAGCATAATTTCAAAGCGGAGCCGGGACAGGAAGGCGGAAAACAGAACAAAACCGGAAAAAACGGCGCCGACCTGATTATTAAAGTGCCGGAAGGAACCATTATCCGGGAAGAAGAGACCGGAAAAATTGTGGCAGACATGAGCGGTGATAATCAGCGGATGGTAATTTTAAGAGGCGGACGCGGCGGTAAGGGAAACCAGCATTATGCAACGGCTACCATGCAGGCGCCTAACTATGCCCAGCCGGGACAAAAGAGCATGGAACTGAATGTCACTTTAGAATTAAAAAGTATTGCAGATGTGGGACTGGTAGGATTTCCAAATGTGGGTAAATCTACTTTTTTATCCCGTGTAACCAATGCCAATCCAAAGATTGCCAATTATCATTTCACTACGCTGAATCCTAATTTGGGCGTGGTCGATTTAAATGGCGGAAAAGGGTTTGTGATTGCAGATATCCCCGGATTAATTGAGGGAGCATCAGAAGGCGTAGGGCTGGGACATCAGTTTCTGAAGCATATAGAGCGCACGAAAGTGATTATTCACATGATTGATGCCGCATCCGTTGAAGGCAGAAATCCGGTGGAAGATATCAAGGCAATTAACAGAGAACTGGAAAAATACAATCCGGATCTTTTAAACAGACCACAGGTAATTGCTGCCAATAAAATTGACGCCATTTACGGAGATACCAATGAGATTATCGACGAAATCAAAAAAGAGTTTGAACCGGATGTGAAAGTTTATCCGATTTCGGCAGTCAGCGGTCAAGGATTAAAGGAACTGCTTTATTATGTAAGAGAGCTGCTGGATAACTTTGATGACGCACCTATGGTGTATCAGCAGGAATATAATCCTGAGGATTACAGAATCACAACGGAATTGCCATATACCGTAGAAAAACTGGAAGAAGGTCTTTATTCCGTAGAGGGACCTCGGGTGGAGAGAATGTTAGGTTATACCAATCTTGACTCCGAAAAAGGCTTTATGTTCTTCCAGAACTTTATGAAGGACAATGGCATCCTTGACGAGTTGGAACGACTGGGAATTGAAGAAGGCGATACCGTAAAAATTTACGGACATCAGTTTGATTATTACAAATAGTCATGTATCATTTGCGGACAAACCCGGTAAGTGCCTGCATTTCAAAGGGGATGTCTGCAAAGGAATATTATTACAGGAAACGGAGACAGATATGAATAGCAGACAAAGAGCATATTTGCGAAAAATTTCAGCAACGATTGAGCCTATATTTCAGGTGGGAAAATCTTCCGTAACACCGGAGATTACCGCAGCTATTGATGAGGCTTTGGAGAAGCGTGAAATAATTAAAATTAATGTACTGAAGAACTGTTTTTATGAACCAAAAGAAATTGCACAGGTTTTGGCTGACAGAACCCGCTCTTCCGTGGTACATGTGATTGGCAGAAAGATTGTATTATACCGTCCGGCAAAGGAAGAAAAGGACAGAAAAATTATTCTTCCATAGGAGAAAACCATGAAAATAGGAATATTAGGGGGAACTTTCGATCCCATACACAATGCCCATGTTTATATGGCAAAACAGGCTTTGAAATCCCTTTCTCTGAATAGAGTATATTTGATGCCGGCTTTTTGTCCGCCTCATAAAAATGCGGACAAAATTACCGGAGAACATCATAGAATCCATATGATAGAACTTGCCATAGAAGGAATTTCCGGAATCGGATGCTCTGATTTTGAAATCAGAAATAGATTAAGTTATACGGCAGATACGTTAACTGCCTTAAAAGAAACCTATCCGGAAGATGAATTTTATTTTATTGTGGGCGGAGATTCCATATCCAGTTTTGAGAGCTGGTATCATCCGGAGGTGATTTTAGAAAAAGCATCGATTGCCGTCATCCGGAGATTGGATGAAAGTAATCAGAAACTGGATGAGACAATTTCCCATATCCGGTCAAAGTTTCATGATATTATTACCCGAAATCATCACAGTATAACAATACTTCAGACAGAGATTTCTCCCATTTCTTCCAGTGATATCCGAAGAAGTCCGTTAGAAATGAGCAGGGATAAGATTTCTCCCAAGGTTTATCAATATATTCTGGAAAATCATCTGTATTCGGACCATGATAAAAATATGGCATGGTCCGTGGGAAAAATCAAAGATGATTTGAAAGAAGTGCTGAACGCACACCGCTATGAACATACCATCGCTGTGGCAGAAACAGCAAAAAATATGGCGGAAACATATGGCATAAATCCAAATACTGCTTATCTGGCGGGGTTGATTCATGATTGTGCAAAACACTATACGAATGATGAATTAGTAAAAATATGCATGGAAAATCATATTCCTGTTTCTGATTATGAGAAAAAAGCGCCGTATTTACTTCACAGTAAGGTGGGAGCATATATTGCAGAGAAAAAATATCAAATAGAAGATTCGGATATATTAAATGCCGTAATATGGCATACCACCGGAAAACCTGACATGACAACATTGGAACAGATTGTCTTTTGTGCCGATTATATTGAGCCGGGCAGGGACAAACAGCCCAATCTTTCTTATTTAAGAGAGATATCCCATAGAGATTTGAACCTGCTCACGTATCATATTTTAAAAGATACATTAAACTATTTGAGATCAAGAAAACAGATTATTGACATCAATACAGAAAAAGCATATGAATTTTATAAGAAAAAAGTAGGAGAGGAATAAAATGACATCAAAAGAATTAGCAAAAATTGCATATAACGCATTGGATGATAAGAAAGGCGTTAATATTTCAATTATTGATATTTCCGAGATTTCAACCATTGCGGATTATTTTATCATTGCCGGCGGTAATAACGAAAATCAGGTAAAGGCACTGGCAGATAATGTGGAAGAGCAGTTATATAAGGCAGAATGTACTCCAAATCACATTGAAGGATACAGTAATGCCAACTGGATTCTGATGGATTTTAATGACATTATTATCCATGTTTTTAATGAAGAAGACCGGTTGTTCTATGATTTGGAAAGAATCTGGAGAGACGGAAAACAAATAAATATTACGGATTTATAAGGAGAAGTTATGTGGGCATATGAAAGTGTTTTTTATCAGATTTATCCGTTAGGATTTTGCGGTGCACCTTTTGAAAATGACGGCGTGCCGGAAAAAAGAATTCTCAAAATTCATGACTGGATTCCCCATATAAAAAAGACCGGCGCCAATGCAGTTTATTTTTCGCCATTATTTGAATCAGACACCCATGGTTACAATACAAGAGATTATAAAAAACTGGATGTGAGATTAGGCGAAAATGAGGATTTTAAAAGATTATGCGAGGATTTGCACGAAAATGACATAAAAATAGTATTAGACGGCGTTTTCAATCATGTGGGACGGGGATTTGAACCTTTCCGGGATGTATGCAGAAATCGGGAAAATTCAAAGTATCTTCACTGGTTTCACATTGATTTAAACGGAAATTCCAACGATAATGACGGACTTTGGTATGAAGGCTGGGAAGGTAACTATGATTTGGTAAAACTAAACCTTCAGAACAATGAGGTAGTGGAATATCTGTTAGATGCCGTAAGTTTTTGGATTAAAGAATTTGACATTGACGGAATCCGGCTGGATGTGGCATATTGTCTGGATTTTGATTTTTTAAGAAGGCTCAGAAGACATGTGGATTCCTTAAAAGAAGATTTCTTTCTGGTGGGAGAAATGCTTCATGGGGATTACAATCAGCGTATGAATGAGGAAATGCTTCATTCTGCAACAAACTATGAATGTTATAAAGGACTGTATTCCAGTTTTAATTCCATGAATATGTTTGAGATTAACCATTCTCTTCTACGACAGTTCGGACCGGAACAGTGGACTTTATATAGAGGAAAACATTTGTTGTCCTTTGTGGACAATCATGATGTAACAAGAGTGGCAAGTATTTTAACCAATGAAAAACATCTGCCGCTGATTTATGCTTTAATGTTTGGAATGCCCGGAATCCCCTGTATCTATTATGGAAGCGAATGGGGAGCAAAAGGAGATAAAAGTCAGGGAGATCCTGCCCTCCGTCCTTCTTTTGATAAACCGGTATATAATGAACTGACAGAATTTATTTCCAAGCTTTCCAAGGCAAAAAAATCAAGTGATGCCTTAAATTATGGCGACTTTACATCTGTGGTTCTCACAAATAAACAGTGCATATTTAAGAGGAGTATTGAAGGGAAAAGCGTTTATGTGTGTATTAACGCAGATGAGAATGATTACAAAGTCCGGTTTGAATTGACGGATACGCAGGTTACAGATTTGATTTCAGGTGATATCATGGAAATTAAAGATGAATTTCATCTGCCTGCGTACAGCGCATATTTTATTGTGCAGAACAGATAAATCATAAATTACTCCCTATGGGGAAAGACATAAAATGAAAGGAAGTGCTTTAAATGGCAAACAAATTAGTTCCCGTAACATTGCTTACAGGTTATTTAGGTGCAGGAAAAACAACATTATTAAATCAGGTACTTACCAACCAGAAAGGATACAAAGTAGCTGTTATTGTCAATGATATCGGAGAGGTGAACATTGACGCTTCCCTGATTGCCAAAGGCGGACAGGTTACACAGAAAGATGAAAATCTGGTACCGCTTCAAAACGGTTGCATCTGCTGTACGTTGAAAGTGGATTTGATTAATCAGATTATTGATTTAATTAAAACCGGAAAGTTTGATTACATTCTTATTGAGGCAAGCGGTATCTGCGAACCGATTCCGATTGCACAGTCTATTATCATGCTGGACGGCTCCTATGATGAGCGGGCAAAAATTGCCAGACTGGACAATATTGTATCCGTAGTGGACGTTGCAAGAATGGCCGACGAGTTTGGCTGCGGCGAAAATCTGGTAAAAGAAGATATTGACGAAGAAGATATTGAAAATTTATTAATTCAACAGATTGAATTTTGTAACACTATTATTTTAAATAAAGTGGACACCGTTTCTAAGGAGCAGCTTGAAAAAGTAAAGGCAATTGTAAGAACCTTACAGCCAAAGGCAGTGATGCTGGAAACGAACTACGGACAGATTGATGTGGATGAGATTTTAAATACCAACCGGTTTGATTTTGAAGAATCCAGTATGTCCGCAGGCTGGATTCAGGAAATGGAAGCCTTTGACGCAGAAGAAGACGAGGAGCATGGAAAACATCATCACGAGGACGGACATGATGAGGAACACGCACACCATGAACATTCTCATGATGAAGGACAGCATAACCATGATGAGAAGCATGAACATGAACATGAGCATGCGCATGAACATCACGGACATAGCCACCACCATCATCACCATCATCACGGAGAGGGCGAGGCAGAAGAGTACGGTATCGGCTCTTTTGTATATTACAGAAGAAAACCTTTTGCCAAAGAAAAATTTGAAGACTGGCTGGATGTTATGCCGAAAAACATTATCAGAAGTAAAGGAATTATCTGGGCTGCAGAAAACAATAATGATGCATATATGTTTGAGCAGGCAGGAAAGCAGATTAATATTGCCAATGCAGGACAATGGGTAGCGACGGCGCCAAGAAAAGTCCGTGCAAAAATGATGGAAGAAGATCCTACGCTTGTTGCAGACTGGGACGAAGAAATAGGAGACCGAATGATAAAGGTGGTATTTATCGGACATGATATGGACAAGGAAGGAATTATAAAATCTCTTGACGAATGTCTGGCATATTAAAACATAATTCATAATATGATATCGGGACACAGACAGCACGTTATGTACAGATTAAAATTTTCAATCCGGGTGATAGTGCCGGAACAGTACGGCTATATGAATTCCAGTTGTATAATAATTAATTATATATAAGCATAATAAAAACTACTGCTAAGATAGTAAAAACTATCCTAACAGTAGTTTTTTATTATGATTGAAATCCTGTCAATATTTTTTTAAAGCAAATAAACATCTAAATTATCGGTCTGTATAATGCATATGCTTTACCGACTATGGTACAGTCATCCACAATAATTGGATCCATATCATCATTTTCCGGCTGGAGGCGGATATGACCATTTTCCTTAAAGAATGTTTTTACGGTAACGGAATCATCTATTAATGCCACAACGATATCACCGTTTTTTGCAGTATTTGTCTTTTCCACAATCAAATAATCACCATCCAGAAGACCGATATTTATCATGCTTTCACCCCGAACTTCTAAAATATAAGTCTCCGCATTTGGTAAAAATTCTGTAGGAAGAGAAAAGTAATCCTTAATGTTTTCCACCGCCAAAAGAGGGGAACCGGCAGCCACTCTGCCCAAAATAGGAATATTGGTCATTTCTCTTCTGGTTAATCCAAACTCATCATCCATAATTTCTATGGTACGTGGTTTGGTAGGGTCACGTCGGATATATCCGTTCTCTTCTAAAGTGTTCAGATGGGAATGTACGGAAGAAGTAGAGCGGAGCCCCACCTTTTCGCAAATCTCCCTGACAGTAGGGGGATACCCCTTTCCAAGAATTTCTTCTTTTATATAATCTAATATCTGTTGCTGTTTTTCACTGATTTTTCCTGCCATATAAGAATACCTCCAATTTTTATAAATTTTTTATAAATTCCTAGTCAAAGTACCATTTAACGTACTCTATTTATGTTAATATTACCACAGTTAAGAACAAAGTGCAACAAAAATTCGAACAAATATTCGAAAAAAGTGTTGACAAACATTTGTTCGGCTGGTAATATATGTATAACGAGATGTGAACCGTTAAATAAAAAACTAAATTCCATTTGTAAAATTTTAAATTCAATTAACTAGAAGTTACTCCTGCACAGTGTATAATGAAATCAGG